>JBIQMK010000143.1:0-8618 GCA_044463365.1 Rhodanobacter sp. | reverse complement strand
GGCGACGAGATCATCGGCTCGGAAACCCGCGTCAAGGTGGTCAAGAACAAGGTGGCGCCGCCGTTCCGCCAGTGCGAGTTCGAGATCCTGTACGGCGAAGGCACCTCGCGCGAGGGCGAGATCATCGAGCTGGGCGTGGCGCAGAACCTGATCGAGAAATCCGGCGCCTGGTACAGCTACAAGGGTGAGCGCATCGGCCAGGGCAAGGAGAACGTGCGCCAGTACATGCGCGAACATCCGGACATGACCAACGAGATCGACCGCCTGCTGCGCGAGCGCCTGCTGGTGCCGGTCGGCAAGCCGGCCGCGGCCGCCGCGGAAGAGGCGCTCGAGGAAGCGTGAGCCCCGTTCGGCAGCGATGCGTTGCAGCACATGGCCCGGCTCGTCCGGGCCATGTGCGTTTGGTGGCTGGCAAGCCTCTTGCGACGCCGTTGCACTACGCTCAGGGAGAACGGTTGGCGCGATCCAGCCCCATCGGATGTGCACGCCCATGAAACGCCGTCCCGGCCCGGATGATCCCGCCAAGCCCAAGCGCAGCGCCTACGACAAGGCGCTGGGCCTGCTGGCGCGCCGCGAACATTCGCGCAAGGAGCTGAAAACCAAGCTGCGTCAGGGCGGCTACGAAGGCGAGGAAACGGTCGACGCGCTCGATCGGCTGGGCGCGCAGCACTACCAGGATGACGACCGCTTCGCCGAAGTGCTGTTGCGCAGCCGTATCGGCCAGGGTTACGGCCCGATGCGCCTGCGGGTGGAGCTGAAAAGCCATGGTCTGGCCGACGCCCGCATTCGCGAATTGATGGACGAAGCCGAGGTCGACTGGGACGCTTCCGCCGCCGCGCAATTGCGCCGCCGCTATGGCGGCGCGGGCACCTCCGACCCCGCCGAACGCAACCGCCGGGCGCAATTCCTCTTGCGCCGCGGCTTTGCCGCCGCCACAGTACGACGTGTTACCCACGCCGACGTGGACGAAGCCGCCGACGATATTTCCTGAAACCCCCGCGGGATCATGGAGAAACCGCCGGGGCGCGTCACGGTGTGGCCTTTTGTCGTCCGCCATTCCCGATCCGCATGAAAACCTCCGAAATCCGCTCCACCTTCCTCGATTATTTCCGCGCCAAGGGCCACACCATCGTGCCGTCCAGCTCGCTGGTGCCGTCCAGCGATCCCACGCTGCTGTTCACCAACTCCGGCATGGTGCAGTTCAAGAACGTGTTCCTTGGCAGCGAGAAGCCTGGATACGTCCGCGCCGCCGATGTGCAGCGTTGCCTGCGAGCGGGCGGCAAGCACAACGATCTGGATGCGGTGGGCTACACCGCCCGCCACCACACGTTTTTCGAGATGCTGGGCAACTGGTCGTTCGGCGATTACTTCAAGCGCGATGCGATCGTGTTTGCATGGGAGTTGTTGACCGGCGTGTTCAAGCTGCCGGCGGACAAGTTGTGGGTCACCGTGTACCAGACCGACGACGAGGCGTTCGACATCTGGAACAAGGAAATCGGCGTGCCGGCCGAGCGCATCGTGCGTATCGGCGACAACAAGGGCGCGCCGTATGCGTCCGACAATTTCTGGCAGATGGCCGACACCGGCCCCTGCGGACCGTGCACAGAGATCTTCTACGACCACGGCGCCGACATCGCCGGCGGTCCGCCGGGTTCGCCAGACGAGGATGGCGATCGCTACATTGAGATCTGGAACCTGGTGTTCATGCAGTTCGACCGCGCGCCCGATGGCACGCTGAGCCCGCTGCCGGCACCGTGCGTGGATACCGGCATGGGCCTGGAGCGCCTCGCCGCCGTGTTGCAGCACGTGCATTCGAATTACGAGATCGACCTGTTCGCCAACCTGATCCGCGCGGCGGGCGAGTTCACCGGCACGGCGGATATGGCCAACAAGTCGCTGCGTGTGATTGCCGACCACATCCGCGCCTGCTCCTTCCTGATCGTCGATGGCGTGCTGCCGTCCAACGAGGGCCGCGGCTACGTCCTGCGCCGCATCATCCGCCGCGCCCTGCGCCATGGCTGGATGCTGGGCGTGCGCGGCGATTTCTTCTGGAAAATGGTCGCACCGCTGGTCGAGGAAATGGGCGCGGCGTATCCGGAGCTTGCCGCGAAACAGTCGTTCGTCGAGGACGCCCTGCGCACTGAGGAGCATCGTTTCGGCGAGACCCTGGAGCACGGCATGCGCGTGTTCGATGAGGTGGCGCAGAAATCCACCAAGACCATTGCCGGCGACGATGCGTTCCGGCTGTACGACACCTACGGTTTCCCGGTCGATCTCACCGCCGACATCGCGCGCGAGCGTGGCCTCGATGTGGACATGGACGGCTTTGAGCAGGCGATGGACGCACAGCGCCAGCGCGCCCGCGCCGCCGGCAAGTTCGAAGCGAAGGGCCAGATGCCGGCCGAACTGGCCAGCCAACTGAAACCCACCGTATTCCTGGGTTACGAGGCGTTGCACAGCGAAGGCAGCAAGCTGCTGGGCATCGTTCGCGATGGCCGCCAGGTGGACCAGCTGGGCAAGGGCGAGGAGGGGCTGCTGATTCTCGACCGCACGCCGTTCTACGCCGAGTCCGGCGGCCAGGTGGGCGACCAGGGCGAGTTGATCCATGCCCATGGCCGTTTCGAGGTCGATGACACCTTGAAGATGGGGGGCGTGTTCTTCGGTCATGCCGGCCGCTGGCATGGCGCGCAGCCATTGCGCACCGGCGATCTGCTGGCGCCGCGCGTGGATGCCACGCGCCGGCAGGCGATCGTGCTCAATCACTCGGCCACCCATCTGCTGCATGCGGCCTTGCGCCAGGTGCTGGGTGACCACGTGGCGCAGAAGGGATCGCTGGTGGCACCGGAGCGGCTGCGCTTCGACTTCTCCCATTTCAAGCCGATGAGCGCGGATGAGTTGCAGCGCGTCGAAGCCATGGTCAATGCCGAAGTGCGCCGCAACGCCGCCGCGGAAATCCACAACATGGCCTACGACGAAGCGATCGAGTTCGGCGCGATGGCCTTGTTCGGCGAGAAGTACGGCGACGAAGTGCGCGTGCTGAAGATGGGTGATTTCTCCACCGAGCTGTGTGGCGGTACGCACGTGAGCCGCACTGGCGACATCGGCCTGTTCAAGATCGTCAGCGAAGCGGGCGTGGCCTCCGGCGTGCGGCGTATCGAGGCGGTGACGGGCGCCGGCGCGCTGGCCTGGGTGGCGGACGAAGAGCGTCGCCTTGCCGAGTTTTCGCATCTGCTTTCCAGCAGCGGCGACGAGGCGGTCGAAAAGCTGCGCCAGCTGTTCGATCGCCAGAAGAAACTCGAACGCGAACTCGATGCGCTGCGCAGCAAGGCAGCCGGTTCCGCCACCGCCGACCTGGCCGGCAGCGCCGTCGATGTCGATGGCATCAAGGTGGTGGCCGCGCGGCTGGAAGGGCTCGACGCGAAGTCGTTGCGCGATGGCGTGGATCAGCTCAAGCAGCAGCTCGGCGATTGCGTGGTTCTGCTCGCTGGTGCCGCCGATGGCCGGGTATCGCTGATCGCCGGTGTCCATGGCAAGGGCCTTCAGCGAACGAAGGCTGGCAACGTGGTTGCGCACGTCGCCGCGCAGATCGACGGCAAGGGCGGCGGTCGCGCCGACATGGCCCAGGGCGGTGGTCGCGATGCGCCGGAATTGCCCGCTTTGCTGGCCGCGTTGCCGCAGTGGGTTTCCGCCCAATGAGCAAGCATGAACGCTAGCCTGCCCATGCCATTTGTCACCGGCGTATTGCATTGCGCGCGGTAATGACGCTCAGTTAGTATCGGCGGCAGTGTCGGTGCCACCGGAAAGCGGTGGCGTCGCCAGTCAGGACGCTAAGGAGTGTTTTGGCTGTGAGCCGGGAAGGCGAGAGGGCCTTCGACGGATCAATCGTCGAACTGCGCAAGAGGAGCTCAGGGGTGAGGTTCCTTGCACCGCAGGCCTGTGAACAACAGCATTATGGAGTAGCAAAATCATGTTGATTCTGACCCGCAGGGTCGGTGAAACCCTGATGATCGGCGACGAGGTGACCGTTACCGTTCTCGGAGTAAAGGGCAATCAGGTGCGTATCGGTATCAACGCGCCCAAGACCGTCGCCGTCCATCGCGAAGAAATCTATCAGCGGATCAAGGGCGAAAACGATGCCGGCGGCACGCCGGACGCGCCCACCGAACACGATCACTGAATTAAGCCTTTACCTCGAGCCCGCCGGTCAGTATCCTTGCCGGCTCCGCAGCAGTGCGGCGAAAAATCCGGAGAGATGCCCGAGAGGCTGAAGGGGCTCCCCTGCTAAGGGAGTATAGGGTCAAAAGCCTTATCGAGGGTTCGAATCCCTCTCTCTCCGCCAGATACATCAACTAAAGCCATGATTTTCGTGGCTTTTTTTGTGCCCTAAGGAAAGCTGGTGTGCCATTGGGTATGCCAGTGATTGTTGCTTCTGGTTGGGTCTTGTTGGGCTTTGTTCAAGAGATGGTTCCGACCTATGCGTCCGACGAGGAAGCGAGGTGCACGGGCGCAGGGAGCCATACAGGATCAGGAAGCGTGGCGGATGGGTGGAGTCGGCCGGCAGGGGCCAGCTTGGCCAAGCTGGGCGTTTCCAGCACATCGGCAGCAATGTGGGGCAGGTCCTGCATCGTCATGAACACGGTTCCCGTTACCTTGAACGGGTCCCGTTGCCTTGATTTGATTATTCTACCATTATGGAATTATAGAATTTAACCCGAGACCGTCATTGCAGCCGTGCCGCGTTCTGTTCATCTGCACGGGCAATTCCGCCCGCAGCATCCTGTCCGAAGCGACCCTCAACCATTTGGGCAAGGGCCGCTTCGAAGCGTTCAGCGCCGGCAGTCAGCCGACCGGCCGCGTCAATCCCCATGCGATCGAAGAGCTCAAGGCATTCGGCATCTGTACCGAAGGTCTCAGTAGCAAGTCGTGGGACCGTTTCACCGGGGAAGATGCCCCACCGCTGGATATCGTGATCACGGTTTGCGACAACGCCGCCAATGAGACGTGTCCAGTGCTGTTCGGCGATTTCGTAAAGGCCCACTGGGGCCAGCCCGATCCGGCGGCGGCCCAAGATGCCGGTGCTGCGATCGAGGCTTTCCGCTTGGCCCACACGCTGGTGCTTTATCGAGTTACCGCACTGGTGAACCTGCCGGTGGAAACGATGAGCCGGGACGCATTGAAGCAGGCGCTGGATCACATCGGCACCCTCACCGACGTCGAAGAGGCACACGCGTGAGCCAGCTGTCTGCCGATGTGATCAAGGCCCATCCGGATGCGGCCAGCGGCACCCGCATCGGCTTCTTCGAGCGCTACCTCACGGTCTGGGTCTTGCTGTGCATCGTGGCGGGCACGGTTCTGGGCCACTGGCTACCTGGCACCTTTGAAGCCTTGGGAGGCATGCAGGTTGCCCAGGTCAATCTGCCGGTGGCCGTGCTCATCTGGTTGATGATCATCCCAATGCTGTTGAAGATCGATTTCAGCGCGCTCGGTGGCGTGCGCCAGCAATGGAAAGGCATTGGCGTCACACTTTTCATCAATTGGGCCGTCAAACCGTTCTCGATGGCGCTATTGGGTTGGATCTTCATCCGTCACGTCTTTGCCGGGTATCTGCCTGCGGACCAACTCGATTCCTACATCGCCGGCCTGATCCTGCTGGCCGCGGCGCCGTGCACGGCGATGGTGTTCGTGTGGAGCAATCTGTGCCATGGCGAACCGAACTTCACGCTGAGCCAGGTCGCCTTGAACGACACGATCATGGTGGTCGCGTTCGCACCCATCGTGGCGCTGCTGCTGGGCATTTCCTCGATCACGGTGCCGTGGAACACGTTGCTGTTGTCGGTACTGCTCTACATCGTCGTGCCGGTGGCCATCAGCGTGGTGCTGCGTCGCTGGATGCTTTCACGAGGTGGCGAGGCACGGTTGCAGGCATTGCTCCAACGGCTGGGGCCGGCGTCCCTGTTAGCGCTGCTGGCCACCCTCGTGCTGCTGTTCGGTTTTCAGGGCCAGCAGATCCTGGCCCAGCCGACAGTGATCGCCATGCTGGCTGTGCCGATCCTGATCCAGGTGTATTTCAACTCGGGGTTGGCCTACGTGCTCAACCGTCGGTTCGGGGTAGCCCATTGCGTGGCCGGACCGTCGGCGTTGATCGGAGCCAGCAACTTTTTCGAGCTGGCTGTTGCCACTGCCGTGGGTCTGTTCGGTGTGCACTCCGGCGCCGCGCTGGCCACCGTGGTCGGCGTCCTGATCGAAGTGCCGGTGATGTTGTCGGTGGTTCGCATCGTCAACGGCAGCAAGCGTTGGTATGAAACAAGGCAGGCTTGAATGGAGCATCGTCATGCGAGGTCATTACAACGTATTGTCCGTGTGCGGCCGGCTGATCCGTGATGAGCGCAAGCATTACACTGCCCACGACGATCACCGCACGCCGTTATGAGCCGACCACCCCCATCATGCAGACCAAACAAGCTCTCACGATCCTTTCCGCGCTAGCGCAGGAGTCGAGGTTGGCGGTCTATAGGTTGCTGATCGAGCACGCTCCGGACGGTCTGGCCGCCAGTGCGATTGCCGAGAAGCTGGGACTGGCCAATGCCACGCTTTCGTTCCATCTGAAGGAGCTGTCGCACGCCGGTCTTGTGACCAGCCAGCAGAGTGGGCGTTTCGTCTACTACACGCCGGTCATCGAAGCCATGAACGACCTGATTGGCTATCTTACGGACCACTGCTGCAATCAGTCTGACGGCAGCTGTGGGGTCGCCAAAACGCCGTGCAAACCACTAATCGTTGCCAACCCTCGTAAGCGTCGAACGTCGTCGCTCTGACCATCGAGACTCGGTAATTACTTCGATTGCAATCGGCTAGGCAACACCAACCTTCGGGTGACATCAGTCACCGACATGCCTTCCCGCGGCACACTGGCTCCTGATACAGGCTCGGTGGACGCCCTGGCGGAGGTGATGTGCTGGCGAATTCCTCAAGGACGAGTATCATCTATTAGATGATAACGAATCGTATTCGCACCGCTTTTCGTGGTCTTTCCATGGCGCTGCTTCTCTTGTTCGGCACGATGGCCTTTCCGATCTTGGCTCAAGATGTCATCGCGTCGGTGCCGCAAACCTGGCAGATGCTCGACTATCTGGCGACGGACTACGCGGGTGCGGTGAAAGATGGCGCGGTGATCAGCGCATCCGAGTACGCCGAGATGCGGGAATTCACATCGACGGCGCGATCACGCATCGGCGCGTTGCCATCGACCGCGACCACGCCTGCACTCATGAAGCAGGCCGATAAACTGGTGGCCTCCGTCGATGCCAAGGCGGCGCCCGCCCAAGTGGCGACGCAAGCGCATGCGCTGGCCGATGCGTTGCTGCAAGCGTATCCGGTGCCGACCGCACCGGAACACGTCCCCGACCTGGTGCGTGGGGAGGCGCTCTATCAGAACCAGTGTGCCGCCTGTCATGGCGTCACCGGACACGGTGACGGGCCCGCTGGCATGCAACTGTCGCCTCGTCCGGTGAATTTCACCGATCAGACGCGGGCAGATCAGCGCAGCGCGCTGTCGTTGTACGAGGTGATCAGCCAAGGCGTGGAAGGCACGCCGATGGTGAGCTACGAGCAGCAGCTGTCGTCCGATGATCGTTGGGCACTTGCGTATTACGTGGGCTCGCTGGCGTATACGAAGGAGGCGTCCACCGGTGCCGATATGTGGCAGCACGACACCGCCGCACAAGCACAGGTTGCTGACCTGAAGGAGCTGTCGCGCGCTCGCGTCACGCAATTGACGCCCACGCTCGATGCAGCGCGCGCACGGGCGATCCTAGGCTATCTAAGGGCACACCCTGAGGCCATTCAGCAGCAGGCCCTGGCGGGAATTCCTCTGGCACGAGCGCGACTGACGGCGAGCCTGACGGCTTACCGGGCCGGTGCCAAGGCGCAAGCCACCCAGCTGGCGCTGTCCGCCTACCTCGATGGCGTGGAGCCCGTCGAGCCGCAACTCAATGCACGGGACGGCGCACTGCGCGCCCAGCTTGAAACGGCGATGGGTGCCTATCGCACCGCGCTGACGAGCAGCACCTCGGTTGCATCGGTGTCGAAACAGGCCGATGAGGTCGATGGTCTGTTGCTGCGCGCGCAAGAAGTCACCGCCGATGCTGCAGGCGATGCGGCCACCACCTTCCTGGGTGCTTTCACCATCCTGGTGCGTGAAGGTCTGGAAGCTCTGCTGGTCGTTGTCGCCTTGCTCGCCTTCTTGCGCAAGGCCGCGCGGCCCGAAGCGCTGCGCTACGTGCATGCCGGCTGGAGCCTGGCGTTGGTCGCCGGGGGTATCACCTGGGCGATCGCCAGCTACGCAATTTCCATCAGTGGTGCCGGTCGTGAGTTGACCGAGGGACTGTCATCGCTGTTTGCGGCGTTCGTGCTGCTTGGGGTCGGTCTGTGGATGCACCAGAAAAGTATCGGTGGTCGCTGGCAGGCGTATTTGAAGGAAAAGATGGCCGCCGCACTCGACCGGCGTTCGGCGTGGTTCCTGTTCGGGCTGGCCTTCATCTCGGTCTATCGCGAGGTATTCGAGAGCATCCTGTTCTATGCGGCCCTGTGGAATGACGGCCAGGAAGTGTGGCTACTCG
>JBIQMK010000142.1:0-8654 GCA_044463365.1 Rhodanobacter sp. | reverse complement strand
CTCGACGGCCTGGTGGACACCTCCTATGAGCGGTTCGGCAAGGTCGACGTGCTGTTCACCCCCGCCCTGAAGCCCGGCGCCGCAGCGACGGCTTATCCCCCGGTCGCTCCCGCACCGGCTCCGATACCGCCGGCGACCGCGTCCACCGCCCCGACGTATCCGCCGCCGGCGACGACGGCTGGCATGGACAACGTTCCGCCGACGGCGCGGACCCGCCCGTAGACCCAGGCCCTGGACCCGGGCGTTTCGCAACGGACGCGCAAGGCGAAGTGGGGCTCGTTCGAGCCGCGCTTCGCCTCGCTGCATGTGGAAGCGTTACGATCGCCCGGTCTTCATGCTCGCGGTGCAGACGATCGCGGGCCGCTACCCAAAGGAGCAACCATGTCAGACCTCTCCCGCTTTCCGATCGCCCAGCGTTGGCCCGCGCAGCATCCCGATCGGATCCAGCTGTATTCGCTGAACACGCCCAATGGCGTCAAGGCATCGATCATGCTGGAGGAGACCGGCCTGCCGTACGAGCCGCACCTGGTCGACATCACCCGCAACGAGAGCCACACGCCGGAATTTCTTTCGCTGAACCCCAACGGCAAGATCCCCGCCATCATCGATCCCGACGGTCCCCGCGGCGAGCCGCTGGGTCTGTTCGAGTCGGGCGCCATCCTGCTGTACCTGGCCGACAAGACCGGCAAGTTCATCTCCACCGATCCAGCCCGGCGCTGGCATACCATCCAGTGGGTGTTTTTCCAGATGGCGTCGATCGGACCGATGTTCGGGCAGGTCGGCTTTTTCAACAAGTTTGCCGGCAAGGAGTACGCCGACAAGCGGCCGCTGCAGCGCTACGTGGATGAATCGAAACGCCTGCTCGGCGTGTTGAATGGACGTCTGGACGGCCAGGACTGGATCATGGGCGACGACTACAGCATCGCCGACATCGCCACCGTTGGCTGGGTCAACAACCTGATCACGTTCTACGAGGCGCGTGAGCTGGTCGATTACGACGCGTACGCCAGCGTGGGGCGTTGGCTCAACCGGGCGATGGAGCGTCCGGCGGTCCAACGCGGGCTGAAGATCCCCAGCCGCGGCTGATCCGCGGCTTCAGTGCACCGTCTCGGCGGTGCGTACTTCACTGGCCGATGGGGCATGCAGCAGTTGCTGCAACTTCAGGTACACGCCGTTGGTCCAGCCGAAACCGATGACGTTGTCCTTGTAGCCGGCGCTGATCCTTACATCGGCATCGCCGCTGACCATGTTGTATTTCTCGCGGATGGTGCCGTCCGCGGCCAGGCTGCGATCGATGGTGGCGGTGAACGCGCGGGCAATGCGTCGCGCATCGTCATGGAAGCCGTAGGCGTCCAGGCCCGCCACCGCCAGCCAGTTGGTTGGCGCCCAGCCGAAGGGCGCGTCCCATTGCGCGCCGCTGACACGATCGCTCATGGCCAGCCCGCCCATGTGCTCGAAAACGGGCAGTTTCGCGCGTACGGCCCTGGCTTGCTGCGCGGAGGCTGCGCCGGCCCACAGTGGATAGAAGGTGGTCAGGTAGTTGTAGTTCGATGATGTCTTGCCGACGAAGTCGTAATCCATGTACATGCCGCGGTCGGCACGCCACAGATAGGTGTCGATGGCGCGGCGCCGGGCGTCCGCGGCACTGGCCCAGCGCTGCACGTCGTCATCGAGATCGAGCCGCGTCGCGAAATCGCGCAGGTCGCGCTCGTAGCGGTAGAGCAGGCTGTTCAATCCCACCGGCGCGTAATGGTGGGTGGAGCCGCCAAACGGGCCGAAACGGAAGCTGGTGTCGAAACCCGATTCGCGCATGGCGCGATCGCCGAGATAGAAGTCCGCACTGAGGCGATAGCCCTTGGACCATGCCGCAGCGCAGACGGTCGAGGCACGCACGTCGCAGCTGACGGCCTTCAACCGTGCCGCCTCGGCCGCATCGGGATGTTCGGCTGCCTTCACCAGGTAATCGTGGTGGACCGATGGGTGCTCCAGCAGCCAGTCGATGGCCGTGACCAGGTAATCGCTGTCGGGAATTTCCTGCACCGGGCGTGCGCCGCCGAGGTCGAAGTAGCGGGCCAGGTCGGTGTCGCCGGCGCGGTGCTCCTTGCGCAGCCAGATGTCATGGTCCCTGACGGCCAGCGGATAGGCATGCCGCAGCCAGGCCTGCGCCTCGGCACGGTCGCGGAACGCGGCGGGGTCGTCGAGCACGGCGCGGATCATCGCACCCAGGAACGGCGGCTGCGAGCGGGTGAGGTAATAGGTCCGGTTGGCATTGAGCACGGCGCCGTAATGCGCCACCTCGAACAGGAAATTGTCGACCATGCCGCGGGCCAGGGCAGGGCGGTGATCCGCCAGCAGGCCCAGCACGATGAAGTAGCTGTCCCAGCCATACATCTCGTTGAAAAACCCGCCCGGCACCACGTACGGGTGCGGCAGATAGAGCAGGCCCTGCATCGGCAATTGCGTGGGCGCCAGCGCCGCGAGCCGATCGATCGGGCGCGGCAGTTTGCGTACGTCGACATCGCAGCGCTGCTCCAGCGCGGCGACGTGCGGCGGTATGGGCAGGTCCGCGGGCAGGTACAGCACGGGCTTGCCGGCGACCTTGGTATCCGTCAACGATGCGCAATCATCCATCGAACGCGTCAGCGTGGCCCAGGCGTGATCGATGTAGGAGCGGGTTTGGCGCGGGTCCAGTGTGGCGGCATGAACGGTCGTGAGTAGCGCCAGCGACAGCGCGGTCAGCACGCAGCGGATAGTGGCTTTCATCAAGTGCCCCTGTGACAGACCCGCGACCCGGCGCGGTCGGTGAAGCGGCGGCCAATCGCGCGATCGCCCGTCTCTTTCGGGCAGCGCGCGATCCCGGGCGTCATTGATGACGCCGCCAGTGTGGCGCAACCGCTGCAATCAATGCGTGGAAGAATCGAGTGCGATTACGGCGAGCCGGCCACACCGGCCCCGCTGACGCTGCTGCACGCGGGGTGTCCGCAGCGGCAGGCGTCTGCAGCGTTGTCCGATACGGGCGATTCCACCCGCTTGCGGCAGTGCTCGCTGCAATAGGCTTCGCCGGCCGGTACGGTGCAGCGGCAGGCGGGGTGGGCGCATTGCTGGTTGGCGTTGGCATTCATCGGGTGTCCTCGTCAGTGAGCCATGCCGGACGGGTCCATGGACGCGCCACCGTTGAGCTTCTGCGCCATCTCCAGATGCGTGCGCAGCGTGGGCGTGGTGCTTTCGGCGAACTTGCGCAAGTCGGCGTCCTTGGCTTGCTGGCTTTCGGTGGTGAACATGTCGATGGCCTTGTTGTGGTCCTTCACCATCACCGCGGCCCAGGCCCGGTCGAAGTCGGCACCCTCCATCTGCTTCATGCTGGCGGCCTCCTGCTGCGCGTCGGCGGTGGGCGTGGCAGGTAACCGCACATGCTTTCTCACGGCCAGCTTGCGCAGTTCGTGATCCGCCTTCTTGTGGTCGGTGACGATACGCTGGGCCAGTTGCTTCACCTGTGCGTCGGAGGATTTGTCGAGCGCCAGCTGGCCCATCTGGACTTCGGCCATGCCGTCGACAATCGCGTGCTCCATGAACGCGCTGTCGGTGGCGTTGAGTGCGCTCGACTGGGCGGAGGCAGTGCAGGCCAGCCCCAGCGCCAACGCGCTGGCGGCAAGAGGGACGAGGAATCGGCGGGACATGTCGCTCTCCTTGGAAAGACGGGATGGACGGTTGTGCAAGCAGAACCGAAAGCGCAGCAACAGCGCGTGATGTTTCCGTGGAACGTGGCGTGAAAGCCCTGGCAGCCGGGGGCGGGAGCCCGGAAAAAAGGGGAAGAGGGCGGCCAGCGGGTGCGGCCGGTCGTGCACGGGCCGTCGATGGCGGCGATCGGTTGCGGCTTGTTCATGCCGGGGACGCAACGCCACGCCCTCGCGCGGCCAGCCGCCGCTGTCGCCATGCCATCAACGGTGGGGTAGAGATGCCGTGCACGATGATGCTCAGCACCACCGTGGTAACCGCCAGCTGAGCGACGAACGCGGCTCCATCGCCTTTTAGCCCGTGTGTCATCGCGAAGGCCAGGTAATTCAGGCTGCCCACGCCGCGCACGCCCAACCAGCCGATCAGCAGCCGGCGCGACAGCGGTAGCCCGCTGCCCATCGTGTCCAGATACACCGACAGTGGGCGCACCACCACGAACAGGAGCGCTGCCAAGCCTGCACCCGCCGGGTGCCAGTAGCGCGCGAACGCGGCGCCCAGCAGCAGTACCAACGCCGCCGCCATCAACCGCTCCAGCGTGGCGCCGAACGAGAGCGCGTCGGAAACGACGATGCCTGCCGAGGTGGCCGGGTTGCCGACTTCGTCCGGCTCGATCCGGTTGGGATTGACCAGCATTTCCGCCGGCGGATGGCGGGTGCGTCCCTCCTCGAGGCGCGGATGCGGATGGCGCCGCACCACCTGCACTTCGGCGTGGCGCAAGCCCAGCCCCGCGGCGAACGCCGCCAGGAAGCTCGATGCCGAACACGCCTGCGCCGTCGCGTACGCCAACGCCATCAAGGCCAGTGCCAGGAAGTCGCTCGGCGCCATGTCGCGGCTGGTGGACTTCAACCGCACGCCAAGCAAGCCTACCGCCCAGCCCAGCGCAAAACCTATGCCCAGCCCGCCCAACAGCGACCAGCCGAAATCGAGCAGCGCCCACCGACCCGCGTCCGCCGCCGAAACGGGGCCGTGCAGCATCAGCAGGGCCAGCATCAGAAACGGCAGCGCCGTGCCATCGTTGAGGCCGGCTTCACCCGAGAGCGCCAGGCGCAAGGCGTCCTGGTCGCGCGCATCGTCCACCGCCACCATGCTGGCCAGCACCGGGTCGGTAGGCGCGGCGATGGCGCCCAGCAACAACGCCAGCGGCCACGGCAACGCGAACACCCAGTGTCCAACCGCGCACAGCCCTGCCACCGTCAACAGCATCGCAGGCAACGCCAGCCGCAGTGCGGTGCGCCACGCCGGGCGCCGAAACGGCACGCGCAATTTCAACCCGGCGAGAAACAGTGAAACGACCAGCGCCATCTCGGTAACGCGCACCACGACCGCCCCGTGGCTGGCCACGTCCACGTCCACCAGTCCGAGCGGCCAAGGGCCGGCAGCGATACCCGCCAGCAAGTAGAGGCTGAACGGTGTCACCGGCAGGCGGCGGATCCAGCCCGAAGCCAGCGACATCAGCAACAACAGCGCGCCGATGCCCGCGGCCCACACGTCAAAATCCATTGGCGGAATCCCTGAAGCCGGGACAGGCGCGGCGCACCCCGGCTACGACGGGTGGAGGTGGCAACGGCAGCGCTTGGCGGTCGATGAAACCAACCCGCCGATCAATGCGGCGTGGAAACGCGCTCGGCCACCTGCTGTTTGAGCGAGCGTGCGTCAGTGGCCTCGAGATCGGCCTGGGCCACGATGCCGCAGATCGCGCCTGTGGCATCCACCACCGGGACACGGCGAATGCGATGGCGCGCCATCAGTTGCGCGCACTCTTCCAGCGTGGCGTCGTCCCGCACGGTCTGCGCGGGCGCGGTCATGAATTCCTCGATGGTGGCGTTCTGGGGATCGCCGCCCGTGGCGACGCAGCGCACCACGATGTCGCGGTCGGTGATCACGCCGATCGGTCGCAGATCGCCATCGATCACCGGGATCTCACCCACGTCCTCTTCCAGCATCAGCCGGGCGGCACGGGCCAGCGGGGCGTCGGCGGAACACACGCGCGGACGAGGCGTCATGATGTTCTGAACGTTCATGGTTTCTCCTGGCGGCTTCGCGAAAGCGCGGATCGATCGACCGCGTCGTGTCCGGGGAGACTGCACCGACCGCGTTCAACAAAAGGTGTTCGAAGTGTCAAAGTCTTCACCGTGCACAGGCGTGCACGGCGGCCGTCGCCCGGCGGTGGCGGCGTCAACCGTCGCCCATGCCCTGGACCGGCTCCGGCGCGCCGCCGGCTTTTACCCGGGCTTCGATCCGCTGGCCGATGTCGCGGTCGACGCGCTTCCAGTAATCGAAAGCACGCTCCAGCACCGGGCTGCGCACGCCGGCGAGCAGGCTGCCGGCGACCTGTTCCACGAACTGTTCGCGCTGGACGTCGTTCCACACGTCGCGGACCAGCGTGCCGGGCTGGCCGAAGTCGTCGTCCTGCTCGTGCAAGGTGTACGCGCTGCGGGTCATCTCGCCATCGGCCTCCCAGCCATCGACGACCGGGCCGGTCTGGTCGGACCAGCCGTGGCCACCGCTGTTGGGCGCGTACACCGGCGCGTTGCCCTGGTGGTGGTACGCCATCTGGCCGTCGAACATATAGCTGTTCACCGGCACCTTGGGCTGGTTCACCGGCAGCTGGTGGAAGTTGGCGCCGATGCGGTGGCGCTGCGCGTCGGCGTAGGCAAACGCGCGGCCGAGCAGCATCTTGTCCGGCGACAGGCCGATGCCCGGCACCGTGTTGCCGGGAGAGAACGCCGCCTGTTCGATCTGCGCGAAGAAGTTGTCCGGGTTGCGGTTCAGCGTCATCGTGCCGACCTTGATCAGCGGGTAATCCTTGTGCGGCCACACCTTGGTCAGGTCGAACGGATTGAAGCGGTAGTTTTTTGCTTCGGCATATGGCATCACCTGCACGGAAAGATCCCACGCGGGATGCTCGCCGCGGGCGATGGCCTCGAACAGGTCGCGGCGGTGGAAATCCGCGTCCGTGCCGGCCATCGCGGCGGCTTCGGCATTGTCGAAAAACGCCATGCCCTGACGGGTATGGAAGTGGTACTTCACCCAGAACTTCTCGCCCGCGGCGTTGATCCACATGTAGGTGTGCGAGCCGTAGCCGTTCATGTGCCGCCAGGTGCGCGGCAGGCCGCGTTCACCCATCACGTAGGTCACCTGATGCGCGGTTTCCGGGTTGGACGTCCAGAAGTCCCACTGCATGTGGTTGTCGCGCAGGCCTGAGTCCGGCAACCGCTTCTGGCTGCGGATGAAGTGCGGAAACTTCATCGGATCGCGCAGGAAGAAAATCGGGGTGTTGTTGCCGACCAGGTCGTAGTTGCCTTCATCGGTGTAGAACTTCAGCGCGAAGCCGCGCACGTCGCGCCAGGTATCCGGGCTGCCCATTTCGCCGGCCACGGTGGAGAAGCGCGCCAGCATGTCGGTCTTGGCGCCCTTCTGGAACAGCGCCGCGCGGGTATAGGCCGAGACATCCTCCGACACCTCGAAAACGCCGAACGCGCCGGCGCCCTTGGCGTGCGGTTGCCGTTCGGGAACCTTTTCGCGGTTGAAATGGGCCAGTTGCTCCAGCAGGTGCACGTCATGAAGCAGGATTGGGCCGTTGGGCCCCAAGGTCAGCGAGTTGCGATCGCTGATCGCGGGTGCGCCGGTGCCGGTGGTCGAGTTGGCGGGCGAATCGTTGCTGGGTGGATGGCGGAAGCTGCTCATGGGTCGCTCCTGGTCGGTCGACTTGCCAGTGTGCTCGCTCGGTTGTTCTGGTTGTGTCGACAAACCTCGTTGCGCAGGCCGCGCAGTCGCATCAGAGGTTGTGTGAAGCGGCCCATGCAATGGCGCATGATGGCCTATGCGCGCAACCAGAGGCTGTTCCTTCCCCCGCAAGCGGGGGAAGCAAAAAAGTCTTCCGACGTTTCACAACTGCTCATATCAAAGGAAACCGCCCATGCCTCGCACCGACAGCAGCTTTACCACCCGTTCCGGGCACGTACTGACCGGTACCGTGGCGCAGCCGGTGGGACCGGTTCGCGCGGTGGCGCTGTTCGCCCACTGCTTCACCTGCACCCGCGCCAGCCTGGCCGCGGTCAGGATCACCGATGAGCTGGCGCGCCTGGGCATCGCCACGCTGCGCTTCGATTTCACGGGATTGGGATCGAGCGAGGGCGATTTCGCCAGCGTGGGTTTTCCAGGCGACGTGGATGACCTGGTCGCGGCGGCCGAACATCTTGTCGCCACCATCGGTGCGCCGCAGTTGTTGATCGGTCACAGCTTGGGCGGTGCGGCGGTGCTTGTGGCGGCCACGCGCATTCCGTCGGTGCGCGCCGTGGCCACCATCGGCGCACCGTCCGACGTCAGCCATGTGCTGGACAGCATCCACGGCGATCTGCGGGCGATCGAGGCGCAGGGCAGGGGCGAGGTGTCGATCGCGGGTCGCCGCTTTCCGCTCAGCGCCGCCTTCGTGCGTGCGGCGCGCGAGGCCGACGTGCTTGCCGCCGTGAAGCAGCTGCATCACCCCATCCTGATCGCCCACGCACCGGGCGACACCGTGGTCGGCATCGACCACGCGCGCCGGTTGTTCGAGGCGGCCCGCCACCCCAAGACCTTCCTCAGCCTCGACCAGGCCGGCCACCTGCTGTCGAAGGAAGCCGACGCGCGCTACGCGGCCCGCATGATCGCCTGCTGGGCCGATCGTTTCCTCGAAACGGCGCCGGCCACGGAAGCACTCGAACCGGGCACGGTACGCGTCGCCAACAACGCCTCCGGCCTCGCCGTGGCGATCGATGCACGTCATCACCAATTGATCGCGGACGAACCGCGCGAGGTCGGTGGCGACGATGCCGGCCCCACGCCATACGACCTGCTGCTGGCCTCGCTCGGCGCCTGCACCGCGATGACCCTGCGGATGGTGGCCGGCCGCGAATCGATCCCGCTGGACGAGGTCGAGC
>JBIQMK010000141.1:0-8683 GCA_044463365.1 Rhodanobacter sp. | reverse complement strand
GAGGACTTGCTCACCGTGGCGCACACCGTCGTCGTCGAGCAGGGCGCCGGCGCGTCGCTGCGCGACGTGGCGCGAAGGGCCGGCGTCGGGCTCGGCACGCTTTACCGGCACTTCCCCACGCGCGAGTCGTTGCTTGAGGCCTTGTTGCGCGAAAGCTTCGACGGCCTGACGACGAAGGCGATCGAACACGAAACGTCAGCTTCGCCGGGCGACGCACTGGTGACGTGGCTGCGCGACGTAGTCACGCTGGCGAACGATTACCGCGACGTGGTGGCATCGATGGTCGCTGCCATCGATGACGAGGACTCCGCGCTCCATGCGTCGTGCGTAAGCATGAAGGCAGCCGGCGCAAGACTGCTCACCCGTGCGCAGGCAGCGGGTCTGGCGCGAACCGATATCGATGGCGCCGACCTGTTTGCGCTGGTGGCGGCGCTGGCGTGGCTGGGCGACCAGCCGGCGCTGGCACCGCGCGCCGATCACCTGTTTGGCGTCATCGCCGGGTCGTTGCTGGTGACTGGGGCTGGCGGGGATGCCAAGGTCAAGACCAGGGCGCGGGTTGCGGGCAGCACGAGCCGCCGCTGAAGGCCACGCCGCAGGTCTCCGCTCTTACATCCGCGCAGCGATCAGCTTGCCCAGAACGGCGATGCCATGGCGTATGCGCTCCGGCGGCACGGTGACGAACGACAGGCGCAGCGTGTTGGTTTCCGGCGCGTTCGCGTAGAACGGGGCGCCGGGCACGAACGCCACGTTGTCCTTGATCGCGGCGTCCAGCAGTTCCATCGCGTCGATGTGCGGCGGCAGCGTGACCCAGATGAACATGCCACCTTCCGGCCTGGTCCAGGTGGCGCTGGCGGGGAAGTGCTCGGCCATCGCATCCAGCATCACCTGGCACTGGTTGCCGTAGAGCTCGCGGATGGTGGGGATATGGCGATCGAGGAAGCCGTCCTTCACCACCTCGTGCACCACCATCTGGGTGAGCTGCGCCGTGTGCAGGTCGGCTGCCTGCTTGGCCCGTTCCAGCACGCGCACCAGCGGCAACGGGGCGACCACATAACCCAGCCGGATGCCGGGCGTCAGCACTTTCGAGAACGAGCCCATGTAGATCACGCCGGCGGGGTTCATCGCCACCATCTTCGGCAGCGGGTTGCCCTTGTATGACAGGGCGCCGTAAGGGTCATCCTCGATCAGCGGCAGGCCGAGGCCGGCGCAGGTTTCCACCAGCTCGACGCGACGCGCGGTGGACAGCGTGCGGCCGGTCGGGTTCTGGAAATTGGGCAGCGCGTACAGCAGGCGTGCGCCTTCGGCGACGGCGGGGATCGAAGAGGGCACCAGGCCGTGGTCGTCCGTCAGCACCGATTTGAATTCGGGCCGGTACACGGAGAACGCCTGCAGGGCGCCCAGGTAGCTCGGCGTTTCCACCAGCACGCGGCTGCCCTCGTCGATCAGCACCTTGCCCAGCAGATCCAGCGCCTGCTGCGAGCCGGACACCATCAACACCTGTTCCGGCACGATCGTGGCGCCGTCCTTCGAGAGCATCTCGGCGATCCATTGGCGCAGCGGCGGATAGCCGTCCGTGGGACCGTACTGCAGCGCGGTCCTGCCGGCGGTGGACAACACCTTGTCGAATGCCGCCTTCATCGCGTCGACCGGAAAGGTGGCCGGCGAGGGCAGGCCGCCAGCGAACGAGATGATCTGCGGTTGCTGGGTGATCTTCAGGATTTCGCGAATGAACGAGCTTTGCAGTTGCCCGGCGCGCTCGGAAAAACGCCACGCGATGGGGCTGGGACTTTCGATGTTCATGCAATGCTCTTCGGCGAAGGAGTGGCGTCCAGCGATTATCCAACAAGCGCGGAGGGGACGCGTTCATCGCTTCCTTCTTGCGGTGGGTTGGGTGTTCCTGGCCGCCTGGACAAGCGAGGCCCGCCGATCGCCGCGCACGTCCCCACATTGGCCACAATCGCCGGTTACTATCCGCACCAGCGACACGCCACGCCTGGCGGCGGCGCCTTCTGGACCATGGGGAAAACAATGGATTTGCTGAAATGGCTGCTGATGCTGCCCTGGCGTATGGTGCGCTGGCTGACCCGCATGCTTGGCGCCGGCCTGCGGCCGCTGCTGGGTGATTTCAGTTGGGGTGCGCCGGGCTGGATGCACGTGGTGCGGCGGCATCCGCGCCGTTCCGGCGGAGCCGCCCTGGCGCTCATCGTGCTGGCGCTGGCGGGCTGGTTCGGCTGGCAGTGGTATCAGCATCGGCCGCGTCCGCAGCAGATGACATTCGAGGTGACGGCACCGGCCATCACCGACTACAGCGAGGACACGCCGGTCATCCAGCCGCTGGTGGTGACGTTCTCCGGTTCGGCCGCGCCGATCGAGCAGGTCGACAAGGTCGTCATTGAAGGTATCGCCAGCCGCCCCGCGGTGAAGGGCCAATGGAAGTGGACGGACGATCGCACCCTCACGTTCACGCCTGCGGCCGATTGGCCGGTGGGGCAGTCGTACACGGTGCGCCTGGACCCGACCAAGCTGCTGGCGCCACAGGTGCATTTGGCCGAGGACCGTTTCGACTTCAGCACCGAGGCGTTCACCGCCACGCTGGGTGAGGGCGAGTTCTACCAGGATCCGCAAAACGCCAGCGCCAAGCAGGTGATCCAGAAGCTGGACTTCAACTATCCGGTGGATCCGGCGCAGCTGGAAAAACGCATCAGCCTGTCGAACGCCGACGCGGACGGCAAGGCCACCACGCCGGTCAAGTTCAGCGTCACCTACGACAAGTACAAACTGCACGCGTGGATCCACTCGCAGCAACTGGCGCTGCCTCACGATCCGGGCCTGCTGCTGGTCAACGTGGATGACGGCGTCGCCAGTTCGCGCGGCGGCGACGGCACGCGCGATGCCCTGCACGCGCGGGTACGCATCCCCGGCCTCTACAGCCTCACGGTCGATGCCGTCAGGCCGACCCTGGTCGACGATGACAGGAACGAGCCGCAGCAGGTGCTGGTGCTGAACTTCACCGGCGCGGTGCGCACGGACGATGTCGCTCCGCTGGTCCATGCCTGGGTATTGCCGAAGCAAAAGTCGGGTCGCCCCGATAGCGGTGACGGCGGTCAGTATCCGTGGGATGTGTCGCAGGTCGGCACCGACGTGTTGCGGCAATCGCAGGCGTTGCCGCTCACCGCCACGCCGACGGAGGAGAACTACCAGGCGCTGCAGAGTTTCGGCTTCCACGCGCAGCCGGGCCAGCGCATCTACGTTCGGATCGACAAGGGGCTGAAGTCCTTTGGCGGCTACGTGCAGGGCCAGCCGGTGGCGCGGGTGATCACGGTGCCGAAATATCCGCAGTTGCTGCGTTTCGTCGGCACAGGCTCGCTGCTGTCGATGAGCGGCAGCAAGCGGATATCGGTGGTGTCGCGCAACCTGCCGGGCATGCGTCTGGTGGTGGGCCGCGTGCTGCCTGACCAGTTGCAGCACCTGGTCAGCCTCAATCAGGGCGACTACAGCCACCCGCAGCTGATGTACGGCTTCAGCGAGGACCAGATCGTCGAGCGCTACGTGGTCAAGCAGGCCCTGTCGGATGACGACCCGGCGAAGGCCAGCTACACCGGCGTCGATCTGGGCAAGTATTTGGCCGACGGCAAGCGCGGCGTCTTCCTGCTGCATCTGGGGGGCTACGATCCGGCGGTCGAGAAGCGTGCCGAGCGCGATGCGGCCCGCCGCTGCACGGCGGCGAAACAGCTGTTGGCGCCAGCGGCCGGTACGTCGACGAACGCGCCGGCGGCAGCAGGTATTCCGGCCTGCGAGCCTGTCGATGAAAGCGCCGGCAGCATGGGTGACGCGCCCACCGACAGCCGCCTGATCGTGGTTACCGATCTGGGCATGCTGGTGAAGAAGGCCGACGACGGCAGCCAGGATGTGTTCGTGCAATCCATCCACGGCGGCCAGCCGGTGGCGGGCGCCACGGTGGCGGTGGTGGCGGTGAACGGCAAGACCTTGCTGTCGCGCACGACCGGTGCGGACGGCATGGCGAGTTTCCCCAGCCTGTCGGGCTTCGATCACGACCGCCGGCCGGTGATGTATCTGGTGACCCAGGGCACGGACATGTCGTTCCTGCCGATCGGTGCCAGCGGGCGGGAGCTGGATTACTCGCGCTTCGACGTGGGCGGTGCGGACAATGCGCCGAATCCGGGCCGGCTGTCCGCCCACCTGTTCTCCGACCGCGGCCTGTATCGGCCGGGCGAGATGATGCACATCGGCCTGATCGTGCGCGCGGCGAGCTGGACGCGCAGCGTCGCCGGCATCCCGCTGCAGGCGGAGATCGTCGACCCGCGCGGCAATACGGTGAAACAGTTTCCGCTGGCGCTGGATCGCTCCGGTTTCGGCGAGCTGGGCTACACCACGGCCGACACCGCGGCCACCGGCGCGTGGACGGTGAACCTCTACATCGTGCGTGATGGCCGCGCCGATACGCAGATCGGCAGCACCACGGTGCAGGTGAAGGAGTTCCTGCCCGATCGCATGAAGGTGCGCGCCAGCCTGTCGCAAACCGTCGCCGAAGGCTGGGTGAAACCGGCGCAGTTGCAGGGCGTGGTGGACGCGCAGAACCTGTTCGGCACGCCCGCGGCCAACCGGCGCGTGGCGGTGTCGATGAGCCTGCAGCCGGCGTTCCCCGCGTTCAAGAGCTGGTCCGGCTGGAACTTCTACGACATCCGCCGCGCCAGGCAGGGCTATCAGCAGGAGCTTCAGGATCAGCAGACGGATGCCCAGGGCCATGCCGCGTTCGCGCTGGATCTTTCGCGCTACGAGGACGCGACGTATCAGCTGCATCTGCTGGCCAGGGTCTACGAGGCGGACGGTGGCCGCGCCGTGGCCGCGGCCACCGAATCGATGGTCTCCAACGACGACTGGCTGGTGGGCTACAAGAGCGTGGACAACCTCGATTACATCGACCGCGATGCGGTGCGCCGCGTGCGTCTGGTGGCGATCGACCCGCAGGCGAAGTCGATCGCGCTGCCGGGACTCACGGCGCAGCTGGTCGAGCGCAAGTATGTGTCGGTGCTGACCAAGCAGTATTCGGGCGTCTACAAGTACGAGTCGCGGCTGAAGGAAATACCGCTGGAGAAACGCCCGCTGACGATTGCCGCCGGCGGCATGGATTACACCTTGCCCACCGACAAGCCCGGCAACTACGCCTTGCTGATCCTGCGCGCCAATGACGGCAAGGAGGTCAACCGGGTCGAGTACTCGGTGGCCGGCGCGGCCAACCTGTCGCGCTCGCTGGAGCGCAATGCCGAGCTGCAACTGACCCTGGACAAGCGTGTCTACCAGCCGGGCGACACCATCGAGGTGGCCATCCATGCGCCCTACGTGGGCAGCGGCCTGATCACGCTGGAGCGCGACAAGGTCTACGCGCATGCATGGTTCCGTACCGACACCACCAGTTCGGTGCAGCACATCACCATTCCCGCGGGTTTCGAGGGCAACGGCTACGTCAACGTGCAGTTCGTGCGCGATCCGTCGTCCGACGCCGTTTTCATGAGTCCGCTCAGTTACGGCGTGGCGCCGTTCCGTCTGAGCCGTGAGGCGCACCTGGACAAGCTGGTCGTGGCGGTGCCGGCGCTGATCAAGCCTGGCACCACCGCCACGTTCAAGTTGCATGCGGCCCAGCCGGCGAAAGTGGTGCTGTTCGCGGTGAACGAGGGCATCCTGCAGGTGGCGCGCTACGAATTGCAGGATCCGCTGGAATACTTCTTCCGCAAGCGCATGCTGGGCGTGTCCACCGCGCAGATCCTCGACCTGATCCTGCCCGACTTCGAGAAGCTGATGTCGCTGTCGGCGGCGACCGGCGGCGACGCCGACGCGGCGATCGGGCGGCAGCTGAACCCGTTCAGCCGCAAGAAAAAGGCGCCGGTGGCGTACTGGTCCGGTATCGTCGATGTCGATGGCGACAGGGATTTCCATTATGACGTGCCGGACGATTTCAACGGCACGTTGCGGGTGATGGCGGTGGCGGTGTCGCCCGACCGCATCGGCACCTGGCAGGGCACGACCACCGTGCGCGGCGATTTCGTGTTGTCGCCGAACGTGCCGACCACGCTGGCGCCGGGCGACGAGGCGGAAGTCAGCGTGGGCGTGGCCAACAACCTCACCGACATCGGCAAGCAGGCGGTGCCGGTGGCGGTCACGCTGAAGACGGGCGCGGGGCTGGCGGTGGTCGGTGCGGCCACGCAGAACATCGACCTGGCCTCGATGCGCGAAGGCGTGCTGCTGTTCCGGGTCAAGGCCACCGACACGCTGGGCTCGGCCGATCTCGCCTTCAGCGCCAGCCACGGTGCGCACGCGGCCCGGCAGACGGTCGACCTGTCGGTGCGGCCGAACGTGCCGTATCGCACCTCGATCTCCACTACCCGGGTGAAGCCGGGCAGCCAGGTGGACGATGCTTCGCTGCGCGCGTTGTACGCGCCGTATGCGCGGCGCGACGCGGTGCTGTCGTCCTCGCCGGTGGTGCTGGCGCGCGGGCTCACCAGCTACCTGATCAACTACCCCAACTACTGCACCGAGCAGATCATCAGCTCGGCGATGCCGCGCCTGATCGTGGCCAACTGGGATGCGGCACCCGCATTCGTGCAGGCGCTGCAACCGGCGTTCGAGGGCAAGCCGGTCAGCAACGCCAAGGCGCTGGGAGATTTCATCAGTACCCTGGAAACGCGCCAGAACGATGCCGGTGGTTTCGGCCTGTGGTCGGCCACGCCGACCTCGCTGCCGTTCGTCTCTGCCTACGCGATGAACTTCCTGCTGGAGGCACGCGAGCGTGGCGTGGCGGTACCGCAGAACGTGCTCGACAACGGCAATGCCTACCTGCGCGAACTGGCGGCAGACGACAGCCTCACCTCGCTGGCGCAACTGCGCGACCGCGCCTACGCGATCTACCTGCTGACCGTGCAGGGCAACGTCACCACCAACCAGATCGCCGCCGTGCAGCAGCGTCTGGAGGTGTTGTACGCGAAGCAGTGGCGCAGCGATCTGGCCGCCGCCTGGCTGGCCGCGTCGTACAAGTTGCTGCAACAGGACGATGAAGCCGACAAGCTGATCGCCGGGCCGATCAAGGTGCTGGAACGCGGCAAGCCGGACAGCGACAGCTTCGAATTCGCCGAGTACTACAGCCCCGCGGTGCGCGATGCCAGCGTGCTGTACATCGTGTCGCGGCAATTCCCGGCGCAGGCCAAGGTACTGCCGCCACAGGTGTTCGAGAACATCGCCTGGCCGCTGCAACGGAACGACTACAACACGCTGTCGTCGGCGATGACGATCCTGGCGCTGGACAGTTACGCCGGCATGGAGCCGGGCAACCTCGCCAAGCTTTCCATCGAGGCGGTCGGCACGGGTGGCGCGGTGACATCCATCGGCAAGGCGCAAGGCCACCTGCTGCAGGCGCAAACGTGGGATGCGGCGACGGCCAAGCTGCGCTTCGTCAATCACAGCACGCAAAGCGCGTGGGGCGTGCTGACCCAGAGCGGCTACGACCGCCAGGCGCCGGCCAAGGCGATCAAGCAGGGCCTGGAAATCGTGCGCGATTACACCGACGACAAGGGACGGCCGTTGGACAAGATCACCGTGGGGCAGGAGATCGACGTGCACGTGAAGGTTCGCGCCATCGGCGACGAGGAGCTGGACGACATTGCCGTGGTGGATCTGCTGCCCGGCGGCTTCGACCCCGTGCTGCGCACGCCGCCGCCCGCAAACACCGACACCTCGGATGACGGCGAATATGCCGACGACGACAGCGCGCAGGCGCAATGGACGTCGCCGCTGGGCCTGGACAGCTCCAGCTGGCATGCCGATCACGCCGACGTGCGCGAGGATCGGGTGGTGATCTACGGCTCGGTGTCATCCGACCTGCGCGAATTCGTGTACCGCATCCGCGCCACCAATGCGGGCAGCTTCCGGATTCCGCCGGCATATGCCTCGGCCATGTACCGGCCCAGCGTGCAGGCCGAAGCGCCCGCCGCCGGCGTGCTGACCGTGGTGCGACCGAAGTGAGCTGAGGGCGCGTGCGCACGGAGTGGGCAAACGCCGCGCGCGCCGGAGCGGGGCGCTGGTTGCGCCGCTGGCAGAACGTGCTGGCGGCGCTGGGGCTGATCGCGGCGATCCTGATCGGCTGCCGGCTGTGGCCGCATCCGTCGCTGCGCGACGCGTTGCCGCGATCGACCGCGATCCATGACGACACCGGCCGCCTGCTGCGGCTGACCCTGGCCAGCGACGACCAATACCGACTGTGGACACCGTTGGCGGATATTTCCCCGCAGCTCATCGACGCCACCTTGATGCACGAGGACCAGTGGTACTGGTGGCATCCGGGCTTCAACCCGTGGGGGTTGCTGCGCGGGGCGTGGATTACCTACGTGCGCCACGGGCATCCGCAAGGCGGTTCCACCATCACCATGCAACTTGCACGGCTGCTGTATCGGCTGGATACGCGCACGCCGCTGGGCAAGCTGCATCAGGTGGCGCTGGCGCTGCGGCTGGAGCTGTTCCATTCGAAGAAGGACATCCTGGCGGCGTATCTCAACAGCGCGCCTTACGGCGGCAATATCCAGGGCGTCGGCGCGGCCAGCCTGGTGTATTTCGAGAAGTCCGCCGCCCGGTTGAGCCTGCCCGAAGCGCTGACGTTGGCGGTGATTCCGCAGGA
>JBIQMK010000140.1:0-8822 GCA_044463365.1 Rhodanobacter sp. | reverse complement strand
GGGCAATCTCGCCGAGGCGTTGCGCGAGGAGCTGGCGAAACCCGGCTATGTGCCCAGCCCGATCAACATCGGCAGCAACACCGATCCCTACCAGCCGGTGGAAAAACGCTGGCGGCTGACCCGCGCCGCGCTGGAGCTGTTGGCCGAATGCCACCACCCCTGCACCATCGTCACCAAGAACGCGCTGGTCGAGCGCGACCTGGACATCCTGGTGCCGATGGCGCGCGAGCGGCTGGTGCAGGTGTTGGTGTCGGTGAATTCGCTGGACAACCGCTTGGCCGCCAAACTCGAACCGCGCGCCAGCGCCCCGCACCGTCGCCTCCAGGCGATCGCCACGCTGCACGATGCCGGCGTGCCGGTGGGCGTGATGGTGGCGCCCATCATCCCCGCGCTGAATGACCGCGACATGGAAGCCGTGCTGGAGCAGGCCGCCGCCGCCGGCGCGCGCAGCGCCGGCTACACCACCGTGCGCCTGCCATGGGAACTGAAAACGCTGTTCCGCGAATGGCTGGCGCTGCACGCGCCGCAACGCGCCGACCACGTGATGAGCCTGGTGCAACAGATGAACGGCGGCCGCGATTACGACAGCGACTTCTCCACCCGCATGCACGGCCAGGGCGTGTTTGCCGATCTCTTGCGCAAGCGTTTCGAGATCGCCTGCCGCCGGCACGGACTGAACCGCGCGCGGGAACTGCCGCTGGACACGACCTGGTTCGTGCCGCCGCGCAAGGCATCACCGCAGGGCGAGTTGTTTTGAAGGCCGGGAGTAGGGAATGGAGAATAGGGAATCGGAAGAGCGTCGCTAGCGCGAGGTTCTTGGGGAAGCCCCGCCCCTTTTGACGGTCTGGAGTGCCTCGAGGTTTTCTTTTCCGGCTTCTACCATTCCCTATTCCCCATCCCCTATTCCCCGCTCAATCAATCCGGTGTCCGATCCGCCGCCCGGTCCACCTTGCGATCGCGCCTCAGCGCGCTGAGGATCAGTCCCGTGCCCAGTACGCCGGCCACGATGATGAACAGCGACGACAGGATCGGCAGGCCGAACAGGGTGGCGCCGCCCTGGATGCGGGCGGTGAGCGCGGCACCGATCACCAGCGCGGCCACGATCACGCCGGTGGAGATGCGGTTGGCGATCTTCTGCAGGCTCTCCATCATGCGGGATTCTTCCAGCCCGTCGATGCGCACGCGCAGGCGGTTTTCCGCCAGCGTGCGCAGGATCGCGCCCATGTGCTGCGGCGTGCGGCGGGCCAGTTCCTGCAGGTCCAGCCATTCGCTGGCCAGGTTCACCGGTGACAGCGAACCGAGCGCCTGGCGCCGCAGCATCTGCTGCAGGTGCTGCTCGACCACGGCGCGCGTGTCCAGCGCCGGGTCCAGGGCGGTGGTGACGGCTTCCAGGTTCAGCAGGGTCTTGCCCAGGATGGTCAACTCCGGCGGCGGCCGCAGCCCGCAGGCGGCACCTACCCGGGTCAGTTCCAGGATCAGCCGGCCCTCCGAAAACTGGCGACTGGCTTCGTGCAGGCCGGCGTAGCCGGAGACCAATTGATCGACGCTGCGGCGGTACTGGCTGTGGCGGAAATCCTGCAGCGGCGTGCCCATCGATTCGCTGATCTCGCCCACCTGGTCGCCATTGCCGCCGATGGCGCCCAGCATCAGCTTCAGCAGGCAATGGCGGGTATGCGGCGGCAGGCGCGCCACCATCCCCAGGTCGAACAGCGCCAAGCGCTGGTCGTCCATCAGCAGCACATTGCCCGGATGCGGGTCGGCATGCACCAGGCCGTGCACGAATACCTGGTCGAGATAGGCGCGCAGCAGTTCCTGCGCCTGCTGCTGCAGCGGATGCTCGATACGCCGCACCGGCGGCACGTGGGTGACCTTGATGCCGTGCACGCGATCCATCGTCAGCACGCGCTCGGTGGTGTAGCCGTCCAGCGGCTGCGGCACGTACAGGTGGCGGTAATCGTGCAGGTTGGCGGCGAAGCGGCGCAGGTTGTCCGCCTCCAGCGCGAAATTGACCTCGTTGGCCAGGCTGTGGCGCAGCTCGTGCACCCAGTCGGCAAAGCCGTAGCGGCGACCCATGTCGGTGAGGCGGTCGGCGGCGCCGGCCAGCTTGGCCAGGATCGCCAGGTCCTCGCGCAGCGTCTGGGCGATGTGCGGGCGCTGCACTTTCACCACCACCTCGCGGCCATCGCGCAAGGTGGCCGCGTGCACCTGCGCCATCGAACCGGCGGCCAGCGGCACGTCATCGAAGCTGTCGAACAACACACCGATGCGCGCGCCCAGCTCGGTCTCGATCACCGCCCGCACCTCGGCCACCGGCACCGGCGCCACGTCGTCCTGCATCCGCTCCAGCGCGGCCAGATACGCAGGCGGCACCATGTCCGGCCGCGTCGACAGCGCCTGGCCGATCTTGATGAAGGTGGGGCCCAGGGCCTCCAGGTCGTCGACGAAATGTTCCGGCTGGCCCGGCGTGACCGGGTCGGCGTCCTGCGCCAGCGCCGCCTCCTGCACGTCCAGGTCCAGCCCGGTGAACAGGCCCGCCTTGCGGTAACGCAACAGGAAAGCGCCGATCTGGGCATACCGCGACAGGCTGGTCGATTCGCTCACACGTGTGCTCCGCTGGTTTGGGCCAGCATGCGCAGGCGACCGGCAAGGAGGCGTCAAGGTGCGTGGGCGCGAAACGCTGGCGCCATCGCGTCGCGGTGTGCCCTGTCTTCACGGGCCGGTGATCGGTGCGTGGCTTCAATGCCCGTCATCGCAGTTCGCCGCTTCCGTCAGCCATCGCCCGGAGAATCACGATGTCCTCATTCGCGCTTTATCTGATCGGCATGATCGTCGTCATCGGTGGCCTCGCTTACGTGGCGTTCCTTCTGCACGTGCCCTCGCAGTGGATCTTGGCCGGCGCCGTGGTGCTGCTGGGTCTGGGCATCGTGGGCGCGGTCACCCACACACGCCGGCGCGATCCGCCGGAGTCGTGACCGCGATCAGCGTGCCAGGAACGGATGCGGCAACTGCTGCAGAGCAAGCCAGCCGCGCCGGGCAAGCCATAACATGGCGACGATCAGCAGCAGCCAAGCCAGCAGCAGCGGCGAAAGCAAGGCGTGGGCCCAATCGGTGTGGTAGCTGTTCCAGGCCAGCGGCAGGCACAGGCTCAGCAACGTCAGCGTGAAGCACACGCCATGAAGCAGAACGCTGCGCCAGAGGTCCAGTGGCCTGCCGCCGAGGAAACCGAGCAGCAATGCGCTGGTGACGGCGGCCGAGCCAAGCTGGGCCAGCAGCAAGAAGCCCAGTTCGCCGGCGTATTCGGGCCATAGCAGCGATGCTGCGCTCAACACCAATGCCACCGTGGCGTGGCCGAGCAGGGGCAGGCGAAGTGCCACACGAACCAGGACGCACCGGCGGCGTGCCGCGTCGCCCAAGCCCGGCAACAACGCCAGCAGCGGCAACTCCGCGTTGGCGCGCTGCCAGCGGTTGTCCAGGAACGCAACGCTGCGTGCGGTGATAGTCGTTCCTGCCACCACGGCCATGGCGATGGCAGGCCCCAGCAGCGCGCCGTGGAGTACCTCGCGCGCGGTCTCGACCATTTCGTTCAGGCCGCGTCCGAACGCAAGCAGTGGCAGCAGGGCGATGCACAGCAACAACGCAAGAACGGCGATGACCATCAACAACCGCCTGGCATGACTGCGCCAGGTCTGCGGCAGGTAGGCGCCGCCGAGCGCCATCCGCAACACCTTGTCTGGTCGGGAAGGTCGCACGCCGGCCATGTCGGGCAAGGCGCGCAGCCAGCCCGGCACTTGGCGCAGTCGCCAATTTTCCAGCGTGCCCAGTGCGGTGCTTGCGAGAGGAGCGTTCATGCGCAACACCATCGGCGACGACCAATTCTGCGTCGGTCCTATATCGCCATGGAGCAGCCGGCGCGTGCCTCGCACGGCGGTCCACAACAGTGCCAACGCCAGCAAGGCCATGAGCCCAACCATCTGCGGATCGGCCATGTCCGCCAGCTTCATCGCGAATGCACCGTGTTGAGTAGATAGGGCAAAGTGCTGATAAAGATGCCCAGGTAAAGCGGCAGTACGGCCCAGGCCATGCCGCCACAGGCGCACAACGCCAGTACGATGGCCACCGGTAGCACCGGCGCGCCCCGTGCGGCCAGCCATGCGGCCGGTACGATCACGCTGAGGGCGGCGTATACCCACAGGCTGCCGACCATCTGCTGCTGCGCACGAGGCACGCAAAACTGACGGGCAAGGATGGCAAGTCGCAATGTATTCGGCAAAAACAACATCCATAGCGTGCCTTGGCCCACGACCAATGCCAGCAAGCTGATCTTCCAATGGGCGGGGTCGGCCGAAAGTAGGTCGACGGCCACCGCGCCCGCGACGGACAAGGCCAGCACGATGGCGATGAGCCAGCGCAGCGAACGGTGCGCGGCGTACCACGGTATCCGCAGCAACTGCCGCACGCTCATTCGGCGATCTCCACGAACAAATCCTCCAGCCCCAGCGCATTCATGCGCGCACCCGCCAGTTGGGCAGCGCGCGGCCACCTGCCCTGCGCATCGCGCTCGACCAGCAGGCTGATACTGCCGTCCCCATGGGTCTTGCGACCGAAACCTCGCGCGGGTGCGGCGGCGGCCATGCCGGCCGGCAACCACAGCCGGGCGTAGCGCTCCTTGGTGTCGTCCACGCTGCAGTGGAATTGCAGCTTGCCGTGGTGCAGCAGGGCGATGTGCGAGGCGACGCGCTCCAGGTCCGACACGATGTGGGTGGAAAACAACACCGTGGTGCCCGATTCGCCCGCACGCAACGCTACCTCGCGCAACAGGTCGCGGCGGGCCACCGGATCGAGCGCGGCGGCGGGTTCGTCGAGTACCAGCAAATCGGGTTGCGAGGCCAAGGCGCGGATCAGGTCCACCCGCTGGCGCTCGCCAGGCGACAGCTTGGCCAATAGCCGATTGGGCTGGATATGCCAGCGTTGCAGCGTGTCGTGCGCAAAACGGCGGTCCCAGCGTGGGTAGAACTGGCCGAGAAAATCCAGCATTTGCTGCGCGGTAAGCCAGGCCAGCGCTTCTGGTTGCTGCGGCACGTAGGCGATGCGCGCCTTGGCGTCGTCGCTGAGGGTCAGTGCCGGTTCGCCGAATACCGTCGCCGTGCCGGCCGCCGGCTTGAACAGCCCCAGCATGGCGCGGATCAGCGTGGATTTGCCTGCACCGTTGCGGCCGATCAGGCCCAGCACGCTGCCCGGTTGCAGTGCCAGGTCGACCCCGTTGAGCACGGTGCTGCCTTCATAGCTGTGGCCCAACCCACTCGCGGCGAGTGGCGCCACGTCCAATCCCGCTTCATTCAACGCGACATTCATGTCATTCCCCCAGCAGTTTGGTCAATCGCCGCAGCACCGACGCGGCGGGCAACTCCAGTTCGTTGGCCTGGCGTGCCAGCGCCTGCAGTTGCGGTTCCAGCAGGGCCAGGCGTTGGCTTTCGCTCTGCGCCGACTTGCGCAACGCAATCACCGCCATGCCCTTGCCGCGCAGGCGCTCCACCAGCCCCTCGCTCTCGGCGATGCCGTATGCGCGCGATACCGTCATCGGGTTGATCGCGTGGAAGCCGGCCACCTCGCGCACCGACGGCAGCAGTTCGCCGTGCGCGAGTTGCCCGCCGGCGATCAGTCGGCGCAACTGCTCCACGATCTGGCGGTAGATCGGCTCGCTGGCGGCGGGTTGAATGGTGAGTAGCGATGCGTCCATGTGTATCAGTACATCAATACACATGGATCATGTCAAGCGCTGCTTGCGCCGGTTCGTTTCCCCTGTGGGAGCGGCTTCAGCCGCGATGCTCTTGAGCCGGGATTGGGGATTGGGGATTCGCAAAAGCGACAGCAACAGCATCGCGGCTGAGGCCGCTCCCCCCGACTGAGGCGCTGGCGCAGGCTGCAAAGGCGCCATCCGTGGCGCCACGCATTCAATCCGACGCAGGCAGGTACTTGCCGAACCAGCCCAGTGCCCGCTGCAGCACGTCGCGCTGGTGCGCTGGGTCGACGAAGTGGTGGCCCTCGTTGGGGTACACCACCAGCGCAGTGGGCACGCTCTGCGCGCGCAACGCGTGCCACATCTCGAACGATTGCGGCGCCGGGCACTCGGCGTCGCGGTCGCCGACGACGATCAGCATCGGCGTCTTCACCTGCTTGATGAAGTTGATCGCCGAGCTTTTCGCGTAGACGGCGGGATCGTCGTAGACGGTGGCGCCGAAGAATGGCGGCATCCACTGATCGATCAGGTTCTGGCCGTAGTAGCTCTGCCAGTTGGAAATGCCCGCGCCGGCCACCACGGCGCGGAAACGCTGGGTTTGGGTGGGTACGAACATGCTCATGAAGCCGCCGTAGCTCCAGCCGGTGAGGCCGAGCCGCTGGTCGTCCACCGGCACCTTCTTCTCCACCGCGTCGACGCCGGCCAGGATGTCGCGCAGGTCGCCGTAGCCGAAGTCCTTGCGGTTGGCCTGCACGTACTTCTCGCCCTGGCCGAAGCTGCCGCGCGGGTTGGGCATGAACACGAAGTAGCCCAACGCGGAGAACGGCACCGGCCCGTAACCCACACCCGGCCAGCGCGGGATCACCGCGCTCGACGGACCGCCATGCACGCTGACCACCATCGGATAGGTCTTCTTCGCGTCGTAGTTGGCCGGGTACAGCAGCCAGCCCTGCACATGGAAGCCCTCGTTGTCCCATTCCACCGATTCGGCCTTGCCCCAACTCGGCTCGTGCGTGGCGCTGATCGACGTGACGGCGGGCGGCGGCGTAGAGCCCAGCGCACCGGCATGCACTTCCGGCGCGACGGCGTAGGAGCTTTGCATGAACGCCACGCGTTGCCGGTCATGCGACAGCGACATCGCCATGGCCGCGCTGCCGTCGCCGATGCTGGCCGGCAGCGTGAAATGCACGGCGGTCTGGCGCGCGCTGTTGCCGTCGACCGCGTAATCGGCCAGTTGGCTCTGGCCGTTGCTGATCTGGCTGACCAGCATCGACCGCGGTCCGGTCCAGGTCAGCCAAGACGGCGTGACGCGAATGCCCGGCGTGAGATTCGTCACCGCGCCGCCGCTGCTGGATACCGCATAGATGTCGCCGCCGGTGGCGCCCTGGTCGCTCATCAATCCGCCGATGAAGCTGATGCGAGCTCCGTCCGGCGACCAGCGCGGCAAGGCGATCTGCAGCTGATGCAGCGATCCGCTGTCGGCGCTGGCAGGGTCCGCCAGCACGGTGGCGGCCGCGTCGGCACGTGCAGGTTGCACGTAGAGTTTCGCGATCCACCAGTTGTTGTCGCCCGGCGGTTGCGCCGCGGTATAGGCGATGCGCGTGCCATCCGGCGACCAGCTGAACTCGTAGGCGTAGATGCCGGCCGGGGTCAGCGCATGCACCTGGCCGTCGGCCACGGTGATGCTGGCCACGCGTTGCACCTCCAGCCCACTGACGCCGATCTCGCCGGCGGCGGGTTTTGCGGCGGCTACCGCGCTGGCGTGACGGGTGGCGCCGGGCACGAACAGGAAGCCCAGCGATCGGCCATCCGCCGTCCACTGCAGCGACCGCACGTAGCCGCGCAGTTGCGCCAGCCGGGACGGCGCGGCTGCGCCGGCGGTATCGGCCAGGTACACGTCGTTGTGCATCACCGTGGTGCTGGTGAGATCCACGCGGCAATTCGACACGAACGCGAGATGGCGCGAATCCGGCGCCCACGCGATGTCCGATTCCGCGCACTGCCCGGGTTTCGCTGCGGCGCTGACGCGATGCGGATGGCTGCCGTCGGCCGCGGCCACGGTGATCGCGGGCTGGCCCTGTTGCTCGGTCACCCACGCCAGCTGCCGACCGTCGGGCGAGATCGCCACGGCGCGGATGGGTTGCACCGCGTCCAGCTGGCTCAGCAGCGATTCGATGCGTGGGTCGACGGCGGGCGTTTCGGCGGCGAGCAGGGCGGGCGTTGCGAAGGCCAGCAGCAGGCCGGCGCACTGAGGCAGAAACTTCGACATGGGCGACTCCGGCGCGAAAACGCCGACGCTACAACCGGGCCCGCGTCCGGCCCAGTGCATGAAGGCATGCCCACCCGATCGCTGGCGTCGCCGACGCTCTCAGTGCGTTGCTGACGCCTGCGGCGCCACGGTGGAGGCCTGGCGCGCCGCCTTCATCGCGGCCAACTTGGCGCGGATGCCGGGGATCGCGGCCAGGGCCGCCTGCTCGCCGCGCATGATGGCCTGATCCTTCTGCGTGAAATCCGCCGCGCCCATGCCGTTCAGCGCCGGATGGATCACCACGTCGGCGCGCGCCAACTCCTGTTCGCCGAGCTGGCGGCCCATGATGGTGATGGACTTGCCGATGATGCCCAGCATGTCGTCGGGGTTGCTGGCGTCCGGCTTCGCCGAGATGTCCACCGCGATCACGAAATCCGCGCCCAGCTCGCGCGCCGCATCCACCGGCACCGGACTGACCACGCCGCCGTCGACGTAGTGCTTGCCGTCGATGGCGGTGGGCTCGAACACGCCGGGCACGCTGCTGGAGGCGCGCACCGCCTGGCCGGTATTGCCCAGCACGAAAACCGTGCGCCGGCCGCTCTCCAGCTGCGTGGCGACGGCGGCGAAGGGTAGCTGCAGCCGCTCGATCGGCCGGTTGCCCACTTCCTTGTTGATGTAGTCCTGCAGTGCGCGCCCCTGCACCAGCCCGCCGGAAAACAGCCGCACGTCGCGGATCGACGCCTCGTCCAGCGCCAGCGCCGCCTGCTGCAGCTGGAACGGATCCATGCCGCTGGCATACAGCGCGCCGACCACGCTGCCGGCGCTGGTGCCGGCTAC
>JBIQMK010000139.1:0-8824 GCA_044463365.1 Rhodanobacter sp. | reverse complement strand
GCCGATGCAATGCCGCGGCCTTCCACCGCGCTGGGAACGCCGGTGTGATGAATGTTCATCACCCCACCGGTCAGGGTGTAGTCGATGACGCAATGGGCACCGTCGACGGTGGTTTCGAAACGATGGCCGGTGCGATCGTGCGTGATTTCCAGATCCATGACGGACTCCACTGACGGAAGCCCAGCATAAGCCGCCTTCGGGCCAAACGTGCGTGAACGATTGCCGTTCTTCGCGTCGCTTGAATGAACAGCCCGGCACACTGGCCATTCCCCGTCAGCCTGGAGACATCGACATGAAGAAATCCGCATCGGCCAACTGGATCGGTGGCCTGAAAGATGGCCAGGGCACGATTTCCACCGAAACCGGCGTACTGCGCGAGGCGCCGTTCGGTTTCAAATCCCGCTTCGAGGATGGTCCCGGCACCAACCCGGAGGAGTTGATCGGCGCTGCCCACGCCGGTTGTTTCTCGATGGCGCTGTCGCTGGAGCTGGGCAACGCGGGCTTCACCGCCGACCGCATCGAAACCGATGCGGTGGTGACGCTGGACAAGGATGGGGACGGTTTCGCCATCACCGCCGTGCATTTGACCTGCAAGGCCAAGGTGCCCGGCGCCGATGCTGCCGCGTTCGAGAAGATCGCGCAGGCGACGAAGGAGGGCTGCCCGGTGTCGAAAGTGCTCAACGCCGAGATAACGCTGGACGCCAGCCTGGAGGGCTGAACGGACTTTTGCTTCCCCCGCTCGCGGGGGAAGCTGCCCGGAGGGCTGAAGGGGGCGCTTTTTGCATTGCGAAGGGCAAGATCAAGAGCCCCCTCTTCCGCCTTCGGGCACCTTCTCCCGCAAGCGGGAGAAGGGAAAAGCGGCGGATCAGGCGGCTACCGTTGTCGCCGCCGCCACTTCCCGGCGTCGACGCACGGCCTGATCCAGCCGCTCCAGCACCTTTAGCGAGCTTTCCCAGTCGATGCAACCATCGGTCATGCTCTGGCCGTAGACCAGCGGCTGGCCTGGCACCAGATCCTGCCGGCCGCCCAGCAGGTGGCTTTCCACCATCACGCCGATGATGCGCTGTTCGCCAGCCTCGAGCTGGATGGCGATGTCGTCGATCACGCGTGGCTGGTTTTCCGGCTTCTTGGCGCTGTTGGCGTGGCTGGCGTCGATCATCACCCGCGCCGCCAGGCCGGCCTTGCCGATCGCGGCACAGGCCGATTCCACGCTGGCCGCGTCGTAGTTGGGCTGGCGGCCGCCGCGCAGGATCACGTGGCAATCCTCGTTGCCCGCGGTGGCGGCGATGGCGGCGCGACCATCCTTGGTGACGGCCATGAAATGATGCGGCTGCGAGGCGGCCTGCACCGCGTCCACCGCGATCTTCACGTCGCCGCCGGTGCCGTTCTTGAAACCCACCGGGCACGACAGGCCGGAGGCCAGTTCGCGATGCACCTGGCTTTCGGTGGTGCGCGCACCGATCGCGCCCCACGCCACCAGATCGACGATGTATTGCGGCGAGATCATGTCCAGGAATTCGCAGCCGGCCGGCAGGCCCAGCTCGTTGATGTCGCGCAACACGCGCCGCGCCAACCGCAGGCCCTTGTCGATGCGGAAGCTGCCGTCGAGATCCGGATCGTTGATCAGCCCCTTCCAGCCCACCGTGGTACGCGGCTTCTCGAAATACACCCGCATCACGATTTCCAGCGTGTCGGCGTAGCGCTCGCGCTGGGCCACCAGCCGGCCGGCATATTCCAGCGCGGCGCGCGGGTCGTGGATCGAACACGGGCCGATCACCACCACCAGCCGGTCGTCCGCGCCGCCGATGATGCGGTGCAGGGCCGCGCGCGAGGCGGCCACGGTTTCGGTGGCCACTTCGCTGGCGGGGCAATCGTCGATCACCTCGGCGGGTGTGCTGAGCTGGGTAAGGCTGCGAATACGCAGATCGTCGGTGGGCTGGGACACGGTGGCGGTTCCTTCGGTTGGGTGCCAGCGACGGCCACAAAAAAAGCCGCCGGTGGTAGCTGGCGGCTTTTCGGGAATGATCTTCAGGACTTCAAGATGATCGCGACTGTGCCTCCGCCAGCAATTTCGGATAGGTATAAAACCAAAAGTACTGGTGGGCGTGGGCACGATTCATGGCCGCTACAAATAGCACATCATTTTTGATCGTGCAACGCACCATGGCACACGTTGACACGCTCTCCTGATCGGCTAACGTCCCCGGATCGGCTTTTTCAGGGACCCTCGTGGCCACGCTCATCCCCACCCGCAACGGCTGCCTGGCGCGCATGACCGGCGGCGAGAAGCGTTTCTCCGAGCGGCTGGAACAGAAGCTCGAAGGCGATTATCTGCTGTGGTACGACGTCCCCGTCGGCTTGAAACAGCTGCGTCCCGATTTCATGGTGTTCCATCCGCGCCGCGGCCTGCTGGTGCTGGAGGTGAAGGACTGGAAACCGGACACCATCCAGCACGCCGACAAGACCCAGTTCACCCTGCTCACCGCGCGCGGGCTGGTGAAGGAAAACAGCCCACTGCTGCAGGCGCGTGGCTATGCCACCGAGGTCTACATGCAGTTGCAGAAGGACCCGGCCCTGCGCCAGCCGCACGACGGCCCCCACGCCGGCAAGCTGGTGATGCCGTGGGCCTACGGCGTGGTGTTCACCAACATCAGCCGGCGGCAGTTCACCGACGGCCAACTCGATGCGGTGATCCCGGCGCACCTGGCGATCTGCCAGGACGAAATCTACGAAAGCGTGGAGGCGGAGGATTTCCAGGAACGCCTGTGGGCGATGTTTCCCTACGTGTTCCCCACCGCGCTGACCCTGCCGCAGATCGACCGGGTGCGCTGGCATTTGTTTCCGGAAATCCGCGTGGCCTCGGGCGAAGGCCAGTTCGGCCTGTTCGACCGGGCGGACGCACCGGCGCCGAAACCGCTGGAAATCCCCGACCTGATCCGGGTGATGGACGCGCAGCAGGAGCAACTGGCGCGCTCGCTGGGCGACGAGCACCGCATCATCCACGGCGTGGCGGGCTCCGGCAAAACCATGATCCTGGGTTTTCGCGCGATGCAGCTGGCGCGCGAGCTGTCGAAGCCGATCCTGGTGCTTTGCTACAACAAGACGCTGGCCGCGCGGCTGGACCAGTTGATCGGCGAGCGCGGCCTGGGCGAGAAGGTGCAGGTCTACAACTTCCACAAGTGGTGCCACAAGATGCTCGCGGCCTACCACGTGGAACCACCGGCCAAGGGCAGCCGCGATTTCTTCGCGCAGATGGTGCAGCGGGTGATCGACGGCGTGGACCAGGGCCAGATCCCGCGCTTCCAGTACGGCGCCGTGCTGATCGACGAAGGCCACGATTTCGAGCCGGACTGGTACAAGCTGATCGTGCAGATGATCGATCCCAGCACCAACTCGCTGCTGGTGTTGTACGACGACGCGCAGAACATCAACGGCCGGGCCGACCGGCGCAAGTTCACCTGGAAAAGCCTCGGCGTGCAGGCGCGCGGGCGCACCACCATCCTCAAGCTCAATTACCGCAACACGCTGGAAATCCTCTCCGTGGCGCGCAGCTTCGCCAGCGAATTGCTGCTGGCGCACGACGGCGACGATGACGGCGTGCCGCTGATCGCGCCGGAAAGCGCGGGGCGTCGCGGCGCCGTACCCGAGTTGATCCGGGTCGACGACGCGGCCGATGAAGCCGCCGTGGTGATCGCCCAGATTCGCGATGAGCAGGCGCGCGGCCGCCCGCTGGACGACATCGCCGTGCTGTACCAGCACGACCGCCAGGGCCGCGCCGTTCGCGACGCGCTGCAGGCGGCCGGCATCGCCTGCAAGCTGGCCAACGGTGAAGGCAAGGCCACGCTGTTCCTGGTCAAGGACAGCGTGAAGATCGTCAGCATGCATTCCAGCAAGGGGCTGGAGTTTCCGCTGGTGATCATCCCCGGTCTGGGCGAAATGCCGAACGTCGCGGAGGACGAAGCGGCCGAGGCGCGGCTGCTGTACGTGGCCATGACCCGCGCCACCGAACGCCTGCTGCTGATCCACCAGCACGACTCGGTCTTCAGCAAGCGCATCCGCGACTCGATCAACGAAGTCCAGGCGCAACTGGACAGCGCCGCCTGAACGCAACGCTGTTGCGCATCACGAGCCATCCACGCCTGCCGTAGCACTTTTCCCTGGCACCACCGCAGCTGCCGCGGTGACGCGCCGCATCCATTCCAGGGAGAGCCGCATGAAAACATTGCTTGACGCCTATCGCCGGCAGCTTGACCGGCAAAAGCAGAAAGGTGGTATCGGCTGGGTGTTGCTGTGGCTGTTGGGCATTCCCATTCCCGTGCTGATCGTGTTGTTCCTGCTGCGCGGTTGCACCTGAGCGCAGCTGCGGGGACATCTTCGATCCGATCACCCACCGCGGGAGAACGACATGGCACAAGTGGAAATCGAGCGCACGGAGATCGTGGAGCTGGCTCAGCCCTCGATGAACTGGGGCGCGATCATTGCCGGCTGGCTGGTCGCCGTCGGCGTCGCCTTCCTGATGTACGTGGGCGGACTGGCGATGGGCTTTTCCGTTTTCGCCCCCCACGACGCGGAAGCGACCGCCAGGGGCATTGGCATCGGCACGGCGTTGTGGATGATCGTCACCTGGATCGTGGCCTTGTTGCTGGGCGGCATGTTCGCCAGTTGGTTCGACAGCCGCGACGACCGGAACATGGGCGTCATGCACGGCATTACGGTCTGGGGTCTTTCGGTTGCCGCGTCCGGGCTGCTGCTGGCTCTGGGCATGGGCGGCGCCATCGGCAGTGGCGCCCGCCTGGGCGCGCATGCCCGCATGGCGCACGGCCAGCAGGCGGGCGCCGACGCCCGCGTGGCACTGCAGGCGCAACTGATGCAGCGGGTGCGGCAGGCCGGTGGCGCGGCGTCGGGTTCCATCTACGCACCGACGACGGGAGGTATGGCCACCGCGCCGGCACGACTGGATCCGCATACGGCAAGCGCCGCGACGCTGGCCTTGATCGCCGACCAGCCCGATACCGCCAAGGCGCTGCTGGCGGCGAATACCAACCTGTCGCCAGCCGACATCGACAGCACCGTGCAGCGGCTTTCCGCCCCGGCGGCGCGTGCCCGCAGCGACATCAAGGCCGCCGCCGACAACGCCGCGCATTACATGGCGATGGCCATGTGGGTGCTGTTCGCCAGCCTGTTGCTGTCGCTGATCGCCGCCGCCATCGGCGGCAGCCTGGGTGCCGGCCACGTCCATCGGGTCTACCATGACCGCCGATACGCGCGCGGCGCGCCGTTGCGCTAAGCGGATCGCCGGCCGTCGCTTCCGTGCAAGCGACGGCCACCGCGCATCCGCCAGGTTCGCGCACGGACGGCCACGGAGCCAGCGATGAGCACGTCGATCGATGTTCCCTGCCCACATTGCCACGCGCTCAACCGTGTACCGGCCGCGCGAATCGGTGAGGCGCCGCGCTGCGGTCGTTGCAAGGAGCCCCTGTTCCATGGCCACCCGCTCGAACTGACCACGGCCAATTTCGATGCGCTGGGTGCACGCGGTGACATCCCCGTCGTGGTGGATTTCTGGGCGCCGTGGTGCGGCCCCTGCGTGGGTTTCGCCCCCGTGTTCGCCAGGGCCGCCACCCAGTGGGAGCCGCGCGCACGCCTGGCCAAGCTCGACACCGAGGCGCAGCCGGCGCTGGCGCAACGCTTCGGCATCCGCAGCATTCCCACCCTGATCGTGTTCCGGCGCGGCCGCGAGATTGCGCGCCAATCGGGCGCATTGGGCGCGCCGCAGTTGCAGCAGTTCATCGAAGGCGCGCTGGCGCGCGGCTGATCAGCGCGCCGCTCCGCGCGCTCCCGCCGCCTGCCAATGGAGCCAATCGATCACGGCCGCCACCGCCGCGCGCGGTTTTGCCCGCGGCCGCACGATCCAGTACGACGGTCCCAGTGGCACATCGCGTTCCCCAAACGGACGCAGCAGGCTGCCGGCGGCCACGTCGTCGGCGGCCAACCGGTGACGCGCCAGCGCCACGCCCTGCCCTTGCATCGCCGCACGCAGGACCAGGTCGGACGAGGTGTAGCGCGCACCGCCCTGCAAGGCGAGCCGCGCCGGGCCATGGACTTTTCGCCAGGATTCCCACGCCGCCTGCGGGTCGCGGTCATGCAACATGCGCAGCCCGGCCAGCTGCGCAGGTTTCGACGGGCGCCCGGACGCCAGCCACAACGCCGGGCTCATCACCGGGTACAGCGCATCGTCCATCAGCGGCTCCGCATGCAGCGCGGGCCACGGTCCCTGGCCCATGCGTATGGCCAGATCGATACGACCGTCATCCATCGGGTCCAGACGCTGCTCCACCTGCACGGACAACTCCAGTTTGGGGTGCGCTTTCTCCAGCGCGGGCAATCGTGGAAGCAGCCAGCGGATCGCCAGCGATGGCGAAGTGGAGAGCGTCACCGCGTGGGCCGGCCGGCTTTCCCGCAGCGCCGCCACGGCCTGCGCGATCTCGCCCAGACCCGCCAGCATGGCGCGACCCAGCGCCTCACCCTGTGGCGTGAAAACCGCGGCACCGCGGCCTGCCTCGGCGCGCAGCAAGGGCACGCCCAGCCAGTGGTCGAGCTCGCCCAGATGACGGCTCACCGAGGAGTGGGCGATGCCCATCTCGCGCGCCGCCGCACGCACACCGCCGTGCGCATAGACCAAGGCGAAAGCACGCAAGGCATTCAGGGGAAGATCCTTCATGGTCGAAATTCTAGACCATAAGTTTCGCGGCACGCTCCATTGCAAGGCTGGATCATTCTCATCCTCGACCATTGCTCCAGGTGCTGACGCACATGAATCACCTGCTCGCCCTGGCCGGCCTGCTCGGCGTCGCCGTGATCACGCCAGGCCCCAACAATTTCGTGGTGCTGCGCGCTGCCATGCAGGCCGGCCTGCGTGGTGCGTTGCCGGCCATTGCCGGTGTGGTGCTGGGAGGGCTGTTGTTGCTCGTCGTGATCGCGTTCGGCGCAGGCGGCTTGTTTGCGGCATATCCGTCGTTTCAGTGCTGGACCGCGATGGCAGGTGCGCTGTATCTGAGCTGGCTCGGTGCCACGCTGTTCATCCGCGCGGTCGCGACGGGCAGCGAGGATTCCACCCTCGGACACGGTCTTCCCATCAGCACATTCGGGCTGATCGGTTTCCAGTTTCTCAATCCGAAAAGCTGGGTGATGGTGCTGACGGTGCTGGCGACGTGGCCTGCCACCGGCTTGCGGGGACACCTGCCGCTGGCCGGTTTGTTCGTGCTGATCCCAACCCTTTGCCTGTTGCTGTGGGCCGTACTCGGCGCATGGCTGGCGCGCCGGCTGGCGCGGCCGCTCGTTCGTCGCAGCGTCGATGCCGTCATGGGCGCCCTGTTGGTGGCATGCGCGGTTTTCCTGATCCCCCTGAACTGACTTGCAAGGAGACACCCATGCCCACGCTCAGCCAACCTCGATCGATACTGTGCCTGGCCGGCAGTTTGCGCCGTGCCTCGTGGAACCGCCGCCTGCTGCACGCCGCCACCTTCATGGCGCCACCGACATTGCGATTGGACGTGTTCGACGCGCTGTCGTCGGTGCCGCTGTTCGACGAGGATGTGGAACAGCGTGAGCCGGGCGGCCCCGCCGGCGTACGGACCTTGCGCGCGGCCATGGCCGCTGCGGACGGCCTGATCATCGCCACGCCCGAATACAACCATGCCATGCCTGGCGTGCTGAAGAACGCGCTGGACTGGCTCTCCCGCGAAGGCCCGGAGGGCGACGTGCTGCTGGAAAAACCCGTCGGCATATTGGGCGCCAGCGGCGGCCCGTGGGGCACGCGCCTGGCCCAGGCCTCGTTGCGACAGGTACTGCACGCCTGCGGCGCCCTGGTGATGCCCACACCCACGGTATTCGTGGCGAACGCCACCACCCGTTTCGACGACAAGGGTACCCTGACTGACCCGAGCACCGCCCAGTCGCTGCAACGATTCGTGCTGGCATTCGAACATTGGCTGCTCCGTATGGCCCCATCCGCCAACGAGGCACAACCTGCCGGGGCAATGCCGTGAGCGACCGGCTTGTGCACACGCTACCCGCAACCTGACTGATTCCCTTCCCGACGGGTCGACACGCGGTACACCGCACGTCCGCTGGCACGTTCAACATCTGTGCACCGGGCATCGGCGCGCTGATGGCGACATGACGCCACTCAGGTCATGAAATAACCCGCCATCGACGCGCGCTGTGCGCGATTTGGACGAGAGTCGGCACGATGTGGCACACCGGAGTTTGCGTTGCTCACCACGGGATGCCGGCAATTGTCCGGCGCCGCGTACAACACGGAGACCGCTCATGAAACGTCTGCGCTGGATCGGCCTCGCCCTGCTGCTGGTTGCACCGTTGTGGGCGCAGGCGTCGGACGGGTTTGTCACCGCCAACGTCAACCTGCGTGCGGGACCGGACGTCGACTACCCGTGGATCGCCACGATCCCCGCCGGTAGCCGCGTAACCATCCAGGGATGCACGGCGGGCTGGGGCTGGTGCGACGTGATTGCGTTCGGCAATCGCGGCTGGATGCTCGGCGACTACCTGCGCTACGACTACGGCAACCGACGCGTGCTGCTGCCCGAGTACGGCGCCCGCGTCGGCATTCCCATCGTCACGTTCGTGATCGGCAATTACTGGGGCAATTACTACCGCGAGCGGCCGTTCTACCGGCATCGCAGCTACTGGTACCAACGGCCGATCCGGCACCGGCCGCCGCCGCGTCGCATCCACCACCTACCGGCCAGGCCGCATCCGCCGCACTACAACCGGCCGCGACACTGGCAGTCGCCACCGCCGG
>JBIQMK010000138.1:0-8828 GCA_044463365.1 Rhodanobacter sp. | reverse complement strand
CGATGCACGGGCGCGCTCGCGTACAGCTTCCACTCCAGCAGACGCACGGCGCGCTGACCGGTCGGCGGGGTGAACAGCACGCGGAATCGGCGCGCCGTCACCGGTGCCCAGCCGAGCGCATTCACGCCATTGGCCAGCGGTTTGCTGACCGGTTCGCTGCTGACCGCGTGCCAGGCGCCGTCCTTGAAATACTGGATGGCGTAGGACGCGGGCGCGGCGAAATGCGTGGCGTCGTCGAGGAAGTAGATTTGCGACGAAGCGATCGTGGTCGGCGTTCCGAAATCGAGCGCGTACCACTGCGGCTTGTCCGCCGCACCCTGGGTGCTCCAGCCTTCCTGGATCTGCGGGAAGAACCACATGCGGCCATCGATGCTCTGCCGCAGGACTTTCTTGTCGTCGCCGTTCGCCGACGCCGATGGCTGCGGGAAGCCGTCGGCGACAAGGTTCACCGCCAGGTCGACCTGACGCGTCACCGGCGGCAACGGCGCCTGATCGATCGGGGCAGTCAGGCGCGCAAGCACGGGCGATGACGCCACCTTGCGGCCGTCGATGAACACCTGCAGCCCCGCGCCGCGGCGATAGTGGCTGCCATCGCGGTCGTACAGCACCGAAACCAGGTGGCCGTGATACGGCGCGTTCTCCAGCGCAAACCAGGCCATGGCGTTGGGATCGGATGCGTCGCGCGGCAGCAGCGGATTGACCTCGAGCACGTTGTCCGCGCGCGGGCGAATGCCGACCAGGCCGGTGATGATCAGGTCGTCGTAGGCGGAGTGGTAATAGTGGTGGCTGCGCGGCAGGCCCACGATGGGCTTGCCGGTGGCCGGATCGTAGTCTTCCTGGATGTCGGGATGACCGTCGACGTAGTGCAGCTCGGTGTACTGCTTCAGCAGCGACATGTAGTCGGAGCGGGTGATCACCGTCTGGCTGCTGGTGTTGAGCAGGTTGGCCAACCCGATCAGCGCCTGCGTGGTCTGGAACGGCCAGACGGGTCCATTCCATTGGCATTCGCGCAACCCGGTGGCCTCGTCGTAGCGGTATTGCTGCATATAGTGCGCATAGCTGGGCTCGGCCGTGCGCAAGCCATGAGGCCCAAGCAGTTGATCGGCCTTCAGCGCGTGCGCCCATGCCACGGCATATTTCGGATCGTCGACGAGCCCGAACGTCCACGGCGTATAGCCGGCCAATTCGCGCCCACCGACCGGGTCCCAGTAATGCACGAACTCGTTGTCGACCTTGTAGCGGTCGATGAAGTGGTCCAGCTCCGCGCTCCACAGGTGCTGTTCGACATGGCGGCGCAGGTCATCCGCCTTGGCCGCGTAGCGGCTGGCGGTGGTGTCGTCGCCGGCCAGTGCTGCCAACCGACTGATGGCGCGGGCGTTGGCAAACATGTAGCTGTTGATTGACGGGCGGAACGCGTCCCCGCCCCGGAAACCATCCTTGCCGCCGCTGGCGTCGATCGAGGCGATCGAGTACTCGGTGGCATCCAGCAGGGGTTCGATCCAGTACAGGTGCTTGTCGAAATCGTAATGGTCGTCCCACAGGTTGTAGGTCTGCTCCATCGAGGGCAGGAAGCGGGTGGCGAACGCCGCATCGCCGTCGACTTCATAGCGTTGCCAGGTCGCGTCCGCGATGGATTCGGAGAAGTGCCGGTTGTTGCCGCCACCGGTCCACAGGTAGCTGATCCAGTCGTCCAGATAGCTGCGGTCGCGCAACCAGCGGCCGTCGTAGATCGGGAAGATGGCCGAGTCGTTGAGCGTGGAATAAGGGTCGCGATCCCACGTCATGTCCTGCAGGAATTCGGTGAACAAATTCCCCTGCGCACCCACCGCGCGGATATGCGCGCGAAACACTTCCCAGCGGTAGTAGTAGATCTGGTTGGTTTTCGCATCCGGGGAATCGAAGAACGGGATGTTGTTTTCGTACCAGGGCGCGTCATTGCCGAAGTAGCGCCGGGCAATGGCCGCCTGCGGAAGCATCGCTGGAACGCTGTCGGTCGCGGCCGCAGGCTCGGCTGCGGTGGATCGGGCAACAGGCGCACTCGCCGCCACATCGCTTGTCGCCCCGGCCCACAGCGCAAACGATACCCACGCAGATGCAAGAAGAACGGCCACGCGCATGAAAGTCCCCATTGAATGATCCGGTATCCGCCCGCGGCGGCACGGTTGGCTAAAACGGCCATCACCCCAGGCATGAAACCCATCCAGCCGCGGCCGGTTCAATGTTCCGCCTGAGCCCCGGCCGGCCTTCCATACCGGGCCGAGGTTGAACAGTACCAATCCCGGCGCCCGATGCCACGCCCCTCGTCCACAAAACCGCAACGATCGACGTATCAGCGCCCCCTTTGGCGACAATGGTTTCATGCCGTCGCCCCAGCCCACATTCGCTGCCGCCAGCAGACCGATGACCGCACGCCGCAGGTCGTACAGTCCACGAAGGTGTCGATCGATACCAAGGCATCATCCTGCGACGGTGGCCGGAGAGTCGGCGGCAGGAATCAGCGCCCGATGTCCTCCACCAATTGGCCGTCCGTCAGTTCGAGCCAGCGGTCTACATCGATTTCCGCCAGGAACGCCGGATCATGGCTTACCACCACCAGCGCACCTTCATAGGCGCGCAACGCCTGAACCAGCAAGTCCACCGCGTCGAGGTCGAGGTTGTTGGTCGGTTCATCCAGCAGCAGAAGCACTGGCGGCGGCGTGGCATGCAGCACGCAGGCCAGCACCGCGCGAAGGCGCTCGCCGCCAGACAACGCCAGCGCAGGCAGATCCATGCGATCGCCCTGGAACTGCAGCCGGGCGAGCAGGTTCGCGCGCTCCTGCGCCGGCATGTCGGGCGCGGCAAGTGCAAGGTTCTGCGCCACCGTGTGCGCGGGATCGAGCAGGTCCAGCCGCTGTGAAAGATAAGCCACGCGACCGGCGCCCCGACGCACGCTTCCATCGGACGTGCATTCCCCGGCGATAACCCGCAACAAGGTGCTTTTGCCCGCGCCGTTGACGCCGCGCAGCGCAATGCGTTGCGGACCACGGATCGTCAGTGCCAGACCGTGCGCGCCGAACAGGTCGCGACCACCCCGCCGCACACGCAAGCCTTCGGCCGAGAACAGTACGCGATCCGCCGGCACGCGCGTGGCCGGCAGCGGGAGATCGAGCACTGCGTTCTCGCCCAGCGCCTGCGTGGCATCGTGCAGGCGCGAGCGCACCTGTTGCACTCGCGCCGCATGGGTGGCATCCGACTTCGCCGCGGTGGTCTGCGCGGCGCTCTTGCGATTGCCGGCCACGATCCGCGGCAGTCCGGCGTCAGCCACGTTTCGTGCGGCGTTGCCTGCCCGGCGTGCGGCACGTTCGCGTGCCTGCTGCATGTCGCGCTTCTCGCGCTTGAGCTCACTGCGCAGGTTGCGCGCCTGCTGTTCGGCTGCGCGTCGCTCGGCTTCCTGCGTTTCGCGATAGAACGCGTAGCCACCGCCGTACAACCGCAAGCCGGAAGGCGTCAGCTCCGCGATCTGCTCCATTCGATCGAGCAGTTCGCGGTCATGGCTGGCCACCAGCAGGCAGCCCTTCCACTCCTGCAGCACCCCGTAGAGGCGCTGACGCGTGGCCTGGTCGAGGTTGTTGGTAGGTTCGTCCAGCAGCAGGACGTCGGGGCGTCGCAACAGTTGCGCGACCAGACCCAGCGACATCGCCTCGCCGCCGCTGAAGGTGGCCAGCCGACGTTCCGGCGCGACATCGTTCAAACCAAGACCCGCCAGCGCCGCCGCGCTGCGCTCGCGCAGATCCCAATCGTCATCGACGACATCGAAATGCGCGGGATCGACGTCACCGGCGGCAATCGCGTCCAGCGCCCGCAGCTTGCCCGCAACGCCAAGCACCTCGGCCACGGTGGCCTCGCCATCGAGCGGCAGGCTTTGCGGCAGGTATCCAACGACACCGTCGATCGTCACCTGGCCGGACAGCGGCAACAGCTCGCCGGCCAGCAGTTTCAGCAAACTGCTCTTCCCTGCCCCGTTGGGCGCGACCAGACCGGTGCGAACCGGACCCAGCACGAATGAAAGTCCATCCAGCACGGGCGTGCCGTCGGGCCATGAAAAAGCGAGATTGGAGACGCGAATGCGAGCATCCGACATGCAGGGATCTCCCATGGAACGCGCCCGCTTCGGCGGGCACAACCAGAAACCGGACGGCACGCTTTGCGCATGCCATCGAGGGTCAGGGATGCATCGTGCTGCTCACATGTGGATCGCGATCTCCTGCAGGAACGGACATTCTATTCCACTGGAAAACCCGTCGACGCACTCAGCTCGCGCCATCGATCGGGTTCATTCAACCTGGCGCGATCGGATGAGATGGCAGAACCGCGCCCCGGCCGCCGAAACTTCAGGCCAGCGGCGCGGTCAGCAGTAGAACGACCATCCATGCCAGGGGAAAGCCATGCGCACGATCGCGAAGTTCCTGCTCCGCAACCGCGGCTTCATGGCCTTCATGCTGTGCATGGTCGTCTTCCGCAGCGCGGTGGCCGACTGGAACGTGGTGCCGACCGGCTCGATGCAGCCGACCATCCGCATCGGCGACCGCATCCTGGTCGACAAGCTGGCTTACGACGTGCGCCTGCCGCTGACCCACGTCTCGCTGTACCGCCTGGCCGATCCGCAACGCGGCGACATCGTGGTGCTGGATTCGCCGGCCGCCGACGAGCGGCTGGTGAAGCGGGTGATCGGCCTGCCCGGCGACGAGGTGGCGATGCGCGCCAACGTGCTCTACATCAACGGCCAGGCGGCCAGCTACACGACCAGCGGGTACCAGGGCATCCACGATGACCTGCGCGATCCCGCGCATTACGCGACCGAACGCTACGGCGCGCTGCACCACGCGATCCGCCTTTCCAACCGCCACCCCAGTCCGGCCAGCAATTTCGGCCCGACCAAGGTGCCGCCCGGCCAGTACCTGCTGCTGGGCGACGACCGCGACAACAGCATGGACTCGCGCTATCTCGGCTTCTTCGCCCGCAACGAGATCGTCGGCCGCGCGCATCGCGTTATCGTCTCGCTCGATCCCCAGCATCACTACCTGCCGCGCGGGAATCGCTTCGGCACGGCACTGCGCTGATCCGGGAGTTGGGGGTCGATTTCGGGCAGGATGTGCCCGGCCCGCACGGCGAACCCAACCCGGGTGCGCTCAGCGCCACGGTGGCGCTGAGGTTGCCGCCCACGCCGCGCAGCAGCACCGGTAGCTACGTTGGCCGTCGCGGCGGCGGCTGCAGGGCGGAAGGTCAGCACGAGGCGGGATCGTTCCACAGGGGTGGCACGGTCTTCATCCTGCCTTCCCTTGCGCGGCATGAGGCAGGCCGAACGCGAACGAATCCATCGACAGCACGCCGTAGGTCATGCCGCCTTCGACCAGCTGCGGCGCATCCGTATCGGCGCTGGCGCCCACGGCCACCAGCAGCGGCAGGTAGTGTTCCTCGGTGGGATGCGCACGCTCGGCGTGCGGTGCGCGGCGGCGGTAATCCACCAGCGCCTCGACGTCGCGCGCGGCCACCGCATCGCGAACCCAATCCACGAATTCCTGCGCGTATTCCGGGTTGCGGATGTGCTGGCGGAATTCGTACAGGTTGTGGGTGAGGCTGCCGGAACCGACCACCAGCACGCCACGCTGGCGCAGCGGCGCCAGGGCCTGCCCCATGCGCAAGGCGCCGGCCGCATCGATGTGCTGCGGCAGCGACACCTGGAACACCGGCACGTCGGCGCGCAGGAACAGATAGCGCAGCGGCACCCACGCGCCGTGGTCCAGACCGCGGCGTTCGTCGAGTGCCACTTCGAAGCCGGCGTCCGAAAGCAGCCGCGCGGCATCCTGCGCCACCGCCGGTGCACCCGGCGCGGCGTACTGCAACTGGTACAGCGGCGCGGGGAAGCCACCGAAATCGTGGATGGTTTCCGGCGCGGCACTGCTGGCCACGCGCACGCCCCGGGTCTGCCAGTGCGGCGACACCACCAGCACGGCGGTGATGTCCGTCAACGACTCACCCACCGCGCGCAGGTTCGGGCCGAGCAGGCCCGGCTCCAGCGCAAACATCGGCGAACCGTGGGAGATGAAAAGCGAGGGGGCGGTAGTCATGGTGTTTCCTCCACAGACGGCGGGCGCAATGGCGCCCGCCCGGTTGAACTGCTCGTTGCGGAACTCAGGCGTTGCGACGCCTGGCCCACAGGTGATCGAGGCTGAGCGCGCCGGCGCCGTGGGCGGCGAGCATCAGGAAGCCACCGGCCATCGCCACGTTCTTCCAGAAGTTGATCGCCTGCGCAGCGTCACCGAGATTGGCGTGGAACAGCGCGGCACTGGCCAGCGAGAACGCGGCAAGCGCCAGTGCAATCCAGCGCGTGAACAAGCCGCCAAGGATGGCCAGGCCACCGCCCAGCTCCAGCGCGATCACCAGTGGCAGCAAGGCGCCGGGCACACCCATCGCCTCCATGTATTGCTGGGTGCCGGCGTAACCGGCGATCTTGCCCCAGCCGGAGATGATGAAAACAAGCGAGAGGCCGATGCGGCCGAACAGTGCGAGCGAAGCGTTCATGAGGATTCCTTGGGTGACAAGTAGTAAGTGGATGACGCGGATGTGTCAGGCCTTGCCGATCCAGGTCGGTGCGATCGACGTGCCAAGACCGGGGAAGTCTCCGTCAGTGGCCCAGGGCGTCCGGGCATGGGACATACTCTATTGACCAAACTAAGGTCGATAAACTAGCTTCCTGTTGACTTACTGTCTCGAAATTCGAGACAAAAGGAGGCAACGTGGACAAATTCCAGGAAATGACCAGCTTCGTGGCCGTGGTCGACGCCGGCAGCTTTGTCGGCGCGGCCGATGCCATCGGCATGTCCAAGGCGGCGGTATCGCGCCACGTCGCCGAGCTTGAACAGCGCCTGGGCGCGCGCCTGCTGCACCGGACCACGCGTCGACTGTCGCTGACCGACGACGGCCAACTGTTCTACGCCCGCGCCAAAGAGATGCTGGCCGCCGTCGACGAGGCGGAATCGGAAATCAGCTCGCGCAGCGGCGAACCCAGCGGACGCCTGCGCATCAACGCGCCGCTCAGCTTCGGCGTGTTGCACCTCGCCCCGCTGTGGCCACGCTTCGCGCAGCTGTACCCCAAGGTGTCGCTGGACATCGAACTCAGCGACCGCGTGGTCGACCTGGTCGAAGAGGGCTATGACCTGGCCATACGCATCACCAACCTGCCCAACTCGCAACTGGTCAGCCGGCAACTCGCCACCACCCGCATGATCGCCTGCGCTTCACCGCAATATCTCGCGCAACACGGCACACCCGCGCATCCCGACGAACTGGCGCAGCACGAAGTCATCTCCTACAGCTACTTCGCCGCCCGCGACGAATGGACCTTCACCGCCCCCCACGACACCACCGCCGTCGTGCACACCCACGCCCGCATCCACGCCAACAACGGCGACACCTGCCGCGCCGCCGCGCTGGAACACCAGGGCATCATCCTGCAACCCGATTTCATCGTCGCCGACGACGTGCGCCGCGGCGACCTGGTCGAACTGCTGCCGACCTGGCACACGATGACCCTGGGCATCCACGCGATCTATCCCTCACGCAAGCACCTGCCGATCAAGACGCGGAGGCTGGTGGATTTTCTGGTGGAGGCGTTTGCAGCACCGGAGTGGGATGTGGCGCGTTGACGGCGGCGATGGCCTCAAGGCGACCAGGCTCCTTCCGTACAGCCCACCCTGTTTACAAGGAACTTCCTCCAGTCGTGACCGATGCTCTCGCCGTTGCTTCAGATCTTTGTAGGAGCGACTTCAGTCGCGACGCTCTTTGACAGCACAAGCAAAAGCGAGAGCAGCGGCAGGCTGATGAAGATCAGCCCGAAGGGTGCCTGACACGGATATCAGGCAGTTGGCGTCAGGGCAGGATGCCTGTCGACAAACCCCTCAACCCGCACGCAAACTTTCGGGCAGGATGTCCGGAGACGCGGAAGCGAGGTGGCCTTTCTTTGGACCCCGTTCGCACCCGTCGATATCGATGGGTTTCGCCGCAAAATTCACCATTGCCCCACCGCGCCCTGCCACCATCGATCCCCGGCCGAGTCCAACACATCAACCTCACGGAGCATCCCGATGCACGCCACTGGCAACTTCGAGGTCAAGGCCCGACCACTGAGCTGCACCTAACCTCAGCCGGCAAGGGCGCGCCATCAGCGGCGCGCCCTTGCCGCCGACGGCCTATGGCGCGCTGGACGGTGCCGCCGGCGCGCGCGACGACGACGCCGGTGCCGGAGGTGTTGCCGCCGGCGCGGCCACAGCCGCCGTTGGCGTGACGCGCCAGATCGTGTTGGAGAGATCGTCGGCGACGATCAGTGCGCCGCGTGGATCGACGGTGACGCCGACGGGGCGGCCGCGGGTCTTGCCGTCTTCCGTGCGGAACCCGGTGACGAAGTCGATGGGTTCGCCGGATGGACGTCCATCGCTGAACGGCACGAACACCACCTTGTAGCCCACCGGCGGGTTGCGGTTCCAGCTGCCGTGCTCGCCGACGAACACACCGTTACCGAACTGGCCGCCCATCGTGGGTGCCGAGAACGCCACGCCCAGCGCGGCCACGTGCGAGCCCAGCGCGTAATCGGGCTTGATGGCGGCGGCGACCTTGGCCGGGTCCTGCGGCATCACACGGGTGTCCACATGCTGGCCCCAGTACGCATAGGGCCAGCCATAGAAGCCGCCCTCGCGTACCGAGGTGAGGTAGTCGGGCACCAGGTTCGGGCCGATCTCGTCGCGCTCGTTGGCCACTGCCCACAAGGTGTCGGTGCCGGGCTGGATCGCCAG
>JBIQMK010000137.1:0-8998 GCA_044463365.1 Rhodanobacter sp. | reverse complement strand
ACGCTGGAAGTGCAGCAGCAGCTCGGCGACGGCGTCGTGCGCTCCATCGCGCTGGGTTCCACCGAAGGCCTGAAGCGCGGCCTGCAGGCGCGCAACACCGGCGAAGGCATCAAGGTGCCGGTCGGCAAGGCCACCCTGGGCCGCATCATGGACGTGCTCGGCAACCCGATCGACGAAGTCGGTCCGATCGAGGCGCAGGACCAGTGGGTCATCCACCGCGAAGCGCCCAGCTACGACGAGCAGGCGGCCACCAGCGACGTGCTGGAAACGGGCATCAAGGTGATCGACTTGGTCTGCCCGTTCGCCAAGGGCGGCAAGGTCGGCCTGTTCGGCGGCGCCGGCGTCGGCAAGACCGTGAACATGCTGGAGCTGATCAACAACATCGCCACCCAGCATGCCGGCCTGTCGGTGTTCGCCGGCGTGGGTGAGCGTACCCGCGAAGGCAACGACTTCTACCACGAGATGCAGGAAGCGGGCGTCGTGAAGATCGACAACCTGCCCGAGTCGAAAGTGGCGATGGTCTACGGCCAGATGAACGAGCCGCCGGGCAACCGCCTGCGCGTGGCGCTGACCGGCCTGACCATGGCCGAGTACTTCCGCGACGAGAAGGACGAGAACGGCAAGGGCAAGGACGTGCTGTTCTTCGTGGACAACATCTACCGCTACACGCTGGCCGGTACCGAGGTGTCCGCGCTGCTGGGCCGCATGCCGTCCGCGGTGGGCTACCAGCCGACCCTGGCCGACGAGATGGGCGTGCTGCAGGAGCGCATCACCTCGACCAAGACCGGCTCGATCACCTCGATCCAGGCCGTGTACGTGCCCGCGGATGACTACACCGATCCGTCGCCGGCCACCACCTTCGCGCATCTGGACTCGACCGTGGCGCTGTCGCGCGACATCGCCAGCCTGGGCATCTACCCGGCGGTGGATCCGCTGGCCTCGACCAGCCGCCAGCTCGATCCGCTGGTGATCGGCCAGGAGCACTACGACGTGGCCCGCCGCGTGCAGGGCACGCTGCAGCGTTACAAGGAGCTGAAGGACATCATCGCGATTCTCGGCATGGACGAGCTCAGCGAGGAAGACAAACAGGCTGTGTCGCGTGCGCGCAAATGCGAGCGTTTCTTCTCGCAGCCGTTCCACGTGGCCGAAGTGTTCACCGGCTCGCCGGGCAAGTATGTGTCGCTGGCCGAAACCATCCGCGGCTTCAAGATGATCGTCGACGGCGACGTCGACCACATCCCCGAGCAGGCGTTCTACATGGTCGGCGGCATCGACGACGCGATCAAGAAAGCCGAGGAAATGGGGGCGAAGAAGGCGGCGTAAGCCGCCTTCCGGGAATCGGGAATGGGGAATAGAGAATCGGCAACGGCAACAGCCCGGTTCTCTCCGCTCCTGACTATTCCCCATTCCCTATTCCCCACTCCCGTCGAGCAAAGCGAGACAAAGAAATGACCCAAACCATTCGCGTCGACATCGTCAGTGCCGAAGCCGAGATTTTCTCCGGCGACGCGACGATGGTCGTGGCCACCGGGGAACTGGGCGAGCTGGGCATCACGCCGCGCCACGCGCCGCTGATCACCCGCCTCAAGCCCGGCCATGTCGATGTGCTGCTGGCCGGCGGCGAGCGGCAGCAGTTCTATGTATCCGGCGGCATGCTGGAAGTGCAGCCGCAGGTTGTCACCGTGCTGGCCGATACGGCGGCGCGTGCCAGCGACCTGGATGAGGCGGCCGCGTTGCGCGCCAAGCAGGAAGCCGAGGCCGCGCTGGCCAACCGCACCGAGGCGCTGGAAGTGGCCGAGGCGCAGATGAAACTGGCCGAGGCGATGGCGCAGTTGCAGGCGCTCGAGCGCCTGCGCAAGAACCTCAAGCACTGAGTTTCGCGCCCTGCGGTAACCATGGAAAGCGCCGGCCTTGTGCCGGCGTTTTCGCGTCGGCAAGATGCGGCCTTGGCCAAAGGAGGTGCCGAAATGGAGCGAGCGGTCCTGATGCGCGTCGGCGCTTGCGGTGTGCTGGTTCTGCTGGCCGGTTGCACGACGACCCGGCCGGTGCCTCCGCCCCCGCCAACCGGCGACGCATCCTGGCATCAGGTGGCTGCGCCCGGCACGGTGCGCTACCAGCTGGCCATGGGTGACGTGTCCAGCGGCGGCACGCCGTTCAAGCGCGTCGCCCCGATCTATCCGTCCGGCTTGCTGGCCGCTTGTCCGCCGCCGCAGGAAGTGCAGGCGTTGCTGATCGTGGGTGACAAGGGCGAGGTGAGCGAGGTGCGCGTGGCGGACGAGTCACAGGCAGATGCCAGCCGCCGCGCGTTCATCGCAGCGGTGCGCACGGCCGCGCTGCAATGGGATTTCAATCCATTGACGATCAGTCACTGGGCCGCCGACGGCCACGGCGAGAGCCACGTGGTGGACAGCGAGACGAAGCCGTTCAGCCTCGATTACGTGTTCCGCTTCGAATGCCACGCCGGCAAGGCGGCGGTATCGACAGCGCCGACGAAGTCCTGAAGCTCCTGTAGGAGCGGCTTCAGCCGCGACGCTCTCGGCCTTGGATGCAAAGCGAGAGCGTCGCGACTGAAGTCGCTCCTACAACACAGTGGAGCACGCGCTCCGCCTTGTGTCAGCGGATCTTGCCCAGGATGCCTTCGAGCTCGTCGTTGCTGTGGTAGTGGATCACCAGCTTGCCGCGGCCGCCGCGGCCCTGCGCCAGTTCCACGCGCGCGGCCAGGCGTTCGCCCAGCTCGCGTTCCAGGTCGGCGATGTTGGGATCGCGCGTCGGGGCGTTCCTGGCCTTGCCCTTCGGCTCGGTCTGCGCGCGGCGGGCGGCGTCCTCCAGTTCGCGCACGGTCCAGCCGTTGCGCGAGGCTTCCAGCGCCAGCGCTTCGGCGTCGCGCTCGGGCAGGGTCAGCAGGCAGCGGGCATGGCCCATTTCCAGCTTGCCTTCGTCCAGCAGCTTCTTGATCGAGGTGGGCAGCTCGGTAAGCCGCAACAGGTTGGAGACCGCCGCGCGCGAGCGGCCCACCGCATCGGCGGCCTGCTGGTGGGTGAGGTCGAAATCGTCGATCAGACGTTTCAGCGCGTCGGCCTCTTCCAGCGGGGTGAGATCCTCGCGCTGGATGTTCTCGATCAGCGCCATGGCGGGCACGGATTCTTCCGGTACGCGCTTCACCAGCGCGGGCAGTTCGGCCAGTTGGGCTTTCTGTGCGGCGCGCCAGCGGCGCTCACCGGCGATCAGCTCGTAACTGTTCTTGCCCAGCGCGCGCACCACCACCGGCTGGATCAGGCCCTGCGCCTTGATCGAGGCGGCCAGCTCCTCCAGCGCCTCGTCGTTCCAGTGCCGCCGCGGCTGGTATTTGCCGGGCTGGATCTGCTGGATCGGCAGCACACGCAGCTCGCCTTCCTGTTCGGTCAGCGGCGGGGTGTCCGGGCCGTCGCCGCCGAGCAGGGCATCGAGCCCGCGGCCAAGCCCACGTTTTTTTGCAGCGGCCATGCTTATTCCTGGTGAATGCCGGCGACGGCATCGCGCGTCGCCGGATGTTCGTGATCATGCGTGCCGGTGTCCGCCGCCGCGCCGGCGGCGGCCTGGTTGCGTTCGCGCCGGATCATCTCGCCGGCCAGGCCGACATAGGCGATCGCGCCACGCGAGCTGCGGTCGTACAGATGGATCGGCTGGCCGTGGCTGGGCGCTTCGGCCAGGCGCACGTTGCGCGGGATGATCGAGCGCAGCACCTTGTCGCCGAAATGCTGGGTGAGCTGGGCCGAGACTTCGTTGCCCAGGTTGTTGCGCACGTCGTACATGGTGCGCAGCAGGCCTTCCACTTCCAGCGCGGGGTTCAGCCGCTGGCGCACTGCCTTGATCGTTTCGAGCAGGCTCGACAGGCCCTCCAGCGCGAAATACTCGCATTGCACCGGAATCAGCACGCCGTCGGCGGCAGTCAGCGCATTCAGCGTCAGCAGGTTCAGCGACGGCGGGCAGTCGATCAGGATGGTGTCGTAGTCGCCGGCCACCTTCGCCAGCTGCTCCTTCAGCCGGTGCTCGCGCGCCAGTGCGTCCATCAGCTTCAGCTCGGCGGCGGTGAGGTCGCCGTTGCCCGGAAGCAGATCGTAATGCGCGTCGGTGGCCACGATCGCCTCGGCGACGGAGGCCTCTTCCAGCAGGACGTCGCAGCCGTTGGGGCGGTGGTCGCGCTTGCTGATGCCCGATGCCATCGTGGCGTTGCCCTGCGGATCCAGGTCCACCAGCAATACCTTGCGTTTCGCGGCGGCCAGTGCCGCAGCGAGGTTGACTGCCGTGGTGGTCTTGCCGACGCCGCCCTTCTGGTTGGCGACAGCGATGATGCGGGCCATGGATGGTAGCTACCGTGCGCGGGAACCCCTAGTGTAATGCGTCGCCCGGCCCCGCGCCGTCCGCCGACCTGGCGGATGTGCGCCCGATCACCAGCAGGTGGCGTTCGGCCGACAGGCCCGGCACGGCCAGTTCATGCGTGCTGCGAACGGCGAATCCGGGCGGGATGCCGGGCAACTCGTCATCCGGCCGTTTGCCCTTCATCGCCAGCCAGATGCCGTCCGGGGCCAGCAGCTGGCCGCCCCAATCCAGCATGTCGGCGAGGCTGGCGAAGGCGCGTGCGGTGACGCAGTCGTACTGGCCCTCGACGTCTTCCACCCGCGACTGCAGCGCGCGCACCCCCTCCAGCTTGAGTGCGCGGATCGCCTCGCGCAGGAAGCGCACCTTCTTGCCGTTGGAGTCCACCAGCAGGATCTCGCGCCCCGGTGCGGCGATCGCCAGCACGATTCCCGGCAATCCCGGGCCGGTGCCCAGGTCGGCCAGGGTGGCGCCCTGCACGTAGGGCAGGATCGCCAGCGAATCGAGCAGATGGCGGGTGATCATCTCCGCCGGATCGCGCACGGCGGTGAGGTTGTAGGTGGCGTTCCAGCGTTCCAGCAGCGCCTGGTAATCCAGCAGCCGTGAAACCGCGTCGGCCGGCAGACGCAAACCCAGTTGATCGATGCCCTGTTCGAGCCGTGCCTGCAAGGCGTCGCGCGCTGCCATGGTGATTCCTGAAACGTGGGTGGTAGGAGCGACTTCAGTCGCGACCGCACACGATCGGGTCGCTGCGGTGCCGCGCAGTATCCCGTCCGCGCGCCACGGATGCCAGCGGAGCGCGCAACAAAAACCCGCCAGGCGGCGGGTTCGGTGGGTGTGGCTGCCTTGTCGCGGTTCTTCAAGCCAGGTCGAGATCGACCCGCGTGACCATCATGCCGCGTTCGCGCAGCGCGCTGTTCAACGCCTGTTTCATCCGCGTACCCAGCACGCGCCGATCGGCGGCTTCACCAACCAGCGGCTCGCCATGCATGGCGGCGATGGCGCCACGGCGGATCAGCTGGTCGACCTGGTCGATCACCGCGTCGGCGCGTTCCGGTTCCAGCACCTGCCAATACACGGTGCCGCGGACGTCATGGGTGTTGTCGGCCAGCGACTCTTCCAGTCGCAGCACCTGGCCGGCCAGGTTGATCTTGTGCGCCACGCGCTCCAGCAGCGGCATCACCATATGCAAGCCCGGCTGCAACAGCCGGGCCGGCTTCCCGAGCCGATGCAGGCTGTAGACCTGTCCGGCGGGCACGTGCTTGATCGCGCTGGCGAGCAATGCCAGTGCGGACCCCAGAGCCATGACTGAAATGAGTGTGTTCATCTTTTTAAAAACAGCCACTTGGCTGTTATTTCCTCGTCCAGTACAACAATTAAAGGGTACAAGCGGACCGGGCACGAAATATTAACGGACATTTAACCCGCGGGCCAGACCGAATCCAGTCCTGCAGCCAACGGTGTCCCATTTCATCCCCTGCCCGGCTCCTCTGGCGTAGAAACGCTTACTTAACGCTTCGGCCGCCGCCCCGATATCTTTAGGCCGATGCTTGACGCCCGGTGATCATTTGTGCCATCGCGCGTCAGCAGTGCATCGGATGTTGTCCGCCACGGGTCCGTTGCGCCGCTGCCAGCCGTTCGAAGCAAGAAAAGTGCCCACTGCGCAGCAAGCGCGGGTGAAGTAAGGTAACGGCCCGCGACACAGAGGCAGCGAGCACGTGACAGGCGAGAGGCAGCAGGGAAATCGGGCCACGATCATCGTGGTCATGGGCGTATCCGGCTCGGGCAAGACCACCGTGGCCCGGGAGCTGGCGCAGCGGCTGGGCTGGGCATTCCTGGAGGGCGACAGCGTGCATCCGCCCGCGAACGTCGCCAAGATGAGCGCCGGCACGCCGCTGAACGACGAGGATCGCTGGCCGTGGCTGGAGGCGATCGTCCGCTGGATGTCGCAGCGACTGCAGCGCGGCGAGAGCGCCGTCGTGGCCTGCTCGGCATTGCGCCGCATCTACCGCGACTGCCTGCGCCAGGCCGGTGCTGGCGTGCGCTTCGCCTATCTCCACGTACCCCACGACGAACTGGCCCGGCGCATGCGCAGCCGTGACCACTTCATGCCGCCGTCGCTGCTGGACAGCCAGCTGGCAACGCTGGAAGAACCGGGCGCGGACGAGGATGCGCTACGGGTCACCGAAGAGCACGGCGTGGAAGGCAGTCTGGCGGCAATCGTCGACTGGGCCTGCCGCCCGTCCGCTGCGGCCGAGGCCTCGGTGGAGGCACGATAGACGGGCCTGGCCGGCGTCCCTGCCGGCAGCGCCGATGGGCGCCTCAGAACTTGCCGGCGCGGAAGTCGGCGATGGCCTCGTGGATCTGCTCGGGTGTGTTCATCACGAACGGTCCGTAGCGCGCCACGCTTTCGTTCAGCGGTCTGCCGGCCACCACCAGCAGGCGGGATGGCCGGTCGCTGCCGGCCAGTTGCAGGCGTTCACCGTCGGACAGCACGCCCAGCTCGCTGCGCTGCAGTGGCTCGCCGCCCACCATCGCCACGTCCCCCTCGAACACATAGGCGAAGCCGTGATGGCCGGCGGGCAAATCCAGCGCCAGCTGCGCGCCGGGTTGCAGCCTGATGTCGAGATAGACCGGGGCGGTGAGGATGCCTTCCACCGGACCGGTCGCGCCCGCCAGTTCCCCGGCGATGACCTTGACCTCGACGCCCTCGGCCGGGTGCACCACGGGAATCCGCTCGGGGCCGATGTCCTGGTAGCGCGGGGCCGTCATCTTGTCGCTGGCCGGCAGGTTCACCCATAGCTGGAAGCCCCACATCAGGCCGTTTTCCTGCTGTGGCATTTCCGAATGCAGGATGCCGCGGCCGGCGGTCATCCACTGCACGCTGCCGGGCGTGAGGTCGCCGCGGTTGCCGTGGTTGTCCTGGTGCTGCATGCGGCCGGCCAGCATGTAGGTGACGGTTTCGAAGCCGCGGTGCGGGTGCTCGGGAAAACCGGCGATGTAGTCGCCGGCGCTGTCGGAACGGAATTCGTCCAGCAGCAGGAACGGATCGAGCATGTCCAGCCCGGGCTGGCCGATGACGCGCTTCAGTTTCACGCCGGCGCCGTCGGAGGTATCCGTGCCTCGAATGCGGCGGGTGATGCGGCGGTTCTTCATGGCGTGCTCCCGTAAGCGATGGAGGCGATGGTCCGACGTGTCCGGTCATCGCTGATGGCCGTCAAGATGGTCCTCCCGCAGCCTGCAGCCAAGCGGTGGAGTGCGAACGGATCGTTTCCCCAGCGTTACGACGCATCGATCGGCCCTGCGCATCGCACAGGGTGCCGGCCTCAATCCAGCCAGCGGAAAGCGCGGGCCAGCTCGGCCTGGGCCTCGCTGAGGTAACAGCGGCCGTGGGCGAGGATGATCCGCTGGGGTTGCCACGCCAGCATCCGCGCCAGGCAGGCGCGTGCCTGGCGTTTGCGGCCGAAATAGGTCAGGCGCATGTCCAGCGGCGCCTTGCCGTCGGGGTGCAGCACGCCACCGAGCCGGGCCATCCAGCGCATCCTGCGGGAGAGCTTTTCCGCTTCGAAATTCTCGATCAGATCGGCCAGGATCAGGGTGGCGCTGGCGCGATGCAGAAAGACGAACTCCTGCATGACGCGGCTGCCGCGAAATCACAGCTGGTCCATCGCCGCGCTCCAGGCCGGCGGCGGGTTGTCGCCGAGGTCGGCGTCGAAAGCGGTTTCGATATGCTGGCTCGCTGCCCGTTCGCGCACGCCTGGCGAGGCCCATGCCAGCGCTTGGGGATAGCGTTTTTTCCAGGCGGCGATATGGGCGTAATGCAGCAGGTTCGGCGACACCAGGTGACCGACCGGCCCCAACGCGTCGACCGCCGCGAGCAGCATGGCGTCGGGTGCGATCGGCGAGTGGCACCACAGTGCACCATCGGGCAGCCGCACCAGCGTCATGCGGGTGGAAAACGGCATGCTGCCGCCCGCTACCGCCATGCGCTCGATCGGGCCATCGGCGATCCAGATATCCGGGGCCACCGGCTTCAGGACATTGAGCGGTGTGTACAGGCCGGTCGGCGACATCGCGAGCTCCGTTGATCAGCTTGTCGATGGGCGCGCTCGCGCTGCTGGAGGCGCTTCTCAGTGCACCCAATGGCCGCTGCGCTGGCGCGGCGGATTGGCGTCGTCCTTGTTCTTGCCGCCGGGAAGCTGCAACACCATCGCTTCCACCTCGGCCTCGGTGGCCGGCTTCGCCTGCCAGTACTGGTTGACCGACACCAGCACGTTCGACACCTGCGCCAGGCAGCTGTCGTACTCCTCGTCGCTGAGTTTCTCGAACTCGGCATCGGCGCTGAGTACGCCTTCATCCACCGCCAGCGCCATCACCGGGCCGAGCAGTTCCATCAGTTGCGGGTCCTCGCTGAGGCGGCTTTCCCACAGGCTGGCGCGCAGGTCGATGCCGCGGCTGAAGCCCTCGCACCAACCCGCGGCGGACAGCATCACGCCGGTTTCCAGTTCGACTTCGCCCAGGATCGGCTCGTAGGCATCGACGTCGAGCTCGGCGCTGATCGAGTCGTTGAGCTTGGCCAGCAACGCCAGCACGCGATTGCCCTCGTCCTCGTCGGCGAAGGGTTCATGCAGCACTTCGGGCA
>JBIQMK010000136.1:0-9016 GCA_044463365.1 Rhodanobacter sp. | reverse complement strand
GCGCGGAGCTTTTTGCCGGTGCGGTGCGGGTGGCCTTGCCGGCGGTGACCTCGTTGCTGGTGGTGAATATCGGTTTTGCGGCGATCAGCCGCGCGGCGCCGTCGATGAACCTGTTCGCGGTGGGCTTTCCGATCACCGTGTCGCTGGGTTTCATCGCTTTGTGGTTGTCGCTGCGCAGCCTGCCCGGTGCGTTCGAAGCCTTGCAGGGCGACGCCTGGTCGCTGATGCGCGATCTCATCGGGAGCTGACGCCGTGGCTGACGACAGCGACCAGGAAAAAACCGAACAACCTACCGAAAAACGCCTGCGCGAATCCCGCGAGAAGGGCGAGGTCCCGCGATCGCGCGACCTGTCGGGCGCGATGGTGGTGCTGGCCGGCGTGGCGGCGCTGATGAGCAGCGGGCCCAGCGCCTACCTGCACGCGCAACGGATTTTTTCGCTGGGCCTCAACTATTCGCGCGATGCGCTCTTTTCCGATGCCTTGCCCGGCCGCGCCCTGGTGGCGGCGGTGCACGAGGCGCTGGCGTTGTTCTGGCCGGTGGCGGTGGCGACGATGCTGGCCACGCTGGCGGCGCCCCTCTTGCTGGGCGGGCTGAATTTCAGCGGCAAGGCGCTGGAGCCGAAGTTCGACCGGCTGGACCCGATCAAGGGCCTGGGCCGGATCTTCGCGATGCGCGGCCTGGTGGAGCTGGGCAAGGCGCTGCTGAAGCTGCTGTTCATCGGCGCGGTGCTGGCCTTGCTGCTGCGGCACTGGCAGGCCGAGCTGCAGGCCACCGGGCGCGGTTCGGTGATCGAGGGGATAGCCCAGTCGATCGGCCTGCTGGGGCGCGCGGCGCTGTGGTTCGGTTCGATGCTGGCGCTGATCGGCGGCATCGACGCCCTGTACCAGAAGTACGACCACGGCAAGAACCTGCGCATGACCAAGCAGGAAATCAAGGACGAGATGAAGGAGAGCGAGGGCAACCCCGAAATGAAGGGGCGCATTCGCCAGGTGCAGCACGCGCAGGCGCGGCGCCGCATGATGGAAGACCTGCCCCGCGCCGACGTGGTGGTGGTCAACCCCACCCATTTCGCGGTGGCGCTGCGTTATGACGACGGGCACATGGGCGCGCCGCGGGTGATCGCCAAGGGCATGGACGTGCTGGCCCAGCAGATCCGCCTGGTGGCGGGCTCCCACCAGATCCCGATGGTCGAGGCGCCGCCGTTGGCACGCGCCTTGTATGCAACGACGGAAATAGGGCGGGAAATACCCGCCGCCCTGTACGTGGCGGTGGCGCAGATCCTGGCCTACGTCTACCAGCTGAAGCAAGCAACGGCGCAGGGCGAGACACCGCCTGCGGCACCGGTCCCCGACGTCGATCCTGAACTGATGGGGCCTTATCGCGACACATGACGAGTCAAATCCATGACGGGTGCAGACGTACTAGGCAACTTCAAACACCTCGCCCGACGGGGAATTGGCGCACCGGTGATGATGCTGGTGATGCTGGCAATGATGATGTTGCCGCTGCCGCCGTTCCTGCTCGACATGTTGTTCAGCTTCAATATCGCGCTGTCGCTGGTGATCCTGCTGGCGGTGGTCTACGTGATGCGGCCGCTGGAGTTCGCGGCGTTTCCCACCGTGGTGCTGATGGCGACCTTGCTGCGCCTGGCACTGAACATCGCCTCCACCCGCGTGGTGCTGCTGCACGGCCATGACGGCCCCGGTGCCGCCGGCAAGGTGATCGAGGCGTTCGGCGAGTTCGTCATCGGCGGCAACTTCGCCGTCGGCCTGGTGGTGTTCGCCATCATCACCATCATCAACTTCGTGGTGGTCACCAAGGGCGCCACCCGCGTGTCGGAGGTGACCGCGCGGTTCACGTTGGACGCGATGCCCGGCAAGCAGATGGCGATCGATGCCGACTTGAACGCGGGCCTGCTGACCCAGGAACAGGCGCGCGACCGGCGCCAGGAAGTGCGCGAGGAGGCGGACTTCTACGGTTCGATGGACGGCGCCTCCAAGTTCGTGCGCGGCGACGCCACCGCCGGCATCCTGATCCTGGTGATCAATATCGTCGGCGGCTTTTTCGTGGGCGTGATGCAGCACGGCCTGTCGGCCGGCGAGGCGGCCTCCACGTATACCCTGCTGACCATCGGCGACGGCCTGGTGGCGCAGGTGCCGGCGCTGATGCTGTCGGTGGCCGCGGCCATCATCGTCACTCGCGTTTCCAAATCGCAGGACATGGGCAAGCAGGTGTTCGGCCAGGTGTTCGGCCAGCCGCGTGCGCTGGGTGTGGCCGCGGCGGTGCTGACCGTGATGGGCGTGATCCCCGGCATGCCGAACGTGGCCTTCCTGCTGCTGGGCGCTGCCTGCGCCGGTGCTGCCTGGCTGCTGCTGAAACGCGAGCGCGATACCCGCGCCCAGCTAGCCGAGGCGGTGGCTGAGGCGCCGCTGGCCACCACGCCGCCCGAGCGCGTGGAGCTGGGCTGGGAAGACGTCGCCAGCGTCGATCCGCTGGGCCTGGAAGTGGGCTACCGGCTGATTCCGCTGGTCGACACCCACCAGGGTGGCGAGCTGATGGGGCGGATCAAGTCGGTGCGCCGCAAGTTGTCGCAGGAGCTGGGTTTCCTGGTGCCGGCGGTGCACATCCGCGACAACCTGGACCTGGGCCCCAACACCTACCGCATCACCCTGATGGGCGTGCCGATGGGCGAGGCCGAGGTGCACAACGAGCGGCTGATGGCGATCAACCCCGGCCAGGTGCACGGCACCCTGCAGGGCATCGTCACGCAGGACCCGGCGTTCGGGCTGGACGCGGTGTGGATCGACAGCGGCCAGCGCGACCTGGCGCAAAGCTACGGTTACACCGTGGTCGATCCGGCCACCGTCATCGCCACCCATCTGTCGCACATCCTGCAGAACCACGCGCACGAGCTGCTCAGCCACCAGGACGTGCAGCAACTGCTGGACCGCCTGGCGGCCACCGCGCCGAAGCTGGTCGAGGATCTGGTGCCCAAGCGGCTGACCCTGGGCGCCGTGGTGAAAGTGCTGCAGAACCTGCTGGCCGAGCGCGTGCCGATCCGCAACATGCGCAGCATCGTCGAATCCTTGGCGGAACATGCCGCGCATAGTCAGGATCCCGGCGTTCTCACCGCCGCCGTGCGCGTGGCGCTGGGCCGCCAGATCGTGCAGGAGATCACAGGTTTGGGCACCGAGGTGCCGGTGATCACGCTGGCGCCGGAGCTGGAACAGATCCTGATGAACTCGCTGACCGGCAGCGGTGTGGCCGGCGCGGCGGTGGAACCGGGCCTGGCCGACCGCCTGCAGCAGAGCGTGGCCGACGCCGCGCGGCGCCAGGAAGTCACTGGCGAACCGGCTGTTTTGCTGGTTGCGCCGCAGTTGCGGCCATGGCTCGCCCGCTTTACCCGGCATGTGGCACAAAACCTGCACGTACTTGCCTACAACGAAGTGCCCGACAACCGCCGCGTGCGGCTGGTCCAGGCACTGGGTCAATAAGAAGAGGGAGCAGGAATCGTGAATCGAGAGCCAGCAAACGATGAGGTATCACCCGGCGGCAACGCACTTGCCCTGACCGATTCCCCATTCCCGATTCCCTATTCCCGCTCCAGGAGCACGCCATGAAGATCAAGCGTTTCGTTGCCAAGGACATGCGCCAGGCGATGCGTGAAGTACGCGAGGAGCAGGGCCCGGATGCGGTGATCCTGTCCACCCGGCGACTGGCCGAGGGCATCGAGGTCATTGCGGCCATCGACTACGACGAGGCCCTGATCCGCGAAGCGGCCCGGCACGGTGCGCCGTCGGCGGAAGCGCCCGAGGCTTCTCCCGCGGTCGCCGACGACGAGCCGCAGGTTGCCGCGGTGCCGCCGCCGGCTCCGCAGCCGCCGAAGCGTCCGCTGCATGCGATCGCCGCCGCCCCGGCCGGCCACCTTCCTCCCTTGCCGCAGCCGTCCCGCATGGAGCCGCCGGTAGCGATGCCGCCGCTGGTGGCGGTGTCTTCCGCGGCCGCGGCGCATCCGGTGATCGATCGCACGGCGCAGGACACCGCGCGCCTGCGCGCCGAACTGGGCAGCATGCGCGAGATGCTGGAGATGCAGCTTTCCAGCCTGGCCTGGAACGACATGGACCGGCGCCAGCCGCAGCGCGCGCGGGTGCTGCGCGAACTGACCCGGCTCGGTATCGAGGCCGACGTGGCGCGCGCGCTGGTGGCCGAACTGCCCGACCAGCTGAGCGCCGAGCAGGCGCGCTACCTGCCGCTGGGCATGCTCAGCCGCAGCCTGGTGATCAGCGGTCGCGGCTTGTCCGACGCCGCCGGCGTGACCGCGCTGGTCGGCCCCACCGGCGTGGGCAAGACCACCACCATCGCCAAGCTGGCTGCGCGCGCCGTGCTGCGTCATGGCGCCGACCAGGTGGCCCTGATCAGCACCGACCATTACCGCATCGGCGCCGCCGCCCAGCTGGAACATTACGGCCGCTTGCTCGGCGTGCGGGTGTATCCCGCGCACGACGTGAGCAGCCTGCGCAAGGTGCTTGGCCTGCTGCAGGGTCGCCAGACCGTCCTCGTGGATACCGCCGGCGTGGCCGGCAGCGATCCGCGCATGGCCCAGCAGATGGACGTGCTGGCCGCCGCCGGCGGGCTGCGCGCCTGCCTGGTGCTGGCCGCCAACGCGCAATCGGATGCGCTGGAACAATCCATCCGTGCCTACGAACCGCTGCAGCCGCAGGCCTGCATCCTCACCAAGCTGGACGAGGCACCCAGCCTCGGCGGTGCGTTGTCGGTGCTGATTCGCCACCGGTTGCCGCTCGACTACACCACCGACGGACAACGCGTTCCCGAGGACATCGCCGAGGCCAACGCCCGTACCCTCGTGTGTCGCGCCGCGCAATCGTTGAAAAGCAATGCGCCGGATGAGAGTCTGATGGCAGAACGGTTTGGCCTCGCGGTGGCCAGCGCATGATTGGAGTACTCGCAATGGACCAGGCCTCCGGTCTGAAGAACCTGTTTTCCGCGATGGCAGGTGAGCCCAACGGCACGGCCGGCACGGGCAAGGCCGATGGCCTGCTCGACATGCCGGGCAAGCCGCGCCGCCGCTGCCGCGCCATCGCCATTGCCGGCGGCAAGGGCGGCGTGGGCAAGAGCACCGTATCGGTGAACCTGGGCATGTCGCTGGCGATGGCCGGCCACGACGTGATGCTGCTGGATGCCGACATGGGCCTGGCCAATGTCGACGTGCTGCTGGGGCTCACGCCGGCGCGCCACATCGGCCACCTGCTCGACGGCGAATGCGGCCTGGAAGACCTGATCCTGGAAGCGCCGCGCGGCCTGCGCGTGATTCCCGCCGGCTCCGGCGCGCGCCGGCTGGCACAACTGGACAACGGCGAGCATGCCGCGGTCATCCGCGCGTTCGACGAATTGCCGCAGCCGCCGCAGTACCTGCTGGTCGACACCGCCGCCGGCTTGTCCGACAGCGTATCGATGTTCGCCGCCGCCACCGACGACGTGATGCTGGTGGTGTGCGATGAGCCCGCTTCTCTCACCGACGCCTACGCCATGATCAAGGTGCTCAGCCGCGATTTCGGCGTACGCCGCTTCCGCATGGTCGCCAACATGGTGCGCAACGAGGGGGAGGCGCGCCAACTGCATCAAAAGCTGTCGCGGGTAAGCGACCGCTTCCTGGACGTGGTGATCGATTTCACCGGGTGGGTGCCGCACGACGAGCGTCTGCGACAGGCCATCCGCCGCCAATGCGCGGTAGTGGACCTGTGGCCGTCGAGCCGTTCGGCGATGGCATTCAAGCAATTGGCGGGTGCGGTCGATACATGGGCAGAACCCGAGCGCGCGGGCCATGGCCGCATCGCCTTCTTTGGCGGTCAGCCTGTGTCGTCAACGGGGTGGTGAGATGAACGTGGCATCGGAGTATCTGCAACATTCCCGCGAAAGCGCCGACGAACTGGTACGTCGGCATGCGCCGCTGGTACGGCGCATCGCCTATCACCTGATGGGGCGGTTGCCGACCAGCGTCGACGTGGGCGATTTGATACAGGCAGGAATGATCGGTTTGCTGGAGGCATCGCGCAATTACGCCCTCGACCGGGGCGCCAGTTTCGAGACGTATGCGGGTATCCGCATCCGTGGCGCCATGCTGGACGAATTGCGGCGCACCGACTGGACCCCGCGCTCGGTACATCGCAAGACCCGCGAAGTGGCCGAAGTGGTACGCCAGATCGAGGCCGAGACCGGTACCGAGGCGGAGGACGCCGAAGTGATGAAGCGCCTGGGCATCGGCGCCGAGGAATACCACCAGGTGCTGGCCGACGCGGCGTGTGCCCGATTGCTGAGCCTCACCGCACCGGACGATGGCGAGGAAAGCGCCGCGCTCGACGTGGCCGACGAATCGGGACTGGGCCCGGCCGACAGCATCGAACACCAGGGCATGCGCGATGCGCTGGTGGATGCGATCACCGGCCTGCCCGAGCGCGAGCAACTGGTGATGTCGCTGTATTACGAGCAGGAATTGAACCTGAAGGAAATCGGCGCCGTGCTCGGCGTGAGCGAATCGCGCGTCTGCCAGATCCATGGCCAGGCGGTGATCCGGTTGCGCGCACGGCTGGGCGACTGGCGCGACTGAATTCGATCCAGCGGATACGACTGAACAAGCGGCACCGGCGAACCAGGGGTCCGGTACCTCCGCCCGAAAAGCACTAACGGAGAATGCGGTTTGGACAAGAACATGAAAATCCTGGTGGTGGACGACTTCTCCACCATGCGGCGCATCGTCCGCAACCTCCTGGTCGAGCTGGGTTTCAGCAACCCGCTGATCCAGGAGGCCGACGATGGCGAGAACGCGCTGATCATGCTGCGCAATCAGCCGTTCGACCTGGTCGTGACCGACTGGAACATGCCCAACATGACGGGCATCGACCTGCTGCGCGCGATCCGCGCCGAGCCGGCGCTCAAGGGGCTGCCGGTGCTGATGGTCACCGCCGAAAACAACCGTGACCAGATCATCGCCGCCGCCCAGGCGGGCGTGAACGGCTACATCGTCAAGCCGTTCACGGCAGTAACCCTGAAGGAAAAACTCGGCAAGATCTTCGAACGGATCGCTGCCGCCGGAGCGAACGCATGAACGCCATCCTGCCCGTATTGAACGAACAAAGCCTGCCGCAGGAATTGCGCGATCTGCTCAACAGCCCCGATGGCCCCGCCTTCGAGCACGCGCTGGACGTGATGGTGCGCGACCGCGAACAACGCCTTTTCCGCGCGCTGGGCCAGCTGGCGCGCGACCTGCACGGCGCCATGCGCCGGCTCGGCGGCGAACTGGCCAATGAAGGCATCCCCGGCAGCGTCGCCGACGCGCGCAAGCACCTCAACGACGTGCTGGAGATGAGCGCGCAGGCGGCGCATCGCAGCATCGATTTCGCCGAGCGCATGCGTCCGGCGGCCGAGTCGCTGGCCCACAATGCCAGCGAAGTGCTGGAGTTCACCGACAGCAAGAGCGACCCGGCCGCGGTACTGGCCCATCAGGCCAGCGATTTCGCGATCAGCTGCAAGGATGGCCTGGCCGACATGGTGATGGCGCAGTCGTGGCAGGACCTGTCCGGCCAACGCATCAAGAAGGTGGTCAACTTCATCGAGAGCGTGGAATCGTCCCTGCTCGAGCTGGTGCGCCTCACCGGTGCGCTGGCCGGCAGCGAGGCGCCGGCCAGCGTGGTCAAGGTATCCAGCCAGGACGATGCCGATCGTCTGCTCAGCGAATTCGGGTTTTGAAGGCGCGCCTGCCGTGACCGCAGAGTTCGACAACGAGCTGCGCCAGGACTTTCTGGTCGAGGCCGGCGAGCTGGTGCAGGCGCTGGGCGAGCAGTTGATCGGACTGGAAGCGAACCCGCACGACAGCGAGCTGCTGAACGCGGTGTTCCGCGCCTTCCACACGGTCAAGGGTGGCGCGGGCTTCCTGGCGATCGAGCCGATGGTGCAGCTGTGCCATCAGGCCGAGGATCTGCTCAACGGTGCCCGCAATGGCGCCGTGGTGCTCGACGCGCCGTTGATGGATGCGCTGCTCGAGGCGGTGGACCTGCTCAACGACATGATGGCCGCGCTTGGTGCGGACGCGCCGCTGGCGATGCCGCCGCCGGCGTTGCTGCAGCGATTGCATCGGACCGACGCCGCCCCGGCCCCCGCACCCGTGCCCGTGCCCGTCGCGGCGGCGGTCGAGGCGAGCGGTGGCGGCGACGCCATCGACGACAGCGAATTCGAGGCGCTGCTGGACAAGATGTACGGCACCCACGCGCCGGGAACGGTCGAGCCGGCGCCGGTCGCGACCACGCCCGCCGCGCCCGCGCCCGCCTCCGGTGGCGCCATCGACGACGACGAATTCGAGGCGCTGCTGGATGCCCTGCACGGCCAGGGCGGCCAGCCTGGCGCCGCGCCGCTGCCCGCGCCGGTTGCCGCGCCGGCGGTCGCGCCGGCGCCTGTCCCCGCCCCGGCACCCGCGCCGGCGCCCCCACGTAATGCCGCGGCCGCGGTAACCACCGTACGCGTCGATACCGCGCGGCTGGATGCGCTGGTCAACCGCGCCGGCGAGCTGATCCTGGTGCGCAACCGTCTGCTCAGCCTTGCCGCCAACAGCGCCGACGAGGCCTTGGTGATCGCCGCCAACGAACTCGACCGCGTCGCCGACGAACTGCAGACCGCCGTGCTGGGCATGCGCATGCAGCCGGTGGGGCGCCTGTTCCAGCGTTTTCCGCGCATCGTGCGCGACCTGGCCCGCCAACTCGGCAAGAACGTGGAGCTGGTGCTCGAAGGCGAGGGCACCGATCTCGATCGCAGCCTGGTGGAGTCGCTGGCCGATCCGTTGATCCATCTGTTGCGCAACGCGCTCGACCATGGCGTCGAGACGCCCGACGAGCGCAAGCGCACGGGCAAGCCCGACAAGGCCCGCGTGTGCCTGTCCGCCAGCCAGCGCGGCGAGCACATCGTGATTTCCGTCAGCGACGACGGCCGCGGCATGGATGCGAACGT
>JBIQMK010000135.1:0-9051 GCA_044463365.1 Rhodanobacter sp. | reverse complement strand
ACATCGCGCTGTGCAAGCGGGCCGACAACATCCTGTGGTTCGATTTCCCGGCGCTGTGCGAAGGCCCGCGCGCGGTGGCCGACTACATCGAACTGGCCAAGGCCTGGCCCGCGGTGATCGTGGCCAACGTGCCGCAATTCAGCGTCTACAGCGAGGACGCGGCGCGCCGTTTCGTGCAGTTGGTGGACGAGTTCTACGACCGCCGCGTGAAACTGGTGCTGTCCGCCGCCGCGCCGATCACCGAGCTGTACGACGGCGAACGCCTGCGCGCGGAATTCGGTCGCACCGAGTCACGGCTGATCGAGATGCAGAGCGAGGACTACCTGGCCAGCGCGCACCTTCCCTAACGAGGCGCCGCGCGGGTGCATGACCCGTCATCCCGGCGAACGCCGGGATCCAGCGCCGCGGCAGCTGCGTGAAGGCACTGGATTCCAGCGTTCGCTGGAATGACGGGCAGAAATTCGATCAACGTATCGCTAGATGCCATCGCTGGCTGTGGAAGCTGGCTGCGCCCGCTGGAACCGCCGGTGGTGGATCAGCAAGCCGCTGTAATACACGAGGTAGTAGCCCACCAGCACGCCGACCACCAGCATCGTCAGCGGGCTGGCGCTGTGGGACGCCATCGCCTGACCCATCGGATCCTCCGCGCCGGGCGGGACTTGCGAGCCGATCACCATGAAACGCCAGGCCAGCCGGCCCAGCAACAGCACCGTGAGCAGCGCGCCGATCCAGCGGTTGGGCACGTAGCCGTCGCCGCGGACGGGGTCGGCCTCGAAGCGGGTGAGCTTCAGCCCCCACAGGCCGAGGGCGCCGCCGATCAGCATGCCGCCCAGCGCCCCTTCGGCCAATGCCAGCCGGTGCAGGCCGCTGAGCATCAGCAAGCCGCCGACCATGGCGAAAATGGCCACCCGGAAAATCATGCGCTTGCGCCGGATCGGCTGGCGGCCAAACTGCCGGCTGATACGGCGCCACATCATCCAGGCGATAAACGGCAGCGCGACGAGGTAGTTGAGCATGTGCTCGGGCATGGCGCGATCCGGTGTTGGGACAGCGCCAGCTTAGTGCGGCGACCGTTGCACTGACGAGTGACGGTTGTCAGCGTGTTGATATGAGGCGGTGATTTAGATATCGACGCGTCGCGTCGGCTTCCCCGCAAGCACCGGCCCCTCTCCTCTTTCCTCTCCCCCAAGGGGGAGAGGAGGTCACGGTGGCTTCGGACTTCCGCGTTTCGTGGCGGCAAGCCCACACAACGCCGCGCCTCAAAATCGAAAGAAGCCGTAATCCCCTCTCCCCTGCGGGGAGAGGGCTGGGGAGAGGGGGACACGCCGCGGAGAAGCCGCAACGAAGCGAAGCACCCCGCGGGAAAGCCCAGCGAAGCCGAACACGCCGCGGAAAGCCGCGGCGAAGCTCTTACCGACCTACTTCGCCTTCCCCTGATTCGCCACCGCCGCCATCTTCGCCGCAATCGCATCCGCATCGCCCAGGTAGTAGTGGCGCAGCGGCTTCAACTCATCATCGAACTCGTACACCAGCGGCACGCCGTTGGGGATATTCAATTCCACGATGGCTTCGTCGGAAATGCCGTCCAGGTATTTCACCAGCGCGCGCAGGGAATTGCCGTGCGCGGCCACCACCACGCGCTGGCCGGCCTTGATCGCCGGCGCCAGCACCTCGTGCCAGTACGGCAGCACGCGGGCCACGGTGTCTTTCAGGCATTCGGTGTCGGGGATGTCCCTGGGAGCGAGCGTGGCGTAGCGCGGGTCGTGCACCGACTCGTTGGCGCTGCGCTCCAGTGCCGGCGGCGGGATGTCGTAGCTGCGGCGCCAGATCTTCACCTGGTCCTCGCCGAACTTGGCGGCCGTCTCGGCCTTGTTGAGGCCGGTCAGCGCGCCGTAGTGGCGCTCGTTGAGGCGCCAGTCGGTGAGCACGGGAATCCACATCAGTTCCATTTCGTCCTGCACGCCCCACAGGGTGCGCACGGCGCGCTTCAGCACCGAGGTGTGCGCCACGTCGAACGCGTAACCGGCGTCCTTCAGCAGGCGGCCCGCTTCGCGCGCCTCGGCCATGCCCTGTTCGGTGAGATCGACGTCGGCCCAGCCGCTGAAGCGGTTGTCGAGATTCCACTGGGATTGGCCGTGCCGGATCAGGACGAGTTTGTGCATGGTGGGCGCCGTTTTTGCGGAGGAGGGAAACGATGAATGGTGCAGCCCAGCATCGGGTATCGTCAAATGCAGCCCTGCCACAGGTCATGCCAACCCATGGGGGCGCCAGTGCATCTCAAGCCGTCACCCATCACGAGGAACTGCCCATGCGTCGCATCCTGTTTGCCCTGCTCCTGGTTCTGCCGCTGCTGGCCGCGGCCAGCGACAACGATATCGACAAGATCAATGGCGCCGCGCGGGTGGAGGCCGGCCAGCACGCCGGCGATGTCAGCACCGTCAATGGCGCGGTGGAGATCGGCGCCGGCGCCGTCGTGCAGGAGGCGCAGACCGTCAACGGCGCGGTGACTCTGGCCGAGCGCGCGCAGGCGGCCGAGCTCAGCACGGTGAACGGCGCCATCAGCCTCGGTACCGGCAGCAAGGTCAGCGGCGACGTCGAGGCCACCAACGGCAGCGTCGACCTGGCCAGGGGCGCCGACATCGGCGGCAAGCTCAGCAACGTCAACGGCGCCATCAGGCTGGATGCGGCGCACGTGGCTGGCGGCATCGAGACGGTCAGCGGCGACATCACCGTGGGCGCCAACTCGCAGGTGGAAGGCGGCATCCTGGTGGACAAGTCCAGCAGCTGGTTCGGCTGGAACGGCCGCACCCCGACCGTGGTGATCGGCCCGCACGCGGTGGTGCAGGGCACGCTGGAATTTCGCCGCGACGTGGTGCTGAAAGTCAGCGACAGCGCGCAGATCGGCCCGGTGAAGGGCGCCACGGTGCAGAAGTTCAGCGGCGCGACGCCGTAAGTTCGCGCAGATCATGCAGGAGCGGCTTCAGCCGCGACGCTCTTGCTCAAGGTGCGAAGAGCGTCGCGGCTGAAGCCGCTCCTACAACAACAGCCATCGATTAGCGCGCCAGCCAGCCGCCATCCACCGGCAACACCGTGCCGTGCACGTAATCCGAGGCCGCCGCGGCCAGAAACACCACGGCGCCGGCCAGGTCGGCCGGCACGCCCCAGCGGCCGGCGGGTATGCGCGCCACGATCTCGCGCTGGCGTTTCTCGTCGGCGCGCAGCGCGGTGGTGTTGTTGGTCTCGAAATAGCCGGGGGCGATCGCGTTGACGTTGATGCCGTGCGCGGCCCATTCGTTGGCCAGCAGCCGGGTCAGCCCCAGCAGGCCGGATTTGCTGGCCGTATAGGAGGCCACCCGGATACCGCCCTGGAACGACAGCATCGAGGCGATGTTGACGATCTTGCCGGGCCGCTTGCGCGCCACCAGCCCTCGCGCCACGGCCTGGGAGAGGAAGAACACGGTCTTCAGGTTCACGCCCATCACTGCGTCCCAGTCGTCCTCGCTGAAATCCAGCGCGTCGTTGCGGCGGATGGTGCCGGCGTTGTTGACCAGGATGTCGATGCCGCCCAGCTCGCGCTCGACGGTTTCGATGATGGCGGGGATCGGCGCCGTGGTATCCAGCGACGCCTCGACCCAGTGGAAGCGGCGCCCGGCCGCACGCACCGCTTGGGCGGTGTCGGCCGGATCGGTGCGCCCCACGGCGGCCACGTCGGCGCCGGCCTCGGCCAGCGCGATCGCCATGGCCTGGCCCAGGCCGGTGTTGGCGCCGCTGACCAGCGCCACCTTGCCCTGCAATGAGAAGGGATTCATGGCGACCTCACTTCAACTGGCAGATGTCGAGCACGTGCATGTCGGTGTAATCGAGATTCTCGCCGCCCATCGCCCAGATGAAACAGTAGTTGCTGGTGCCGGCGCCCATGTGGATCGACCACGGCGGCGACACCACCGCCTCGCCGTCGGCGATCACGATGTGGCGCTGCGCGTCGGGCACGCCCATGAAGTGGTAGACGCGGTCGTTCTCGCCCAGGTCGAAGTAGAAGTACACCTCCGAGCGGCGGTCGTGCAGGTGCGGCGGCATGGTGTTCCACACGCTGCCGGGCTTGAGCACGGTCAGCCCCAGCAGCAACTGCGACGAGGCACAGGTGGCCGGCACGATGTACTGGTAGATGGTGCGCTCGTTGGAGGTTTCCAGCGCGCCGCGCTCCAGCGCCACGGCCTGGTCGATCGGGATGTGCTTCAGCTCGAAACGGGCGTGCGCGGGGGTGGAGATCAGGTAGAAGCGCGCCGGGTTGGCCGGGTCCACCGACTCGAAACTCACCTCGGCGCTGCCCATCGGCACGTACAGGCCGTCCTTGGGCTGCATCTCGAACGCCTGCCCGTCGACGCGGATGCGGCCCACGCCGCCGCCCACGTTCACCGCGCCCAGCTCGCGCCGCTGCAGGAACGGCTGACCGGCGGCGGAGGCCGGCTCGGTCTGCCGCGGCAGCGCCAGCGCCTGCTTCAGCGGGGCGGCGCCACCGATCACGAAGCGCTCGTTGTGGCTGTAGTTGAGGCGGACCTCGTCGGCCGCGAACAGTTCGGTCATCAGGTAGCGGTCGCGCAGCTGGTCGTTGCTGGCGCCGTCCATCATGTCGGGATGGGTGGCGTGGTAGGTCTTCTGGTACATGGCGGTCCTCTTGCGGGTAGGCGCGCGAGTTCAGGGAGCGCGTGGATCGGCAGGCTGGCGGGGTCGATCGACGGCGACGAGCCTGCGGCCGCCGTCGGCGGTGGCGAGCCCCATCATAGCCATCTGGCCAGCTTTTTGGTCACCGGTGTCATCGGCGGCGAACCTGAACAGCGGATACCCTTGTCGCCGGGGGATTTCCATCGCCGCGCGGGATGTCCCCGATCCGGATTCGGGTGTAGCGTGGCACTCCTGTCGGTGGCGATGCCCCATCTGTGCTCCGACCAGCGCGACAAATCCCTGCGCCGTGAGGTTCAATGACACCGGTTACTTGCTGTTACGACGAATGCCATGACCCCTGACCGTCCTGCTCCCCTCACCGCCCTGCACGTCCACGCCGGGGACGATGTGGCGATCGCCTTGGCCGATCTGGCCGAGGGCGCCATGGTGTCGCTGGCCGCCGGCAAGGTGCGGCTGCGCCAGCCCGTGCCGCAAGGACACAAGTTCGCCGTACGGGCGCTGGCCACCGGTCAGCCGGTGCACAAATACGGTTTCGCGATCGGCCGCACCACCGCGCCGGTGGCCGCGGGCGACTGGGTACACACCCACAACATGGCCACCGGGCTGTCGGGCACGCTGGATTACCGCTACCAGCCGCTGGCTCCGACACACGCGCCCGACGCCGACGCGGCCGCCGTCTTCCAGGGCTACCGCCGCGCCGACGGCCGGGTCGGCACCCGCAACGAGATCTGGGTGCTGTGCACGGTGGGTTGCGTGGCGCGCACCGCGCGACGCATTGCGGAGGCGGCCGATCGCCGCTTTGGCGGGCGCGTCGATGGCGTGCACGCGTTCACCCACCCGTTCGGCTGCTCGCAGCTGGGCAGCGACCTGGAGCACACCCGCCAGATGCTGGCCGCGCTGGCGCGCCACCCCAACGCCGGCGGCGTGTTGCTGGTGGGCCTGGGCTGCGAGTCGCTGCAGATGAAGTGGCTGCTGGAGGCCATGGACGGTATCGATCCGTCCCGCCTGCGCTGGTTCAACTCGCAGCTTGCTGACGACGAGGTGGAGCAGGGCCTGGCCGCGGTGGAGGAACTGCTGGCCGTGGCCGAACAGGACCGGCGCGAACCCTGCGGCCTGTCGGACCTGGTCATCGGCCTGAAATGCGGCGGCTCCGACGGTTTCAGCGGCATCACCGCCAATCCGGTGGTGGGCCGCATCGCCGATCGGGTGGCGGCGGCTGGCGGCACGCCCATCCTCACCGAGATTCCCGAGATCTTCGGCGCCGAGCAGACGTTGATGGCGCGCGCGCAGAGCCGCGAGGTGTTCGAGCAGATCGGCGCCCTGGTCAACGACTTCAAGCGCTATTTCCTCGATCACGGCCAACCCGTGCACGAGAACCCCTCGCCCGGCAACATCGCCGGCGGCATCACCACGCTGGAGGAGAAATCGCTGGGCGCGGTGCAGAAGGGCGGCCACGCCACCGTCACCCAGGTGCTGCGCTACGGCCAGCGCGCGCAGTTGCCCGGCCTGGCCCTGCTGGAAGCGCCGGGCAACGATGCGGTATCGGCCACCGCGCTCACCGCCGCCGGTGCTACCGTAATCCTGTTCACCACCGGTCGCGGCACGCCGCTGGGCTTTCCGGTGCCGACGCTGAAGATCGCCACCAACAGCGCGCTGGCCGCGGCCAAGCCCCGGTGGATCGACTTCGATGCCGGTGCGCTGCTGGATGGTCGCGGCATGGAGGCGCTGGCCGACGAACTGCAACAGCTGGTGCTGGACACGGCCTCGGGAAAGGAGGCCCGCAACGAGATCAACGACGAACGCGAGATTGCCTTGTGGAAAACCGGAGTCACCCTGTGAGCCGCGCGGATGCCGCCACCGCTGGCGCACCGAGCGCCCTGCTCGGCCGGGACTCGCTGCCGGCCCCGAGCACCCATGTGGCGCTGCCGGACTATCCGCTGGACGCCGTCGGCATCGGCATCGTCCACCTGGGCCCCGGCGCCTTCCACCGTGCCCACCAGGCCGCGTTCATCGACCGCCTGCTGGCGCGCGAACCGGGTTGGGGCATCTGCGCGGTATCGCTGAAAAGCCGCGGCCTGCGCGACGCGCTGCGGCCGCAGCAGGGCCTGTACACCATGGCGGTGCTGGACCGGCAGGTGTCCTATCGGGTGATCGGCTCGCTGCGCGAGGTGCTGGTAGCCGCCGCCGATCGCGAGCGCGTGCTGGAGCGGCTGGCCAACCCGCAGACCCGCATCGTCACCCTCACCGTCACCGAGAAGGGCTACTGCCTGGATGCCCGCGGCGAGCTGGACCTGCGCCACGTGGACGTGATGCACGACCTGGCCACGCCGCAGCAGCCGGCCAGCGCGCTCGGCTACCTGGTCGAAGGGCTGCGCCGCCGTCACGTGCGCGGCTTGGCGCCGTTCACCACCATCAGCTGCGACAACCTGGTCGACAACGGCCTGCGCCTGCGCGCCGCCGTGCTGCGGCTGGCCACGGCGCAAGGCAGCACCGCGCTGGCGCGCTGGATCGAGCAGGAAGCGACCTTTCCCCGCACCATGGTGGACGCCATCGTGCCGGCCACCGATACCGCCCTGTGCCAACGCGTGAGTGAGGCGCTGGGCGTGCGCGACCAGTGGCCCGTGCAGCGCGAGGCGTTCAGCCAGTGGGTGATCGAGGACGCGTTCTGCAACGAGCGCCCCGATTTCGCCAGCGTCGGCGTCACCCTGACCGGCGACGTGCCGGCGTACGTGCGCGCCAAACTGCGCCTGCTCAACGGTGCGCATTCCTCGCTGGCCTATCTGGGCCTGCTGCTGGGTCATGCCAGCGTGGGGGACGCCATGAACGATCCGGCGCTGGCCGCGTTCGTGCGCCGCCTGATGATCGAGGACATCCGGCCCACCCTGGTCAGCCCGCCCGGCATGGATCTGACTGCCTACATCGAGTCGATCCTGCAGCGTTTCCGCAACCCCACGATCCGCCACGAGCTGGCGCAGATCGCGTGGGACGGCTCGCAGAAACTGCCATTCCGCCTGTTCGGCACCCTCCTCGACCACCTGCGCAGCGGCCACCCGATCGAGCGGCTGTGCCTGCCGGTGGCGGCGTGGATGCACTTCGTGCGGCAACGGGCGCAGGCCGGCGAGACGCTGGTCGATCCGCTCGCGCCGGAACTGCTCAGGATCGGCCGCGCCTGCGTGAACGAGGTGGCGCACGACCTGCCCGCGTTTCTCGCGCTCGACGCCGTGTTCCCGCCCGCGCTTACGGGCGATCGGCGCTTCGTCGATGCCATGGCCCAGGCTTATGACTGTCTGCGGCTGAAGCGCGAATGCCTGGCGCAGGTGTTGCGCGAAACCGATGTGGCGTTGCGCTGAGCTCGCCAAACGGCAGGAGCGGCTTCAGCCGCGACAGGCGTGCGGCGGTAACGGTCGCGGCTGAAGCCGCTCCTACAACAGCCAGTCGCGGGGCTTCAGGTATGCCGCCAGCTTCGCTTCGGCCGAGTTGGGCTCCGGCACGTAGGCGTATTCGAAACGCACCCGCGGCGGCAGGCTCATCAGGATCGACTCGGTGCGCCCGCCCGACTGCAGGCCGAACAGGGTGCCGCGGTCGTAGACCAGGTTGAACTCCACGTAGCGGCCGCGCCGGTACAGCTGGAACTCGCGCTCGCGCTCGCCGTAAGGCGTGCCCTTGCGGCGTTCCACAATCGGCAGGTAGGCATCAAGAAAACCCTGGCCCACGTCGCGGGTGAAGGCGAAGCAGCGCTCGAAGCCGCCCTCGTTCAAGTCGTCGTAGAACAGCCCGCCCACGCCGCGGGTCTCGTCGCGATGCTTCAGGTAGAAGTACTCGTCGCACCATTGCTTGTAACGCGAATAGACGTCCATACCGTACGGCTCGCACAGGTCGCGCGCCACCGCGTGCCAGTGCCGCACGTCCTCGTCCACCGGGTAGAACGGGGTGAGGTCGAAACCGCCACCGAACCACCACACCGGCTCCACACTCTCCTTGCTGGCCTCGAAATAGCGCACGTTGGCGTGGGTGGTGGGCACGTGCGGATTCTTCGGGTGCAGCACCAGCGACACGCCGGTGGCGACGAAACTGCCGCCGGCCAGGTCGGGCCGGTGCGCGGTGGCGCTGGGCGGCAAGGTGTGGCCGGACACACGGGAGAAATTCACGCCGGCCTGCTCGAATACCGCGCCGTCGCGCAGCACCCGGGTGCGACCGCCACCGCCGGCGGCGCGCTGCCAGGCGTCCTCCTCGAAGCGGGCGCCACCGTCGGCCTGCTCGATCGCGCTGCAGATGCGATCCTGCAGATCGCGCAAAAAGGTTTCGGCAAGATCCCGCGCCGTCGGCTCGGCGGCCGAGCTGGTCATCACAGCGCCCGGCTCGATCCTG
>JBIQMK010000134.1:2824-9086 GCA_044463365.1 Rhodanobacter sp. | reverse complement strand
AAGTCGAAGGGCATGCCGAGGGAGGCTTCGACTTCGCCGCTGCGCGGCTACGCTCAGCCCGAACGGTTTGAGGGAAGTCGATCGGTATGGGTTGATGGGGTCTACCAGGGTCCGGGACGAGCGATGCTTTCCCCGCTCACGTCAAAACAGCAGCGACGCCATCTTGCGCCGGTAGCGACCCACCACGTCCGCATCGTCCAGCGTGGCAAACGCGGCCAGCAGACGCTTCTTGGCTTGGCCGTCGTTCCAGTCGCGTGCCTTCTGCAGGATGACCAGGAACTGGTCGAGGCCGGCTTCCACGTCGCCTTCCAGCAGCAGGCGCACGCCCAGCTGGTCGCGGGCTTCCCAATCGTTGCCGTCGGCTTCCACGCGCTGCTGCAGCGTAGTCAGCTCCGGCGCGTCTTTCAGCGCATGGGCCAGATCCAGCTCGCTGCGCAGGCGCACCGCGCGGGCGTCGGTGGCCAGGTTGACGGGCAGGGCGGCCAGTTCCGCCTCGGCCGCGGCGGTCTGGCCGACGCGCAGCAGGGCCAGCGCCAGGTCCAGCTTCAGTTCGGCCTTGTGGGGTTCGGCGGCGATCGCCTGCTGGATGCGCCCCAGGGCTTGCTCGGGTGTTTCCGGCGTGTCTTCCGTCGCGTCATCGGTGGGGGATGCGGCCAGCGGCTGCACGTGACGCGACAGGAACTCGCGCAACTGCCCCTCGGGCAATGCGCCGGCGAAGCCGTCCAGCACCTGGCCGTCCTTCACCATCACGACGGTGGGCACGCTGCGGATGCCGAACATCGCCGCCAGTTCCTGCTGCTGGTCCACGTCGACCTTGCCCAGCCGGAACGCGCCGTTGTATTCGGCGGCGAGCTTTTCCAGCATCGGGCCCAGCGTCTTGCACGGCTCGCACCAGGGCGCCCAGAAGTCCACCAGCACGGGCGTGGTGAGCGAGGCCTGCAACACGTCGGCTTCGAAGGTTGGCGTCTCGACGTCGAAAACAATGGGCAGTGCGGTGGCGTCAGTCACGGGTAACTCCAGCTTGGCGGATGCCGATCCAGATCAGGGCATTGCCCAGCATATCAACCGCGCGGCCGCATCTGAGCGCGTTCACGGCGGATTTGCGAGAATTGCGCGGTCGCCACGCCGGCGGCCGGCAAGGGTTGGAATGCATGGGCACGACGTCCGAAGCGTTGATCGTCTGTGAACATTGCGACACGGTGTACCAGCGGCTGGCGCTTGCGCGGGGCGAGGTGGCGCGCTGCGCGCGTTGCGGCAAGGTGCTGCAGCGCCATTATCGGTTGAGCACGAACGCGATGCTGGCGCTGATCGTCACTGCGCTGATCGTGTTCGTGCAGGCCAACATGTGGCCGATCGTGATGCTGGGGCTCAGTGGCCAGCACAACAGTTCCACCCTGTGGGGCGTGATCATCGCGATGTGGCGGGAGGACGCCGGCGTCGTCTCGGTGCTGGTGGCCGCCACGCTGTTTTTCCTGCCACTGCTGAAGATGCTGCAACTCGGCTGGCTGCTGTGGTTTGCCCGGCAAGGCCGCCGCGCGCCGGGTTTCGTGCCGATGATGGTAGGGCTGCATTACCTGAACCCGTGGACGATGAGCGAGGTGTTCGTGCTGGGCGCGCTGGTGGCGATCGTCAAGGCGCATGCCTATTTCGACGTGACGCCGGAGCCGGGCATCTACGCTTACGCGGCGCTGACCGTGCTGATCACCGTGTTCGCCGGCATCGACCTGCGGCGGTTGTGGCTTACGCCCGAGGCCGCCGCTTGAACGCGTTGCCGCGTGCGGCGGAGCTGGGCCTGATCGGCTGCCATGTGTGCGGGCTGGTATGCCGCGATGCGCATGCCGCCGCCGGTGCGGCCGAGGTGGTGGCGTGCCCGCGCTGCGGCGTGGCGCTGCACCGGCGCAAGCCGGGCAGCTATTCGCGCACGTGGGCGCTGCTGATTGCCGCCTTCATCATGTACATCCCTGCCAACGTGGTGCCGATCATGCGCACCGCCAGCCTCAACGACATCGACGACAACACCATCATCAGCGGCGTGGTGGAGTTGTGGAAGAATGGATCGCCGAACCTGGCGATCATCGTGTTCACCGCCAGCATCGTGGTGCCCATGCTGAAGTTCCTGGCGCTGGGGACGCTGCTGGTCAGCAGCCGGCGCGGTAGCAGCTGGGCGCGGCAGCAGCGCGCCGGCCTGTACCGCATCGTGGAGCTGGTGGGCTACTGGTCGATGCTGGACGTGTTCGTGGTTTCGCTGCTGACCGCGCTGGTGCGCTTCAGCGTGTTGAGTCGGGTGGAACCGTTGCCCGGGGTGATTTTTTTCGGCCTGACCGTGGTCTTGACCATGCTGGCTTCGATGAGCTTCGATCCACGATTGATCTGGGACGGCAGGGACACCGATGACTGACGAAAACCGCACTGACCAGGACCTGCCCGAGCGCGGGAACCTGCCGCGACCGGTGGTGAAGCGGCGGCGCGTCAACGTTTCGCTGATCTGGCTGATTCCGGTGCTGGCGGCGGTGATCGCGCTGTCGCTGGTGGTCAACAGCTGGCTGCAGGCCGGCCCCGAAGTCACCATCAGCTTCCAGAGCGCCGAGGGCCTGGATGCCGGCAAGACGCCGGTGAAATACAAGAATGTGGTGATCGGCCGGGTCGGCAAGATCCAGCTCAGCGAGGATCGCAGCCACGTGCTGGTGCGCGTGGCGCTGGAGAAGAGCGCCGAAGGCTTCGCCACCCGCGATACCCGTTTCTGGGTGGTGCGTCCGCGCATCGGACTGGGCGGCGTGTCCGGCATCGACACGCTGCTGTCGGGCGCGTTCATCGGCGCCGACGTGGGCGATTCGAAGGAGCCGCGGACCACGTTCGAGGGCTTGGAGACTCCGCCGGCCGTCAACCACGGCGCGCCTGGCCGCAGCTTCATCCTGCACAGCGACGACCTCGGTTCGCTGGACATCGGCTCGCCGGTGTACTACCGGCGCATCCAGGTGGGGCGGGTGGCGTCGTACGAGCTGGACAAGGACGGCAAGGGCGTATCGCTGCACATCTTCGTGGACGGGCCCAACGACCGCTTCGTCACCACCGATTCGCGCTTCTGGAACGCCAGCGGCGTGGACGTGTCGATCGGCGCCAACGGCTTGAAGCTCAACACCCAGTCGCTGGCCACGGTGCTGGCCGGCGGCGTGGCCTTCCAGGATCCGCCCGGTCCGCACGACAGCACGCCGGCAGCGGAAGACGCGGAATACAAGCTGTTCAGCGAGCGCGCGCTGGCGATGGCGCCGCCCGATGGCGAGCCGCGCTACATGCGCATGCGCTTCGAACAATCGGTACGCGGGCTGGCGGTGGACGCGCCGGTGGAGTTCCTGGGCATCAACATCGGCAAGGTGGTGTCGGTGCGGCTGGACTACGACGAGAAGAAGGGTCGCTTCCCGGTGGTGGTGGGTGCGGTGGTCTATCCCCAGCGCCTGGGCAGCGCTTACGACAAGCTTGAGGCGCTGGCCAAGGCGCGCGGCGAGAAGGCCGACTTTGCCCAGTTGATGGGGCCGCTGATCGCGCATGGACTGCGCGCGCAGGCGCGCACCGGCAACCTGCTGACCGGGCAGTTGTACGTGGCGCTCGATTTCGTGCCGCATGCGCCGAAGGTGGCGTTCGATGCCGATGCGACGCCGTTGACGATTCCGACCGCGCCGGGCAGCTTCGACAAGCTGCAGGAGCAGCTGGCAGGCATCGTCGACAAGCTGGGCAAGATCCCGTTCGACAGCATCGGCAAGCATCTTGACCAGACCCTGGTCAGCCTGGACAGCACGCTCAAGCAGGTCAACGCGCAAACCCTGCCGGCATTCCGCGACACGCTCGAGGGCGTGAAGAAGACCATGGGCTCGGCCGACGATGCGCTGTCCGGCGACTCGCCGCTGCAGCAGAACCTCAACTCGACCTTGCAGCAGGTGCAGCGGATGGCGCGTTCGCTGCGCGTGCTCACCGATTATCTCGGTGGTCATCCCGAGGCCCTGATCCGTGGCCGTGCCGACGACAAACCCGCCAGTACGCCCGCCGTCGCCGCGCCCGAACCCGTCACCATCCAGCCCGGCCAGGGGAGCCAGCCATGATCCGAACCCGAACGCGCCTGTGCGGCCTGGCCTTGGGCCTGGCGCTGGCCGGTTGCGCTTCCGCGCCGCTGCACTATTACACCCTGGTGGCGCCCGCCGGCGGTTCCGATCCGGCCGCCGCCGCGTCGCCGCTGTCGTTCGAACTGATGCCGGTGAACGTGCCGGCGCAAGTGGATCAGCCGCAGCTGGTGGTGCGCGAAGGCGGGCAGGGCGTGGCGCTGCTGGGCAGCGAGCGCTGGATCGCGCCGCTGGCCGACGAGGTGCGCAGCGCCTTGTCGGCGGACTTGGTGCGGCAACTGCATGGCGCCGACCTCAGCGGCATGGCGGCCGGCGGAACGCCGCGGCTGCGGATCAAACTGGATGTACGTCGTTTCGATTCGGCGCCCGGCGCGTACGCGCTGATCGACGCGGCCTGGAGCGTGCGTGCGGCCGCCGGCGATCCGCCGGCAACGCTGGCCTGCACCACCCGCGTCCGCGAAACCGTGGGGCCGGGTTATCCCGCGCTGGTGCAGGGCCATCAGCGGGCGATCGCGCAGATCGCCGCGCAGATCGCCACCGCCGCGCGAGCGCTGGCCGAGGGACAGACAGCGGCCTGTCCGGCGTCGTGACGGCGCGCCTCAGGCTTGGCGCACGGGCCGCGCTGGGCTAGTCTGATCCGTTCGCTGCAGCCGGCTTTCCGGCTGGGCTCATCGCACAAACGGCACCGGAATCATGCAGGACACCCAAGACCCGAACTCCCCCCGCCAGGACGCTACCCAGGACGTCGCCGGACCGGGGTATCGCCCGCAGGCGGTGGAAGCGGCGGCGCAGCAGTACTGGGATGCCCAGCACGCGTACGAAGTCGTCGAGGACGACAGCCGACCGAAGTTCTATTGCCTGTCGATGCTGCCGTACCCTTCCGGCGCGCTGCACATGGGCCACGTGCGCAACTACACCATCAGCGACGTCATCAGCCGCTACCAGCGCATGCAGGGCAAGAACGTGTTGCAGCCGATGGGCTGGGACGCGTTCGGCCTGCCGGCCGAAAACGCCGCCATCAAGAACAACACGGCACCGGCGAAGTGGACCTACGCCAACATCGACCACATGCGCAGCCAGCTGAAATCGCTGGGCTACGCCATCGACTGGACCCGCGAGTTCGCCACCTGCCGCCCGGACTACTACCGCTGGGAACAGCTGATGTTCACCCGGCTGCTGAAAAAGGGCCTGGCCTACCGCAAGAACGCGGTGGTGAACTGGGACCCGGTCGACCAGACCGTGCTGGCCAACGAGCAGGTGATCGACGGCCGCGGCTGGCGCTCCGGCGCGGTGGTGGAGAAACGCGAGATTCCGCAGTGGTTCCTGAAGATCACTGACTACGCGCAGGAACTGCTGGACGGCCTGGACACGCTGCCGGGCTGGCCCGACGCGGTGAAAACCATGCAGCGCAACTGGATCGGCCGCAGCGAGGGGCTGGAGATCCACTTCGCGGTGGAGGGTGAGGCCGAGCCGCTGAGCGTGTTCACCACCCGTCCGGACACGCTGATGGGCGTCACCTTCCTGTCGATCGCGGCCGAGCACCCGCTGGCGCTGAAGGCAGCGCAGGGCAACGAGCAACTGGCGGATTTCATCGCCGAGCTGAAACACGGCGGCGTCTCCGAGGCCGAGCTGGAAACCCAGGACAAGCGCGGCATGGACACCGGCCTGCGCGCGATCCACCCGGTCACCGGCGAGCCGGTGCCGGTGTGGGTGGCCAACTTCGTGCTGATGGGCTACGGCACCGGCGCGGTGATGGCGGTACCCGCCCACGACCAGCGCGACTGGGAATTCGCCCAGCGCTATCTGCTGCCGATCAAGATGGTGGTGGTCGACCGCAGCGTGCTCGACGCCGTGCGCGAAATCGGCCACGACCTGTCGCGCGGCGTCGGCGCCGATCCGATGCGCGCGGCGCTGGGCGGCAGCGACACCGACGCCTACGACACCCGCTCCGCGGTGCAGGTGGTCGAGGATTTCGAGCAACGCATCCTGACCCAGTGCGCGTTCACCGAGCATGGCGTGCTGGTGAACTCGGGCGACTACGACGGCATGGATTTCCAGCAGGCGCTGGATGCGCTCGCCAAGCGTCTGGAGGCCACGGGCCAGGGCCAGCGCCGGGTCAACTGGCGCCTGCGCGACTGGGGCGTCAGCCG
>JBIQMK010000134.1:0-2814 GCA_044463365.1 Rhodanobacter sp. | reverse complement strand
GCGCGCCGTCACCGTCAACTCCGACAACTTCAGCGGCTACGGCTACCAGCAGGCCGTCGACGCGGTTGCGCATGCGCTGCAGGAGCTGGGCCTGGGCGAGAAGAAGACCACCTGGCGCCTGCGCGACTGGGGCGTCAGCCGCCAGCGTTACTGGGGCTGCCCGATCCCGGTGATCTACTGCGCCACCTGCGGCGCGGTGCCGGTGCCGGAAGACCAGTTGCCGGTGGTGCTGCCCGAAGACGTGGTGCTGATGGGCACCGGTTCGCCGATCAAGGCCGACCCCGAGTGGCGCAAGTGTTCCTGCCCGCAATGCGGCGGCGCGGCCGAGCGCGAAACCGACACCTTCGACACCTTCATGGAATCGAGCTGGTACTACGCGCGCTACACCAGCCCCGGCGCGCAGGGCCAGGTCGACGCGCGCGCCAACTACTGGCTGCCGGTGGACCAGTACATCGGCGGCATCGAGCACGCCATCCTGCACCTGCTGTATTTCCGCTTCTATCACAAGCTTCTGCGCGACGCGGGCCTGGTGCATTCGGACGAGCCGGCGCAGAACCTGCTGTGCCAGGGCATGGTGATCGCCGAGACGTTCTACCGCGACAACGCCGACGGCTCCAAGGACTGGATCAACCCGTCCGTGGTCGAAGTGCAGCGCGACGAGCGCGGCCGCGTCACCGGCGCGGTGCTGGTTGCGGACGGCAAGCCGGTGCAGATCGGCGGCATCGAAAAGATGTCCAAATCGAAGAACAACGGCATCGACCCGCAAACCATGGTGGAGAAATACGGCGCCGACACCGTGCGCCTGTTCTCGATGTTCGCCGCGCCGCCGGAGCAGTCGCTGGAATGGAGCGAAGCCGGCGTGGAAGGCATGGCCCGGTTCCTGAAGCGGCTGTGGCGTGAAGTGAGCACGCATGTTGCGGGGCCTGATCACGCGGCGGTCGATCCCGCCGCGCTGGATGCCGGCCAGAAAGCCCTGCGCCGCCAGCTTCACGAAACCATCCAGAAAGTCAGCGACGATTTCGGTCGCCGCCACGCGTTCAATACCGCGATCGCGGCGTTGATGGAACTGCTGAACGCGCTGAACAAGTTCAACGACAGCAGCGAGCAGGGCCGCGCCGTGCGCCACGAGGCGCTGGAGGCGATGGTGCTGCTGCTGAACCCGGTGGTGCCGCACGTCAGCCATGCGCTGTGGCAACTGCTGGGTCATGCCGAAACCGTGCTGGAGAACGTGGCCTGGCCGTCCGTGGACAGTGCCGCGCTGGTGCGCGACAGCGTCACCATGGCGGTGCAGGTCAACGGCAAGCTCCGCGCCACCATCGAGCTGCCCGCGGGCGCCTCGAAGGAGGAAGCCGAGGCGCTGGCACGCGCGCAGCCGCAGGTGGTCAACTTCCTGCAGGAGATGACCGTGCGCAAGGTCATCGTGGTGCCGGGCAAGATCGTCAACATCGTTGCGGGATGAACCCATGAACGTCACCCAGTTTGGCCGCCTGTTTCGTCCCCTGCTGATGTTGCTGGTCGCCACGGTGGTGACCGCCTGCGGCTTCCACCTGCGCCAGACCGCCGCCTTGCCCGCGTCGATGCAGCGCATGCATCTGGACATGCGCGACGGCGATTTCCAGCGCAGCCTGGCCCGTGCGCTGCAGCATTCGGGCGTCACCATAGAGGACGAAAGCGGCCCTGGCATCGCCGAGCTGCGGGTGCCGGTGGCATCGTTCAGCACCGACCGGGTATCGGCCGGCGGCTACGTGCGCATCACCGAATACGCGATCCGCTACGAGGTGAGGTTCGATGTGGTCGACGGCGCCGGCACTGCCCTTGTGCCGACGCAGACGATCAACATGTCGCGCGAATACAGCTACGACGCCGGCAACACCATCGGCGACGAATCGCAGGTGCAGGAAATCCAGCGTAGCCTCAACGACGACATGGTGCAGGCCATCCTGTTCCGGTTGCAGGCCGCCAGCAAGCACCAGCTGGCCGCGCCGGCACCGGCAGCCAGCACGCACTGATGCCGCTGAGTCCCGGCCAATGGCAGAAGGCACTGGCGGCCGATCGCCTGGACGCGGTGTACATGCTGGCCGGCGAGCAGTTGCTGGTGCTGGAAGCGGCCGACGCCTTGCGGGCGCGAGCGCGCGAGCTGGGTTACGGCGAACGCGAGGTGTTCGACGTGGGCCAGCATTTCGACTGGAACGACCTGGCCCGCGCCGGGGCCAGCATGTCGCTGTTCGCCAGCCGCCGCCTGATCGACCTGCGCCTGCCCACCGGCCGGCCGGGCACCGAAGGCGCCAAGGCGATCACCGCGTTCTGCGCCGATCCGCCGCCGGACGTGACCTTGCTGATCACCGCGATGGAGTGGAGCAGCAAGCACGACGGTGCCTGGAGCCGCAAGCTGGACGCCAGCGGCACCATGGTGGTGTTCAACGCACCGCGGCCCGGCGAGTGGAGCAGCTGGATCGGTGCGCGGCTGGCCTCGCGCGGCTTGTCCGCCACGCCCGACGCCATCGCGCTGCTGGCCGAGCGCGTCGAGGGCAACCTGCTGGCTGCCGCGCAGGAAATCGACAAGCTGGCCGTACTGCACGGCGAAGGCCGCATCGACGCCGCCGAGATGGAAACGCTGGTGGCCGACAGCGCCCGCTACGACGTGTTCAAGCTCACCGACGCCGCCTTCCTGGGCGATGGCGCCCGCGCGCTGCGCATCCTGGCCGGCCTGCGTTCGGAAGGCGATGAACTGCTGGCATTGATGGGCTGGCTGGTGAACCAATTGCAGTTGGCGTTGCGGCTGGCCAACGCGCAGAACTTCGCGGCGCAGGCCAA
>JBIQMK010000133.1:0-9096 GCA_044463365.1 Rhodanobacter sp. | reverse complement strand
CTGGCGGGTCATGCGGATCTCCGATCGTCATCGCCTGCGAAGACCGGAAGGGCCGCCCGGCGCAACAGGCGGAATCGCCGGTTACGCATGACGCCCATCTACCGGTTGATGTCGATCCGACACCTCCGCAGGAGTTGGCACCGTCGCGAAATGCAGCCTCGCAGGTTGCCCCGGCATCCAAGGGCCTGTCCCTCCGCCGGTCTCGATGAGTGACGCGCACACTAAATGCTTTGCAGGGTGACTGTCAATAGCCGTCTAAACATCTAAACGCATATATGTTTATTCGAACATGCCATTAGCCTTTGGCGCGCCGTGGAAGCATGCTCGTTGGCACCAACTACCGGAGAACCTTCCCATGAGCCTTCAGCTTGGCGATACCGCCCCCGACTTCACCCTCGACTCCACCGCCGGGTCGACCAATTTCTACGAGTACGCGGGCAACAGCTGGGTGGTGTTCTTCTCGCACCCGAAGGATTTCACCCCGGTCTGCACCACCGAGCTGGGCGCGTTCGCCCGTCGCAAGGGTGAGTTCGATGCCCGCAACACCAAGCTGATCGGCCTGTCGGTCGACTCCGTGGAGGATCACCACGGCTGGGCCAAGGACATCCAGGACGTGGGCGGCACCGCGCTGAACTACCCGTTGCTGGCCGACCAGAACCACAAGGTCGCCGAGCTGTACGGCATGATCCACCCGAAGGCGGACTCCACCGCCACCGTGCGCTCGATCTTCTTCATCGACCCGAACAAGAAAGTACGCACCGTGCTGACCTACCCGGCCAGCGCCGGCCGCAACATCGACGAGGTGCTGCGCATCCTCGATTCGCTGCAACTCACCGACGGCCGCAAGCTGACCACCCCGGTGGACTGGAAGGCTGGCGAGGACGTGATCATCGCCCCCTCGGTATCCGACGAGGAGGCCAAGGCGATCTATCCGAACGGCTGGAAGACCTTGAAGTCGTACCTGCGCCTGGTGCCGCCACCGGCCGCCTGAGCGCCATCGCTCCGCGACACCCGTGCCTCCATCCGCCCTGCGGATGGGGGCACAATCGTTGATATGCGTCACCATTGAACCTTTGCCCACGGCCACACCATCCATGAGTATTCGCCCCGATCTTTCCGCCAGCGTCGGACACACCCCGCTGCTGCGCCTGCGCCATGCCTCCGAACTCACCGGTTGCGACATCCTGGCCAAGGCTGAGTTGATCAATCCCGGCGGCTCGATCAAGGACCGCACCGCGCTGGGCCTGATCCTGGACGCCGAACAGCGCGGCGACCTGCTGCCTGGCGGCGTCATCGTGGAAGGCACCGCGGGCAACACCGGCATCGGCCTGACCCTGATCGGCGCCAGCCGCGGCTACCGCACGGTGATCTTCATGCCCGAAACGCAGAGCCGCGAGAAGATCGACACCTTGCGCGTCTCCGGCGCCGACGTGCGGCTGGTACCCGCCGTGCCGTACAGCAACCCCAATCACTATGCGCACCACGCCCGCGCCCATGCCGAGGCGCTGAACGCCGCCAGGCCCGGCAGCGCCTGGTTCGCCAACCAGTTCGACAACACCGCCAACCGCGATTACCACGAGGCCACCACCGGCGTGGAAATCTGGGAAGACACCGCGGGCAGGATCGACGGCTTCGTCTGCGCCGCCGGCACCGGCGGCACGCTGGCCGGCGTGGGCCGCGCGCTCAAGGCGCGCAACGCGGCGGTGCGCATTGCGCTGGCCGACCCGGCCGGCTCGGTGCTGGCGCACTACATCAACGCCGGCGAACTGCTGGCCAGCGGCAACTCCATCAGCGAAGGCATCGGCTCCAGCCGCATCACGGCGAACTTCGCCGACGCCCCGATCGACCTGGCCTGGTCGATCCCGGACGACGAATCGGTGCCGCTGGTGCACCGCCTGCTGCACGAGGAAGGCATCTGCGCCGGCGGCTCCAGCGGGGTCAACCTGGCCGGCGCGATCCGCCTGGCGCGCGAGCTGGGCCCGGGCCACACCATCGTCACCATCCTGGCCGACGCCGGCACGCGCTACCAGGCCAAGCTGTTCAACCCGCCGTTCCTGCGCGAAAAGGCCATCCCGGTACCGGCGTGGCTGGACAAGGCGTTTCCGGCCTGAAGAGGCTGCGAAAAACACGCGCAGCGGGGGGAAGCTGCCCGGAGGGCTGAAGGGGGCGCTCTTCGGTTGGCACGGGAAGCCAACAGCAGCGCGGCCTTGCCGCGCCCCCCTTCCGCCTTCGGCACCTTCCCCCGCAAGCGGGAGGAAGGGAGCTCTTGGGGCTCTTGGGGCTCTTGGGGCTCTTGGGGCTCTTGGGGCTCTTGGGGCTCGTGGGGCTCGTGGGGCTCTTGGAGCTTTTGACTCTTTCTGATCTCGCGCGCGCTCAAGCGCGCTGCGGCAGGATCAGCATCGCGTCGCCGTAGGAGAAGAACCGGTAGCGCTCCGCCACCGCATGGCGGTAGGCGTCCAGAATCACCTCGCGCCCGGCCAGCGCCGACACCAGCATCAGCAGCGTCGATTGCGGCAGGTGGAAATTGGTGAGCAGGCCGTCGATGGCGGTGAAGCGGTAGCCGGGGAAGATGAATATCTGCGTCTCGCCCGCGAACGGATGCAGCTGTCCATCCCTGCTGGCGCTTTCCAGCGCGCGTACCACCGTGGTGCCCACCGCGATCACCCGCCCGCCGGCGGCGCGGGTGCGGCGCACCTGCTCGATCAGGTGCGCGCCCACGTTGAGCCACTCGCGGTGCATGTGGTGGTCCTCCAGGTTTTCCGCCCGCACCGGCTGGAACGTTCCGGCGCCCACGTGCAGCGTGATGTAGCCGGTATCGACGCCGCGCTGGCGCAGCGCATCCAGCGTGGCCTGGTCGAAATGCAGCCCCGCCGTGGGCGCGGCCACGGCGCCGGGCTCGCGCGCGTAGACGGTCTGGTAGCGCTCCATGTCGCTGGCGTCGGGGTGCCGCGCGATGTACGGCGGCAGCGGCATCTCCCCCAGCTTCAGCAGCAGCTTTTCCAGCGGTTCGGGCGCCTCGAAACGCAGCTGGAAGAACCCCTCGTCGCGACCCAGCACCACCGCGTGGCTGCCATCGGCCAGTTCGATGCGGCCACCCACCTTCGGCTTCTTGCTGACGCCCAGCTGCACCGTCGCCTCGTGCGCACCGGTGACGCGTTCGATCAGGATCTCCACCGCCCCGCCGGTGCTCTTGTGCCCGTACAGCCGCGCCGGCAACACACGCGTGTCGTTGAACACCAGCAGATCGCCGGGCTGAAGCATCTGCGGCAGTTCCCGAAACATGCGGTCCTGCAGCGCGGGTGCGGCGGCGTCCAGCAACAGCAGGCGACTGGCCGAGCGCTCGGCCAGCGGCGCCTGCGCGATCAGTTCGGGCGGCAACTCAAAATCGAAATCGGACTTTTTCACTTGGAGGCTCGGGTGGCGCCCGCGCGTGGCGGGAAACAGGACATTATCCCGCAGCCGGGGGCAGCCGACACGTCCGTAAACCGACGCACGCCAACGCCAACGTCAAAGCCAGCCTTTCTGCCGCGCCAACCGGTAGGCCTCGATGCGGTTGCTGACGCCCAGCTTGCCGATCGCCTCGGACAGGTAATTGCGTACGGTGCCGTGTGACAGATTGAGTTGCGCGGCGATGTCGCCCGCGGCCTGGCCTTCGCCGGCCAGGCGCAACACCTGGCGTTCGCGGTCGTTCAACGGATCGGCCTCCGACCAGGCTTCCAGCGCCAACTGCGGATCGATCGCACGGCCGCCGCGGTGCACGGTGCGCAGCGCCTCGGCCAGGTTTTCCGCGGGCGCGTCCTTCAGCAGATAGCCCGACACGCCGGCATCCAGCGCGCGGCGCAGGAAGCCGGGACGCGCGAAGGTGGTGACGATGACCACCTTGATCCGCAGCTCATGGCGCTGGATGCGCTGCGCCAGCTCCAGCCCGGTCAGACCAGGCATCTCGATGTCGGTGACCAACACGTCGGGTGCAAGTCGTTGCAACTCGCGCCAGGCGGTTTCGCCATCGGCCGCCGAGCCGAGCACCTCGATGTCCGACTCCAGTCCGAGCAAGGCCGACAGCGCGCCGCGCACCATCGCCTGATCCTCGGCCAGCAGGATGCGGATCATCCCTCTGCTCCACGGCAGGCGGGGTTCGACAAGCGGGAGGTTTTCATGCGGCCGGCTGCTCCGAAAGCGTCGTGGTGCGGTCTTGTGGTGCCGGATCGGTGAAGGCGGAGGACGTCTCCACCAGGCGCAGCGCGGGCGCCGGCACGATCGCCTTCAGGCACGTCCCGTGACCTTGCGGCGAGTCGATCGTCAACGTGCCGCCCAGCGCCCTCACCCGTTCGCGCATGCCGCTCAAGCCGTTGCCGTCGCCATCGATGCCGCCGCGGCCGTTGTCGCTGATCTGCATGCACACGCGGGCGTGCTCATGCACCCACTCGATCCGCACGCGGCTGGCCTCGGCGTGGCGCGCGATATTGGTGGCCGCCTCGCGCAGCACCAGCGACAGGCCGCGCTCGATCTCGCCGGGCAATGCCGGCGGCGAACCATAGTCCAGGTGCACCATCGAGGAAGCCAGCAGCAACCGCGCCGACGCCAGTTCGGCGGCGAGATCGGCCGTGCGGATACCGGTGACCGCACTGCGCACTTCGGCCAGGGCGTGACGCGCGACTTTCTCGGCGTCTTCGATCTCGCGGCGGGCCGCTTCGGCATCGCGATCGAACAGCTTGCGCGACAGTTCCAGCTTCAGGGTAATCAGCGACAGGGTATGGCCCAGCAGATCGTGCAGATCCCGGCCGATGCGCTCGCGTTCGGCGGTGGCCGCCAGCCGGCGCACTTCGTCGTGGGAAAGCTGCAGTTGGGCATCCTTCTCTTCGCTGCTGCGCTCCGCGTTGATCACGATGCCGATGATGAACGACGTCAACGGGATGGTGAATATGGCCTGCCACGGATACTGCAGCAGCCACGTTTCCAGCAGCAGGGCCGCGTTGAGCAGGGCCAACGACGCCAGATAGGCGTGGAAACGCATGCGGCAGACGCGCAGCATCACGCAGCCATAGACGAAGTAGGTCAGGCCACTGGGATACCAGGGGACCAGCGCCATGCTCAGCAACACCAGCCCCAGGGCGTAGGCGCGCGCAGTGAACCGGGGCGCCACCACGCTCTTGTAGTACAGCAGCAGAAACACCGGGTAACTGGCCAGCGTGAAGGCCAGCCAGCGTGCGTTCCAACCGTCGCTGCTCCATAGCGGCGTGACGAACAACCAGAACGACCAGAGCAGATGCACCGCATCCACCCACGGCGATTTGCCCCGCCGGAGGGTGGCAGCCGCCAGCGAATCCGGTGCCGGCACGAAAAATGCCGCGATGCGTCGATTCATGCCGCTTCCCTCGCCGAGCGTTCAAGCGCTGCCATGCTACTTCAACCGTGCCGGCGCAAGCGTCGCGCCGCCAGCAGCAGGAAGATGACCGCAAAACCGATCAACACCAGCACGTGCGGCAGCAGCGGCCCTTCTCGCATCCCCACCGACGCCAGCGCCAGCCTGTCCAGGTGGTAGCTGGGCCACACCGGCGCGATCCGCTGCAGAAAGCTCGGCAGCATCGGCAGCGGAAACCACAGGCCGGACATGAACGACATCGGCAGATAGATCAGCTGCAGCATGCCCGGCGCGCCCTGCCCCTTGATCAGGGTGCCCACGAACATGCCCAGCGCGCAGAACGGCAGCACACCCAGCACGCCGGTGAGCAGCAGTGCCGCAGTCTGGGCCACGCTCAACGTCACCTGTCCCACCGATAGCGCCATCGCCAGCAACAGCACGATGACGACCGCCGCCGCGGCCATCGCCATCAGCATCTTGCCCAGCAGGTACGCGCCTGGCGGCATCGGCAGCGCGCGCTTGAAGGTGAGCAGGCCGCCGTCGCGTTCCAGCGCCAGCGACACGCCGAAGCCGAACAGGCCCGGGCTCATCACGCCGAATACGCCGTAGCTGGCCAGCAGGTAGCGCGCCGCGTCGGCGCCGTTCGATTTCGCCATCAGCACACCGAACAGCAGATAGAACATCGCCGGGAACAGCATGATAGGCAGCATGAAACCGGGTGCCCGCATGTAACGCAGGCACTCGCTGCGCGCCTCTTCGAGATACGCGCCGATGACACGGCGGTGCGGCATGGCGTGGGCATGGGTGGACACGGCGAATTCCATTCAGGCGGCCTCGCGTTGGTCGGTGCCGGCTGTTTCGGCGGCATCCCGGGTGAGTTTGGTGAACGCTTCGGCCAGGCCGGCACGCTGCACCTCCAGCTCGCGCAATTGCGGGTCGGCCGCAAGCAGGCGGCGCACGACCGCCTCGGCGTCGGCGGCCGTGATGTGCAGGCGCCCGTTTTCCTGCTGCACGTCGGCGATCTCCGGCCAGGCGCGCAAGGCGTCGATCGACAACGTGCTCAGGCAGCGAATGCGCCGCAGCGCCACCCGCGCGCGCAAGGCGTCGACCGTACCTTCGTGGATCACGCGACCGCGCGTCATCACGCAGACGCGGTCGGCCAGCGCCTCGGCCTCTTCCAGGTAATGCGTGGTCAACAGCACCGAGCAACCTTCGGCAACCAGTTGGCGGATCGCCGCCCACAGCTTCCGGCGTGCGTCGATATCGAGGCCCACGGTGGGCTCGTCCAGAAACAGCAACTCGGGCCGGCCACACAGCGCCAGCGCAAACTGCACCCGGCGTTGCTGGCCGCCGGAGAGTTTCGCGTAGGAGCGCTTCAGCAAGTCGCCGATGCCCGCCATGGCGGCGGCTTCCTCCGCGCTGCGCGGCGCGGGGTAATAGCTGGCGGTCAGGCGCAGCAGTTCGCCCACGCGCAAGGTCGGCGGCAGCTCGGCGCTCTGCAGCATCACGCCGATGCGTTGGCGCGCGTCGATCCGTTGCGGATCCATGCCGAACAGCTCGACCGTACCGGCATCCGCTCGCGCCAGGCCGAGCAGCAGACCGATGGCGGTGGTTTTTCCGGCCCCGTTGGGGCCCAGCAAGGCCAGCAATTCGCCGCGCTGCACCACGAGGTCCACGGCATCCAGTGCGGCCTGCTGGCCGTAGCGCCGGGTGGCTCCCGCAAGGCGTGCAACGGGGTGGGAAGCGAAGTCCATGACGATCTCCGTGAGGGCGATTTATCGTGCACGGCACAAGAATTTCCGGACAGTTGGCGGCGTCAGCCATCACCCGTGACAGACGTCATGCGGGGGTACCGGGTGCTTGCGGCGCACGTTATCCTGCCTCGAACGATGTCGGTTTTTCCCCGCGAAACCTGGCTGCTGACGCCGAAAAACGAGCTCGGAAATGCCGGCTACCGCGTATCTCTTCCCGATACGTATTCACCCACTGGCCGTCCGGGCAACCGTCGGCCGGCGGATCGACGGAGTAGTCAGATGGGCGTGATCGATCAGTTGCGCGAACTGCGCGAATTCGGCGGCAAGCCGCGAACCACCGGCCTGGATGACGCCAGCATCGAACGCATGGCGGCGATGGACCAGGGCCTGGGCGAGGCGGTTGCCGAAGCCGTGGCGCGCCATCGCGAACTGCGTGCGGACATGGCCGACTTCCTGCGTCTGGACGAAAGCGACCAGCTGACCCGGGCGCAGGCCGGCCTGGTCAACTTCTACCCCGACGACGCCATCAACCCGTACCTGCCCGCCGCCGCGCGCGGGCCGTGGGTGGTGACCCTGAAAGGCGCCGTGCTGCACGACAACGGCGGCTACGGCATGCTGGGTTTCGGCCACAACCAGCCCGCGATCCTGGCGGCGCTGGCGCGGCCACAGGTGATGGCCAACGTGATGTCGCCCAGCGTGTCGCAATGGCGCTTTACCCAGGCCATGGACCGCGAGCTGGGTCGCCGCCCCGGCGGCAATCCTTATGCGCGCTACATGTGCCTCAATTCGGGCTCCGAGTCGGTGACGCTGGCCTGCCGCATCGCCGACGTCAATGCCAAGACAATGACCGATGCCGGCGCGCGCCATGCCGGGCGCACGATCAAGCGGGTGGCGGTGAAGGGCGCGTTCCACGGCCGCACCGACCGACCGGCGCTGTATTCCGATTCCAGCCGCAAGGCCTACCAGCAGAACCTCGCCAGCTACCGCCACGAGGACAGCGTGCTCACGGTGGCGCCGTACGACGTGGAGCAACTGGAAAACGTCTTTGCCGAAGCGGAGCAGCATGGCTGGTTCATCGAGGCGATGTTCCTCGAACCGGTGATGGGCGAAGGCGACCCCGGCCGCGCGGTCACGCCCGCGTTCTACAAGGCGGCGCGCGCGTTGACCGAGGCGCACGGCAGCCTGTTGCTGATCGACTCCATCCAGGCCGGCCTGCGCGCCCATGGCGTGCTGTCGATCACCGCCTATCCCGGCTTCGAGGGATTGCCTCCGCCGGACATGGAGACCTTCTCCAAGGCGCTCAACGCCGGCCAATACCCGTTGTCGGTGCTGGCGGTGAGCGAGCGCACCGCGGCGCTCTACCGCAAGGGCACCTACGGCAACACCATGACCGCCAACCCGCGCGCGCTCGACGTGGCGTTGGCCACGCTGGACCAGTTGACCGAGGACGTGCGCGAAAACATCCGCGCCCGCGGCCGCGAATTCGTGGACAAGCTCAACGCGCTGAAGGACGAGCTGGGCGGCCTGATCACCAAGGTGCAAGGCACCGGCCTGCTGTTCTCCTGCGAACTGGCGCCGCAATACAAATGCTACGGCGCCGGCTCGGTGGAGGAATACCTGCGCGAGCACGGCGTGGGCGTGATCCACGGCGGTGTCAATTCGCTGCGCTTCACGCCGCATTTCAAGGTCACCAGCGCCGAGGTGGACCTGGTGGTGGCCAGCGTGCGCAAAGCCTTGCTGGAAGGGCCGCGCATCGCCGGGGACCAAGCCGCCTGAGCCGGCAACGCGGCGACGGGCGACAAGGCGGCGCTGCGGAATATGGCGCCGCCATCAGGCTTTTCCCACGGCCATCGTCCCTCCTTCGAATCAGACTCGCAGTAGCCGGCACCCGCCGGTCACACGGAGGATTCAAGGATGTCGATCTCATTGCGTGTACTGGCCGCCAGCGCGGCACTGGCGTTCGCCGGCAGCACCCTCGCC
>JBIQMK010000132.1:0-9255 GCA_044463365.1 Rhodanobacter sp. | reverse complement strand
AACCGGCCGGCATCATTGCCATCCACCAACGCAGGTACCAGCGGCTGTCGAACAAGCGTCGCCGCCACCACAGCAGCAGGCCAACCGCCGCCAGCGCCAGCATCAGCAGGCCCAGGCCCACCATGATGCGGAAGCTGAAGAAGGGCGCCGCCACGGGCGGGCGGTCCTGCACAGGAAAATCCTTCAACCCCTTCACTTCCCCGTCCCAGCTGTGGGTGAGGATCAGGCTGCCCAGGTGCGGCACGTCGACGGCGTAATCGTTGCGTTCAGCCTTTTCGTCCGGCCACGCAAACAGGGTCAGCGGCACGCTTTTCTCGGTGGTCCAGCGCGCCTCGATCGCCGCCAGCTTGGCCGGCTGGTGTTCGCGCACCACCAGCCCCGACAGGTCGCCGACGATGATCTGCAGCGGAATCACGATCGCCACGAAAGCCAGCGCGCAACGCAGCATCAGCTGCGCCTTGTCCTGCCACACCCCGCGCAGCAGGTACCAGGCCGACACGCCGCCGACCACCAGGCCGGTGCTCAGGAAGCAGGCCAGCACCATGTGCACCAGCCGCGTCGGGAAGGAGGGATTGAAGATCGCCGCCCACCAGTCGCTGGCCTGGATCACCCCATCGACCATCGTGTAGCCCTGTGGCGTCTGCATCCAGCTGTTCGCCGCAAGGATCCAGAAGCTGGAGATCAGCGTTCCCAGCGCCACCATGCAGGTGGCGATGAAATGGGTGCGATGGCTCACCCGGTTCCAGCCGAACAACATCACCCCGAGGAAGGTGGCCTCGAGGAAAAATGCGGTCATCACCTCGTAGTTGAGCAGCGGCCCCAGCACGTTGCCGGCCACCGTCGACAAACCGGCCCAGTTGGTGCCGAACTGGAAACTCATCACGATGCCGGAGACCACGCCCAGACCAAACGAGCCGGCGAACACCTTCATCCAGAAGAAATACAGGTCGCGCAACATCGCATCGCGCTTGCGCAGCCAGAGCGCCTCGAGAAACACCAGCCAGCTCGCCAGGCCGATGGTGAATGCGGGAAACAGGATGTGGAACGACATCACGAAACCGAACTGGATTCGCGACAGGAATTCGGCGGTCGGCACAGTCATCTCCCACGGGACGATTCCGCGGACTATAGGCTTCGGCATGTGAAAGCCTCACCATCGCGACGATTCGCCACGCCGTTGGTCGGCAGGGTCGCTCCCTTCTCCCTTCGGGAGAAGGTGGCCCGCAGGGCCGGATGAGGGTACGGCCGAAGACGCGTTCCCCACTCCGGCCGAACCCTCTCCCCAACCCCTCTCCCGAAGAGAGAGGGGCTTCATATCAACGCATCGCCAACAAGGCTTCGATCTCATCCACCTCGCGCGGCAGCGCGGCACTGAGTACCTCGTTGCCCTCGCGCGTCACCGCCACGTCATCCTCGATGCGGATGCCGATGCCGCGCCAGCGCTCGGCCACCGAGAGATCGTCCGGCGCCACGTACAGGCCCGGCTCCACCGTCAGCACCATGCCCGGTTCCAGCAGGCGCGAGTCGCCGCCCACGCGGTAATCGCCCACGTCGTGCACGTCCAGCCCCAGCCAATGGCCGGTTTTCGCCGGGAAAAAGCGCCGGTAGCTGCCGCTGGCCACGGCTGCGTCGGCGTCGCCCTTCAGCAGGCCCAGCCGGCACAGGCCTTCGGTCAACACCTGCACCGCCGCCGCATGCGCCGCATTGAACGGCTGACCTGGCCGCACGGTGGCTATGGCCGCGTGCTGCGCCGCCAGCACCACCTCGTACAGCGCGCGCTGCGCGGCGCTGTAGCGGCCGTTCAACGGAAACGTGCGGCTGATGTCGGACGCATAGCCGTCCATTTCGGCACCGGCATCGATCAGCAACAAATCGCCATCACGCAGCGGTGCGCGGTTGGCGCGGTAATGCATCACGCAGGCGTTGACGCCACCGGCCACGGTGGGAGCGAACGAGGCAACGGCGCCGTGACGGCGGATCGTCCGCAGCAGTTCGGCCTCCACCTCGTATTCGTGCGCGCCGCCGCGTGCCACCTGCCAGGCCGCGCGGTGCGCCTCGACCGCGATGGCGGCGGCGGCGCGCATCAATTTCAGTTCGCCGCGCGATTTGTACAGGCGCAGGTCGTGCAGCAAATGGCCGAGCGCAGCGAATTCCTTGGGCACCACGCCACCGCCGCGCAACTGGCGCAGGCGGCGCATCCAGCCCATCAGCTGGGCGTCAAATTCGGGCTCGCGGCCGAAGTGGCAGTACACGCGGGCGCGCCCTTCGATCATGCCGGGCAGGATGTCGTCGATGTCCTCGATCGGAAACGCATCGTCCATGCCGTAATCGGCGACGGCGCGCTCGGTGCCCACCGATTCGCCGTGCCAGCGCTCGTGTTCCGGATCGCGCTCGCGGCAGAACATCACCGCCTCGCCATGCTGCCGGCCCGGCAACAGGGCCAGCACCGCCATCGGTTCGGGCCAGCCGCACAGATAATGGAAATCGGAATCCTGCCGGTACGGCCAGGCCGCATCGGCGTTGCGCATGCGCTCGGGCGCGGCCGCCAGCAGCAGCACCGCATCGTCACCGGCCATGTCCATCAGCTGCCGGCGGCGGCCGGCGAACTCGGCAGGGCTCAGCGCCGGCGCCGCATCGCGCCCATTCGCGGCGCTGCCCGTGGCCGCGAGGTTCAATGCAGCGTGCCGCTGGCCGGATCGCTGCCGGCGGTGCATTCGGTGTGCAGCAGCATGGCGCCCACACGCACGAATTCCTGCACTTCGATCAGCGCATCCTCGTCTTCGTCCTCGTTCTGGAAATCGAACGCCGACCCGGCAATCGTGCCCAGGTCGCGCAGGATTTCCTGCGCCTCCTCCGACAGCGTGGCATGGGCCGGCGCACCGACCAGGCCGAAGCCGCCAAGGAACCCGCGGCACCATTCCACCAGAGCCTCGGCGCGCTCGGCCAAGGGGCGGTCGTCTTCGGGCAACAGCGGTTCGAAGCCCAGCTCGGGGTCGGCCAGTTCGGTTTCGCTCTGCCGCGCCAGTTGCCGCAGCAAGGCCACGTCGGCCGCTTCGGGCGTCTCCACCTCGGCATCCAGGTGCAGCGCTGCCAGCACCGAGGTGCCGCGCAGCGAGCCGCCGCCGGCCAGATAACCACACAGCGAGCCGTGCAATTCGCTGGCATCGGTGCCCAGTTGCAGGCGCATGATCACCGCGTCCAGTTGGTCATGACTGACCAGTTCGGTGTCTGCCATGGCGTACTCCTCTGAAGATTTGGCGGTCAGTTTAGTGCAGCCCACCGCGACCGCTTCATTCGTGCCGGCGACCCCGCTGACTTCGCTTGGCGTACTGCTATAGTTTCACGCATGACTACGCCTGATGCCGTTCAGCATGAGATAGCCGCCCTGGCCGAGCAGCTCGATCGCCTGCTGGAAACCGTGCGCCGCCTGACCGAGGAAAACCGCAGCCTGCGCCACAGCCAGGAGCAGTTGACCGGCGAACGCGCGGGGCTCATGGCACGCAACGAACTGGCCCGCAGCCGGGTCGAGGCGATGATCCAGCGACTGAAATCCCTCGAGAGCAACGGTTGATGAACACGCCTGTCAGTGATCCGGTCGCGCTGCGGCTGATCGATCGCGAATTCCTGATCGCCTGCTCGCCGGAGGAGCGCGAGGGGCTGCTGGAAGCGGCGGTGTTCCTGGACCGCAAGATGCGCGAACTGCGCGCCAACGCGCGCGCCCCCAGCTTCGAACGCCTGGCCGTGCTGGCTGCCATCAGCGTCACCCACGAGTTGATGGCCCTGCGCAAGCAGCATGAGACGCAGGAGCAGCGTCTCAGCGAAGGCCTGGCCGTGCTGCGGCACAAGCTGGACGCCGCGTTCGAGGAAAACCTGGTCAAGCGCTGAACCGCCGGCGCATTCCGCGCTCGCTTTCCAGCGCCCGGGCTTTTAGAATCGACCCCGGCGTTTTCTGTGATGTGCGCCAGCACACTCTTACATTTGCCTTGTTCCTAAATACGGCCTCGGGTCGGCTTCACATCGGTTGTTGTGCATGTCCGCCACGTGCGGAAAGCCTTGAGACCATGTAGCCCTCCCACCTGATCCTCGTGGATCAAGGTCGTTTGGTGGGCAGCGGCATCGCGGTTGACGCCACCCCTTTCGCGCCCCGTTCGTCAGCCGACGAACGGGGCGCATTTCGATCGGAGACACGCGACCCGTGGACGCCCCCGCCCAACGCCGCGAACTTCGCCGGCAACTGGCCGAGCGCCGCCGCTCGCTGACGCCGCTGGAGCGCATCAGCGCCGCGCAAGGCCTGCGGCGCACGCTCGAACAGCTGCCCGAATACTTTACCGACGCCCGCGTGGCCGGCTACTGGGCCAGCAATGGCGAGCTGCCGCTGAACGTGGTGATCCCGCCGCTGGCCGCGCGCGAGCAGCAATTCCTGCTGCCGGTGGTCGGCGCCGACCGGCAGTTGCGGTTCGCCCCGTGGCAGGCAGGCGATGCGGTGCAACCCAATCGCCACGGCATCCCCGAACCGGTGACGCCGACGACCTGGCTCGCGCCATTCCAGCTCGACCTGGTACTGGTGCCGCTGCTGGGCTTCGACCGCCGCGGTCACCGGCTCGGCTATGGCGGCGGCTACTACGACCGCAGCTTCGCCTTCCTCAAGGACCAGATCCGGCCCACCGAGCCCCTGCTGGTGGGCATCGGCTACGCGTTCCAGGAACTGGACGAAATCGACGCCGAGCCGTGGGACGTGACGCTGGATTTCATCGCCACCGAGCGCGAGCTGATCGACTGCAATGGCGACCCCGATACCAAGGCGAGCGCATGAACTACTGGTTGATGAAATCCGAACCCGATGCGTTCTCCATCGACGACCTGAAACGCAAGAAACAGGAAGCCTGGGACGGCGTGCGCAACTACCAGGCGCGCAACTTCATGCGCGACGGCATGCGCCCGGGCGACCGCGTGTTCTTCTATCACTCCAACTGCGCCGTACCCGGCATCGTGGGCATCGCCGAGGTAGCCACCGACGCCTACCCCGATCCCAGCCAGTTCGATCCGAAAAGCCATTACTTCGATCCCGCCAGCACCCGCGACAAACCGCGCTGGATGCTGGTCGAGGTGAAATTCGTGAAGAAGTTGAAGCGCACGATCAGCCTGGACGAGCTCAAGAACGATCCGGCGCTGGAAGGCATGCCGCTGGTGCGCAAGGGCAACCGGCTGTCGGTGATGCCGGTGGAAGCGGCGCACTGGAAGCACATCCTCGCGCTGGAGTGAGCGCCGCGCCGGACTATCCCCGTCACGGGCTGATCAATTCCAATGTCGGATAGTAGGTGCGGTAGCGTTTCGCATCCCGCGTCAGCAACGCCATGCCTTCGATGGCGGCGTGGGCGCCGATGTAGAAGTCCGGCAGCGGTGAGTTTCGCGCACCCCTGGCGCGGCGGTATTGCAGGAACGCCTTGCCGGCGAGAAAGCCTGCTTCCCACGGCAGTTCCAGGCGCGTGAAGCTCTCAGGCAGCAGCGCGTCGTCCAGTTGTTCGATGCGCTCGAAACCGACCGAGACCTCCGCGTAAATGATGGGGTTGATGCACAGCTGGCCGCGGGCAGCGCAGGCGTCCAATTGGGCGGCCGACCAGTCGTACCACTGCGGATCGTCGGTAAGCACGTCCAGCAGGACGTTGGCGTCCACCAATACGCGGCTCATGTGCCGCGGGTGAGGCGCATGATTTCGTCGGTGCCCAGACGTGTGGTGGCGCGGCCGCGCAAACGAGCGGCCAGGCTGCCGGACCGGGCTTTGGGCGGGTGAGCAATGGCTGTGTCGGCCTCGCGCAGCGCAGCCTCGCGCACGAAGGCCGCCACCGGCATGTCATACAGGGCGGCGGCACGGCGAATGCGGGTCTTGTCCTCGGCACTGAGGCGCAGGTCGAGGCGATCGGCAGTTGTGGACATGGCGAGTCTCCTTTGTACGGCAGCATACCGTACATTTTTCGAAACGCGCCACGGGCTGCCTGTTGATCCAATCACGGTCGCCACCGGACATTGCGATGCGCTCGTGCCATCCCACGTCAAATCGACGATCATGGCGTTCTTTATGTCGAGGGGACCCCATGAGCAACGCCAACGAAAAGCGCCAAGCTGGCGAAGCCGCCATACGCTATGTGGAGGACGGCGCCATCGTGGGTGTGGGCACCGGATCCACCGTGGCGTTTTTCATCGACGCGCTGGCCGATCTGCGCCACCGCATCCAGGGCGCCGTCTCCAGCTCTGAGCAATCCACGGCGCACCTGAAAAAGCTGGGCATCCCCGTGCTCGACCTCAACGCCGCCGGGCCGCTGTCGTTGTACATCGACGGCGCCGACGAATGCGATCCGCACAAGCGCCTGATCAAGGGCGGCGGTGCCGCGTTGACGCGCGAAAAGATCATCGCGGCGGCGGCGCAGAAGTTCGTCTGCATCATCGATTCCAGCAAACAGGTGGACCTGCTGGGCAAGTTCCCGCTGCCGATCGAGGTGATTCCGATGGCGCGCAGCCTGGTCGGCCGCGAGATCGCGAAGCTGGACGGGCAGCCGGTGTGGCGCGACGGCGTGGTCACCGACAACGGCAACTGGATCATCGACGTGCACGGCTGGCGCATCACCGACCCGGTCGAGCTGGAAGGCAAGCTCAATCAACTGGCCGGCGTGGTCACCGTGGGGCTGTTCGCGCGACGTCCGGCGGACGTGGTGCTGGTGGGCGACCGGGAAATCTGAAGCGCCATCGCCCACCGGCGCGCCCGCCGGTGGCCCCGTCTCAGGCCGGCGAGGCCGGGCCGCGATGCTTGCGAAGCTTGATGTGGCGGTCCTTCAGACGCGCCTCACGCAGTCGCCGCGCGTGCGCCGAGAGGATGTCGCCACGGGTGAGGATGCCCACCAGCCGATGCGGCGCCGACTGGCTCACCACAATCAGCCGGCCCACCTGCTCGGCCACCATGTGGTCGGCCGCTTCGCGCAGCGAGTGGCTCTCCTTCACCGTCACCGGCGGCCGCGTGACCAGCTCGCCCACGGTCAGCGTGTAGTGCCACTGCGGGTCGAGCAGCGACCGGCGCGTCAGCACGCCGCACACCTTGCCGCTGGCATCCACCACCGGAAAACCCTGGTGCTGCGCCTCGGGCGTGCCCTCGCTCAGCCAGCGCCGCACTTCGGCCAGGGTCTGGTCCGCCCGCAGCGAGAACACGTCGCGGGCGCAGGCCGTGCCGACCGTCACCTGGTCGAGGTAATCGGCCGCGTATTCCGACGGCACGCGCACGCCGCGGCGGGCGATCTTCTCGGTCATGATGGTGTTGCGCATCATCACCGCCGAAATCAGGTACGCCGCCGTGCAGCCGCCCAGCAGCGGCAGCAGCGACGCGGGCTGGCGAGTGGTTTCGAAGGCGAACACCACGGCGGTCAACAACGCCCGCGACGAGCCCGCGAAGATCGCCGCCATGCCCACCAGCGCAGCAATACCCATGTCCACATGGGCGCCCGGCAACCATTGATTGATGCCGATGCCGACCACGGCGCCGAGCGAGCCACCGATCATGAACAATGGCGCCAGCGTGCCGCCGGACGTGCCACTGCCCAGCGCGATCACCCACGAGATGAATTTCAGCGCACCGAAACTGAGCAGCATGGTGAGGCCGAAATGCCCCTGCACCAGCGCGTCGATGTTGTCGTAACCGACGCCGAGCGTGCGCGGCTCGATCCAGCCGACGAAACCGGCAATCAGCGCACCGATCGCCGGCCACCACATCCAGTGGATGGGCAACTTGGCGAACAGGTCTTCGACACCGTAGACGGCCTTGGTGACCCAGACGGAGGCAAAGCCGACCACGCCGCCCAGCAACACGAAGCTGATCAGCGCCAGGCCACCCGGCTCGGCCACGTTCGGCATCGGAAACACCGGAGCGGCGCCGTAGGTCGCGTAGCGGATGCCAACGGCGGTGACCGTGGCCAGCGCCACCGGGATCAGCGAACGCGGGCGCAGCTCGAACAACAGCAGCTCGACCGCCAGCACCAGCGAGGCCACCGGCGCGCCGAACACCGCCGCCATGCCAGCCGCCGCACCGGCAGCCAGCAGGACCTTGCGCTCGTTGGCGGTCACGTGCAGCAGCTGGCCCAGCAGCGAACCCAGCGCGCCGCCGGTCGAAATGATCGGACCTTCCGCGCCGAACGGGCCACCCGTGCCGATCGCGAACGCCGATGACACCGGCTTCAGCCAGGTCATCCGCGCCGGGATGTTCGATTCATTCGTGAGGATCTGCTCCATCGCCTCGGGAATGCCGTGGCCCTGGATGGCGCGCGAACCCCAGCGCGCCATGATGCCCGCCAGCAAACCGCCGATCGCCGGAACCAGGATCACCCACGCGCCCAGTTGATTGCCCGCCGGCGACAGCACGAACGAACCCTCGCGCGCCGTCGGGCCGATCACGTCGGACACGCGCCCGTAGAAAGCCAGGTCGGTGATCAGGTTGATCATGAACATCAGCAACTGCGCCGCCCAAGCGGCCAGGACGCCGAGCGCGATGGCGAGCACGCTGATCAACAGGATGCGGTGCGTGACCAGGGTGGACTTGCGCGGCATCTGCGCCGCATCCAGCGACAGACCCAGCGCCGGCGCCACCGGAAGCGCGTCGGTGCTTCCAACAGTGCGTACATCGGCTTGACCGGGTGGCTTGCTCGTATCTGGGTTGGTCATGGTTTTCGGCGAGGCAAAGGAGTGAATGTTACTTTGTTACGGGAGGGTGGAGCAAAGGTGGGGTGGGCTTCGAGGGCGAGGTGACAGGGAAAATGGGGGGAGATGGCTGCGAGGATTGTGGCGGTTGGCCGAATGACGTGGCTCGTCTCCTTTGGCCAGTCAAGGCAAAAATCCCCAGGAACAGGATTCGTGCCGAGTAACGTGGTTCGTCTCCTGTGTCCCAGCCAAAGACAAAAACGCCAAGGAACAAGGTCCGGGCTTGCTGGGGGACCAGGATTGTTGGTCCCATCCATGGGACCAACCCCGCTTCGCGGGGCCAGCCTTCGGCTGTCCAAAATCGCTCCCGGCGATTTTGTCGACTGCGAAGGCAGGATGCCGGAGCGAACATCGGCGCAGCCGATGGCCCGAAGGGCGAGGCACGGGACGTGCCGAGTAACGTGGTTCGTCTCCTGTTTCCCAGCCAAAGACAAAACCGCCAAGGAACAAGGTCCGGGTTTGCATGGGGGACCAGGATTGTTGGTCCCATCCATGGGACCAACCCCGCTTCGCGGGGCC
>JBIQMK010000131.1:0-9344 GCA_044463365.1 Rhodanobacter sp. | reverse complement strand
CGGGCGCAGCGTGGCGCGCGGCGCCACGCCGGGCAGGTCGTCCAGCAGCAGCAACCGTGTATCCAGTGCGTTCTGGGTCACCGCGTCGCCGGGCTGCAGCGGCGCCAACGTGGCGCGCAGCAGGCGATCGCTTGCGCGGCTGCGGTTCTCCAGGTGGATTTCGTCGTAGCGTGCCTCGATCACCTGCAGGCGCACCGTGCCATCGCTCAAGGTTTGCGCGGGCACGATGGCGCGGGCCAGCGGATAGCCATGCGCGTGGTAGTAATCGGTGATCCGCTGTGCCAGCGCGTTGAGCTGGGTCAGGGTTTGCGTTCTGCCTTCGCCATCGGCGACCAGCGCGTGCAGGGTGGCGCGGTCGAAGGCGGTGGCACCCTCGATGCGCAGGCGCGCGACGGTGAACGGGGTGGCGTCGTCGCCGGCGTCCGCGAGCGGCGATTCGATCAACAGACCGGGTTCGTTGACGGGCTTCTGCGCGGGCTGTGGCGGTAGCTGCTGCAGGATCTGCCCGCTGTTGGGTATCGTCTGCGCCGACGTGGCCAGCGGCAGGGCGAACAAGGCCAGCGCAAGCGGCGCGAGTCGGGGAAGCGATGTCATGCAGTGATCCTTGAAGCGCGGTGTCGGGTTCCCGGACGTCACGGCAGGTGTACCCCGCCGTCGACGATGCGCACATCGGGGGCGTACGGCGCGGGTGCTTCCCCGGACTCGTCAGTCGGTCGCAGACCGGCCACTGTGCGCTCGACCAGGGCTGGGATGATGGCCGGGCCCAGGGCGCTGCCGGTCAGGCGCAAGGCGGTGGCATTGCCCGGTGCTTGCGCGAACACGTAGTTGCGCGCCGAGAGGCCACCGCCGTCGACCGCATAGATACCCGCCGGGCTGGCTGCCGTGGCGGGCGTCTGCCAGGTCAGCGTGCCGTCGGTGGCGTCCGCCAGCGTGTCGCCACCCACCAGTCCGGACACGGTGCCGCCCAGCAACCCCCAGCTTCCTCCGCTGGGGACCGTTACGGGATCGGCCCGATAGATCAGCGTGGCCGGCGTGATGTCGGCGGTGCTGGCGGGGTGGATGAGGTAGACGTAGTTGCCGGCGTCGACGCCGGTGGCGGTCAGGTCGTCGATGCTGACGGTCTTGCCGGTGCCCACGTTCTTGTCGGCGAAGCTGCCCGTACCGGCGAACTCGACCGTGTCGCCTGCCAGTACGTCGTCACTGCTCACGCTGAGGCTCGCTTTGGTGGTGCCGTCGTAGACCTTGTCGCTGGCGGTAGTGCTTACATTGATCGGGCGCCGGGTGATGTCGGCGGTTGCGCTGGCAGTGTCGTCGATCAGCCTGTAGTTGCCGGCATCGCTCCCACCCAGGGTGATGGCGTCGATGGAAACGGTTTTGCCGCTGGCCGCGTTCTTGTCGCCGAAACGACCCGCCGCGCTGGCTACGGTGAGGCGATCGCCGCTGATCAGTCCGGAAAATGAGGCGCCGCTCAGGTCCAGCGTGGCCGCCGCGCTGCCGTCGTAGATCTTGCTGTCGGCACGGATGCCGGCAACGCTGGCGATGTCCTTGGCGACGATGGTGCTGGTGGTGTTGTCGGCGTAAGTGACGATGTAGTTGCCACCGCCATTGCCGTCGTCGATGGTAACGCCGGAAACGGATACGGCCTTGTGGGCGCCGGCGTTCTTGTCGGTGAAGGCGAAGTTGCCACCGTTCAGGGCGTCATCGCCAAACAGCGTGCCGCCGGTCACCACCGCGGTGCCGGCCGCGCTCAGGCCCCCGTCATAGGTTTTGGCGACGTCGCTGCTGCTGACCGTCAAGGCCGCCGGGTCGATGGTCAAGGTGCCGGCCGTATAGTCGATGTCGTAGCCCATCTGCCCGGAATACACGCCGCCGCTCAAGGTGTAGCTGCCGGCGTTGATCGCCGGGGCGGAGGTCCGGGCGCTGCCAAACAGCAGGCTGCTATCGACCTCGTTCGATCGCAACCACTGGCTCGGCGTCAGGGCGCTGAACGTGTAGTCGGTACTGCCGGCGAATGCGGCGCCGTTGTAGGTGGCGGTCACATTACTGGTCACCGCCAGATGGGTCATGAAGCTGCGCAACAAGGGGGTGGTATCGCCTTCGTAGATGCGCCAGATGGCGTTGCTGCCGCCGGTATTGGCCAGGTCCCAACCGACGAAGCTGGACTGCTTCATCATGTCGGTGGCGCTCAATCCACTCGCGCCGGCCACCGTGCCGCCATCGATGCCGGGCAGCGCGCTGAGGCCCAGGTTCCAGTAGCTTTTGTCGACGTTGCCGGAGTTGTACCCGACCAGGCTGCCGGTATGCCGATTGGGATCGGTGTTGCCGTTGATTACGGTGGCGGAGGCATAGCTCACGCTGACGGTACCGCTGTTGTTCCCGACCAGGCCGCCGATCAAGTCCTGGAATGCGGAACTGGCGACCTGTCCGGTGCTGTACGAATTCGAAATGCTGCCGGTGTTGACACCCACCAGACCGCCCAGCCGGTTGCCGGCGACGACCGAACCGGAAAAATAGCTGCCGTCGATCGTCCCCAGGTTATCCCCGACCAGCCCGCCCACATGCGTGGCGCCGATGACGGTGCCGGTGGCGTAGCTGTTGACGATCGTTCCCTCGTTGCTCCCCACCAGGGCGCCCACCTGGCCGTTCGCTCCCGTCAGCAGCACGTCGTCCAGACCGATGTTGCGGACTTCGGCAGCCGTGGCGGTCGCCCCGAACAGGCCGATGGAGGACGGCGAGCCGGCGGGCCTGATGCTCAGGTTCGAAATGCGATGCCCAAGCCCATCGAAAATGCCTGCGAATTTCGTGGTGACGTTGCCGATCGATACAAAGCCGGTGTTGCTCCACATGTCCGAGGCGCGCGCACCGGAAGTCATCGACGCGTCGATGTCGCTGGCCAGCGCGTAGTTGCCCGACAGATCCATATTGACCAGCTGCAGCTGGTGGGCGTTGCTGATGGTGGTGGCGTATTCGAAGCGCAGGAAAGGCCGGGTCTTGCCGTCGACCATGTACCAGTGGTCGGTGAAGTTCAAGGCGGCGTACTGCGCCTGCTGGAAAGCTTGCGCGGTGCTCAGTCCCTGCGGTTCGCGGCCTACGATGCTGGAGCACTCCTCGCTTGCGCCTCCGCACGCCTGCGCTTGGCCGGTACTGTCCATGTCCCAATAGTTGTCGATGGTATCGGTATAGCTGCTGTCGCCGATCAGGCCGCCAGTCGATGCCGTGCCGGTGACCTGGCTGCTGGCGTAGGAATACCACAAGGTGCCGTGGCTCCACTCCCCCACCAGCCCGCCCGCCGAGAGCGTGCCGGATACGTCGCCGGTGGCGTAGCTGTACCAGAGCGAGTACGACTCGAAGGCGCCGCCCACGCCGCCGGCGTTTCGCCCCCTGACATCGCCGGAGGCGTAGCTGTACCGGAGCCTGCCATTCCGGGCATAGCCGACCAGCCCGCCGGCATTGCCGCTGCCTTCGACGTCGCCGGTCGCATACAGGTATTCCAGCAACGCGCCACCGCTTGCTCCGATCAGCCCGCCGACATTGTCGGCGCCGTAAACCTTGCCGGTGGCATAGGCATGCGAAATCGGCCCCTGGCGGCCGTAGCCCACCAGCGCACCGGTGTTGTTGCCGCCTCGCGTCGAGCCGCCGTCGAGGCCCACGTTGCGGATGCTGCCGTCGTTGCCGACATAGCCGAACAGACCTACGTAGTCCGTGCCCGGGCGGTTGATGACCAGCCCCTTGATGGTGTGGCCCAGCCCATCGAACACACCGTCGAAGGCGCCGGCGTAAGGGTCGCCCAGCGGAGCGAAGCCGGCGAAGCCGCCGCCATCGGGATTCCAGCCCGCCGTGGCGCTGGCGTCGATGTTGTTGCGCAAGGCGTAATGACCAGCCAGATCGCCGCTGATGCCTTGCAGCTCGGCCAGGTTGGTGATGAAGGTGTACGGCGTGCCGTTGACCTGCAAGCTGTTGCCGCTGCCGGTGAAATCCACCCGGCCCAGGCCCGGCATGATGTTGACGGAACCCCGGCTCACCGCGGCATCGGAGCCATTGGCGGTGGAAGGATTCAATGCCAGACCGGCGCTGCCGCCAGCGGTCATCACCGCATTGATGTCGATGCTTTGGGCGGCGGTGAGGGTGAGGGTGTTGGCGTTCCAGCCGACTGCATCGTTTACGAAAATGTCGCCCTGGCCGCTGGTGGCGCCGCTGGCGGATTCGATGGTGACGTCGCCGCTGCCAAGTTGCGCGCTGAGCACGGCGCCGGTCATGTCGCCGCCGCTGGCGGCGATGGTGAAATCCTGCGGGTCGATCAGCCAGGTACCGTTGTCGCCGCGGGCTGCGAGGGTGGTGATGCGGGTGTCGTCGGCGACCTTGACGCGGGCGGCGCTGGTTTCGATGAAGCCGCCGTTGCCGCCGGCCGGCGCGCTGGCGTCGAGTGTGCCCGCCACGCTGGTTGTGCCCGCTTCCATGCCACCCAGCAGCACGATCCGGCCGGCGCGGTTCTCCACTGTGCGCGCCTGGATCACGCCACTGTTGTTCACGGTGCTGGCCAGCAGCGCATCCTTCGCGCCCGCGCTCATCAGCACCTGGCCGCCGTCGGCGACAATCAACTGATGGTTGTCCGCCAATGCGTCCAGCGCGCTCCGATTCACCTGCAGGTCGAGCAGTCGGTTCCCGTCCAGGCTCAGCGTAACGGCGCTGCCGCCGCCCATCGCCACGCTGCCGCCGCTGGCCATGAGTGTGCCGTCGTTGACGACCTGCGCGCCAAGCAATGCCACGTAACCGCCATGGGCCGCGGTGATCGTGCCCCGATTGAGCACCCGACCTCGACTGTCGCCCCGAAAGTGCAGCGTGCCCGTGCCGACGTCGCTATCGACGAGGTCCAGCGTCGAGGCGACCAGGCCGCCCACGTTGACCTGTGCGCCTGGACCAAACAGCACGCCGTTGGGATTGATCAGGAACACCTGGCCGTTCGCGTTCAGGCGGCCGAGGATCACGCTGCCGTTGGGGTCGGCGATGCGGTTGACGGCAATGGCTTGCGCGTCGGGCTGCAGGAAATTGACCGTGCTGTCCGCACCGATATCGAAGCTTCGCCAGTTCAGCGAGAGCTTCTGGCTGCGCTGGTCGATGGTGGTGACCGAACCGTGTTGGTTGATGGTGCCGCTGCCCGCGGCGACACGGCCGCCGCCGGGACTGGTCCACCGGCCAATGGCAGGCACTGTCGAGGGCACAACCGTTGTCGCTGCCGGCAATGGCCGGGCCGGCGGCACCGTGGAAGGCGGCGCGGCCCATGCGAGCACCGGCGTCATGACCACTGGCAGCATGAGCAAACCATGCCGGCGTGTCGCCGCTTGTCCGTGTTTGCCGCGCGCGCGTGCGATCTCCGATGCCACTACAAGGCAACCCCTAACCCGGTTCCAGACCAGGCGATATGCACGATTCATGTTGTTTCCCCCTGGATCCGGGTCGGGAGGCACGAGAGTGGCCAAACCTTGGCCAGGCCGTGTCTGCTGAGTCGTGCACCGACGAAATGGCCGGCGCGCGGCGCTGGCAATCATCACGATCAATCCGCGATGCGTGCGCAATCTCCGCTTCATGCTAACGGCAATGCCGGTATAAACAAGCACCGCTGCGCCGTGCGGCGCATGCATTGCGTTTCAGGCGGCGTTTCGCGCCCGCGCATCCAACGGCGTTCGCCCAGGCCGGCAGCCGTGGGGTCGCTTGCGAAGTGACCCGGCGCTACAGCAGATCCGCTTGCGCTGGCGCATAGCTCAGCTCGCCATCGACGATGCGCGCGGGCGAGGTGTAGGGATGCTCGGTGCTGTGGGTGGCGTCCAGGATGTGGATGACCTCGATGCCGCGCAGCTTCAGCACGTCGGAGACCAGCGAGCGGTGGCAGCGCCACCACACCGCCTCGGCGCACATCATCGCCGTGCGCCGCTGCGTGGCCAGCGCCAGCAGCGCCTGCAGGCCGTCGGCGAATTCGTCGGTGGCGGTGTAGTCGGCATAGCCCTGGAACGACGCATTGCGCCACGCCGTATTCGGCGAGCCCGGTTGCACCTTGCGGCGGCCGCCGAGCTTCGGCATCCACTCGTAGGCGATGCCGTGGTCGGGCAGCGACTCGGCCAGGGCCTCGCTGGCGAAATGGGGATAGCGGCGCGAACCCGGGAAGCGGCGCACGTCCGCGATCGCTTCGACCCGGTAGGTGCGCAGGAGGCCGACGAATTCTTCCAGCGTGCGGGTGGAGTGGCCGATGGTCCACACGGTGGCAGGCTTGACCATGCTCAGTCGATCTTGTGCAGCGCGGCGCCCTTGTGCATCGCCACGTGGTCGGTCTTGTCGCTCTTGATCTCGTACTGCGGATCGTCCTCGCTGCAGCGACGCATGTGGCCCTTGTATTCGGTATCGCGCGTGTGGACCTTGGTGATGGTGCCGCTGACGTGGCCGGCCTCGGAATTCCAGCGTACGTGGTCGCCGACTTTGAATGCGTGGGTCATGGGATCCTCCGATGAATGCCACCACCCATGAAAGCAGACGTCGTTTGATGCGGTTGTGAATGCGTGCGCGTCGAGAAGCGGGAAAGCCCGAAAGCACCGTAATCTCCTCTCCCCATTGGCGACCGAAGGGAGTCCCCTTGCGGGTGGAGGAGGACACAGGAGAGGGGGCGGGGCTGCGGAGAAGCTGAGGCGAAGCTTTCCGGCGTCGTGCGTGGCTTCGTTGGGGGTTTCCCGCGGCGTGCTTCGTTTCGTTGAAACTTCCCCGCGGCGTGTCCCCCTCTCCCCAGCCTTCTCCACCCGCAAGGGGACTCCCTTCGGTCGCCAATGGGGAGAGGGGATTACGGTTCTTTTCGGTGGTGAGGCGCGGCGTTATGTGAGTGCATCACTTTCCCAGCAACGCCTTTGCCTTTGCCACCACGTTCTCCACGGTGAAACCGAATTCGCGCAACAGCACGTCGGCCGGAGCAGAGGCGCCGAAGTGGTCAATGCCCAGCACGTCGCCGCGCCCGCCCACGTAGCGATGCCAGCCTTGCGGCGAGCCCAGCTCCACCGCCAGCCGCGCGTGCACGCCCGGCGGCAGTACTTCGTCGCGATAGCTCTGCGGCTGCGCGTCGAACAGCTCCCAGCTGGGCATCGACACGCAGCGCACGGCGATGCCTTCGGCCTGCAGCTTTTCGGCGGCCTGCACGATCAAACCCACCTCGGAGCCGGTGCCGATCAGGATCAGCGCAGGCTTGCCGTCGTTCGCGTCGCTCAGCACGTAGGCGCCCTGGCGAAGGCCGTCGGCGCTGGCGTAGCGCTGGCGGTCCAACGTGGGCACGTTCTGCCGCGTCAGCGCCAGCAGCACGGGTGCGTGGCGGGTTTCCACCGCCACCTTCCATGCCACCGCGGTTTCGTTGGCGTCGGCGGGGCGGATCACCGTGAGGTTGGGAATGGCGCGCAGGCTGGCCAGTTGCTCCACCGGCTGGTGGGTGGGGCCGTCCTCGCCCAGCGCCACGCTGTCGTGGGTGAACACGTGGACGACGTGCAGCTTCATCAGCGCGGCCAGGCGGATGGCCGGGCGCATGTAATCGGAGAAGATCAGGAAGGTGGCGTCGAACGGGATGAAACCGCCGTGCGCGGCCAGGCCGTTGCTGATCGCGGCCATCGCGTGCTCGCGCACGCCGTAATGGAAGTTGCGCCCGGCCCGGCTCCAGCCGCCGCCATCCGAGCCCTCGCCATCCTCGCCCGGCGTCATCGCGGGATTGAAATCGCCCAGCCCCTTGAGCGCGGTGTGGGTGGAGGGGTCCAGATCCGCCGAACCACCGCACAGCGCCGGCACCTTGGCCGCGAACGCGTTCATGATCTTGCCGCCGGCCACGCGCGTGGCCATGCCCTTGGCGTCGGCGGGGAAGGTGGGGATATCCGCATCCCAGTTCGGCGCCAGCTCGGCGCGCAGTCGGCGGTCGAGCGCTTTCGCCTCGTTGGGGCAGGCTTTCGAATAGCCGTCCATACGGCTGATCCAGTCCGCTTCCGCCTTCGCACCGCGATCCCGCGCCTGGCGCATGTGCGCCAATGCCTGCTCGGGCACCAGGAAATCCGGCTCGGTGGGCCAGCCCAGGTTCTGCTTGGTCTTGGCCACGTCCTCCTCGCCCAGCGGCGAGCCGTGGGCCTTGTAGCTGTCCTGCTCGGGCGAGCCGAAGCCGATATGGGTGCGCACCAGGATCAGGGTGGGCCGTTCGGTGTCGGCGCAGGCGGCCTTCAGCGCATCGTCGATGGCGGCCACGTCGTTGCCGTCGGGCACGGTAATGGTCTGCCAGCCGTAGGCTTCGAAGCGCTTGGCGCGATCCTCCGAAAACGTCATGTCGGTACCGGCGGACAGGGTGACGTAGTTGTCGTCGTACAGGCACACCAGCTTGCCCAGTTTCAGGTGACCGGCCAGCGAGGCGGCCTCGCTGGCCACGCCTTCCATCAGGTCGCCGTCGCTGACGATGGCCCAGGTGCGGTGATCGATCACCGTATGCCCGTCGCGGTTGGTGCTGGCCGCCAGTTGCGCCTCGGCGATGGCCATGCCCACCGCGTTGGCCAGGCCCTGGCCCAGCGGGCCGGTGGTCACTTCCACGCCGGGCGTGTGGCCGTATTCGGGGTGGCCCGCCGTCTTGCTGCCCCACTGGCGGAAATGCTTGATGTCATCCAGCGACAGGTCGTACCCGGTGGCAAACAGCAGGCTGTAGAGCAGCGCCGAGCCGTGTCCGGCGGACAGCACGAAACGGTCGCGGTCGGTCCACTGCGGGTTGGCCGGGTTGTACTTCATGTGCCGCGTCCACAGCACGTAGGCCATCGGCGCCGCGCCCAGCGGCAAGCCGGGATGGCCGCTGTTGGCGTGCTGCACCATGTCCACCGACAGGAAGCGGATCATGTCGATGCATTGCTGGTCGAGGTCGTGGGACATGGGCGTTCTCCAGTGATTGGACGGAATGGGTTGGCCGTCATCCCCGCGAAAGCAGGGATCCAGCGGCTTTACCGGAGTCACTGGATTCCCGCTTGACCGGCCCTTCGGCCGCTGAAAAGCGCTTCGCGGGAATGGCGGTCTGTGAATTTCAGGCCAGCGCAGCATCCACGATGCTTTGTGCTTCGCTCAGCAGCGCCTGCAGATGCGCCTCGTCCCTGAAGCTTTCCGCGTAGATCTTGTAGATCGCCTCGGTGCCTGACGGTCGCGCCGCAAACCAGCCGCTGGCGGAAACCACCTTGATGCCGCCGATCGCCGCGTCGTTGCCGGGGGCGCGATCCAGCACCTGCTCGATCTTTTCGCCGGCCAGCTGATCGGTCTTCAGCTGCTCGGGCGACAGTTTGGACAACTTCGCCTTCTGCGCCGGCGTG
>JBIQMK010000130.1:0-9416 GCA_044463365.1 Rhodanobacter sp. | reverse complement strand
CGCGCGCATCACGTCACGCTGTTCGTCGATGACCGCTATATGTTCGGCCGCGACAGAGGGGGCCGACAACGCGGCCAGCGCCGCCGCGACGCAAGGCAACGGCAACGGATACGGCGGCATGATCCGACGCAGCAAGGCGATCACGTCGGCGTGTGCCAGCAAGCTGCCCACGCGCGCGCCGGCCAGCGCCCAGGCTTTGGACAAGGTGCGCAGGATGGCGAGGTTGTCGTGCTGGCCAATCAGGTCGGCCACGCTGCCCGCCTCCGCGAACTCCACGTAGGCTTCGTCCACCACCAGTACGGCGCGCCCGGCCAAGGCCTGCACCAGCCGTTCCACGGCGGCGCGCGGCACCGTCTGGCCGGTTGGATTGTTCGGCGAGCAAATGAAAACCAGCTTCACCGCAGGCGTCACCGCGGCCAGCACCGCGTCCACGTCCAGCGTGAAATCGGCCGCCAGAGCCACCTCGATCACGGTGGCGTTCTGGATGCGCGCGCACACCGCATACATGCCGAACGTGGGCGGCTGGATCAGGATCGCATCCTCGCCCGCGCGGCAGAACGCACGCACCAGCAGGTCGATGGCCTCATCGCTACCGCGACCCACCAGCAGCTGGTCGCGCTGCACGCCGTAGAGCGTGGCCAAGGCATCGATCAGCGCCGCCGGTTGCGGATCGGGATAGCGGTTGCAGCCGAGGTCGTCACCTTGCGGCGTCCACGGCGATTCGTTGGCGTTGAGGAAAACCTTGCCGCCGCTGGCTTCCATGCGTGCCGACGAATACGGCTGCATCGCGCGGATCTCCGGCCGCGCCAGGTCGAGCACGCTCATGTCGATGCTTCCGTCGTTTCACGCGCGTCCAGCGCGGCCAGCCGCAAGGTCACGGCGCGCCGGTGGGCTTCCAGTTGTTCGGCCGCCGCCAGCGTGGCCGCACAGGGACCGATGGCGCGCAGGCCGGCGGCGCTGACGTCCTGCACGGTGATCTGCTTCTGGAAGCTCGATACCGACACGCCGCTGTAGCTGCGCGCATGGCCATAGGTGGGCAGCACATGGTTGCTGCCACTGCAGTAATCGCCCAGCGATTCGGGTGCCCATTCGCCCAGGAAAACCGCGCCCGCCGATTCGATGCCGTCGAGCAGCGCGTGCGGATCCTGCACCTGCACGATGAGGTGCTCCGGTGCGTAACGGTTGCTCACTTCCACCGCCTGCGCCAGAGAGTCCACCGCGATGAGGCGGCTCTGCGCCAGCGACTTCTCCGCAATCTGGCTGCGCGGCAGCAATGCGCGCTGGCGCTCCACCTCGGCGGCCACCTTGGTAATCAGTTCAGTCGAGGGACTGAGCAGGATCACCTGCGAGTCCGGGCCGTGCTCGGCTTGCGACAGCAAATCGGCAGCCACGAACACGGGGCTGGCCTGCGCGTCGGCAATCACCAGCACCTCGGACGGCCCGGCCGGCATGTCGATCGATGCGCCACCGGCATCCACCGATACCTGCAGCTTGGCTTCGGTGACCCAGGCATTGCCCGGCCCGAACAGCTTGTCGCAGCGCGGTACCGAGTCCGTGCCATAAGCCATCGCCGCGATCGCCTGCGCGCCGCCGATCTTGAATACCCGGTGCACGCCGGTAACGCGGGCGGCGTACAACACCGCCGCGTCGCAGTTGCCATCGGCCCGCGCCGGCGAGCACAGCACCACGCTGCGGCAACCGGCTACCCGCGCCGGCACGCCCAGCATCAAGGCAGTAGAAGGTAGCGGTGCGGTACCGGCGGGCACATACAGGCCTACCCGATTGATCGGCCGCACGATGCGCTCCAGCCGTACACCGGGCGCGGTTTCCACGGCGACCGGCTTCGACGCAGTGGCCCGGTGGTAATGCTCGATGCGCGCGGCCGCCTCGTCGATCGCCGCCTTCAGCGCGGGATCGAGTGCAGCCTCGGCAGCGGCAAACTCGGCCTCGGTCACTTCCAGTGCATCCAGCGCGCAGCCGTCGTAGGCGGCGCTGAATTCGCGCAAGGCATCGTCGCCGCGTTCGCGCACGGCGGCGACGATACGCGCCACGCCGCCGCTCAGGTCGTCGGTGCGCGACTGCGTGGGACGCGCCAGCGCGTCGCGCCGCGCGGCTTCGTCCAGTCGGTTCCAGTCCAGCTGTTTCATCGTTCGTTGCCCGGCTTCAGAGTTCGGGGGGAAAGCCGCTTCGGGCGGTTCCGTCCATTGCGCGAGAGAGTGGTCGAAAGCGCACGACCTTCTCTTTCACGCCAACATTTTTTCCACCGGCAACACGAACATCTCGCGCGCGCCGGCCTTCTTGATTTCCTCCAGCTGGCGCCAGCTGACCTCACCGGCGCACAGCGCCTGCAGCATCAACTGATCGGGCTGGCCAGCCACGGGCAGCAGGGTCGGCTGCGGGCCGCCCGGCAACAGCCGGGTGACCGCCTCGACCGTGTGGCGCGAGGTCTGCAACAGCAGCAGACGCGATTCGCGCACCTGGATCACGCCGTCGAGGCGTTTCAGCAGCAGCTCCAGCATGTCGCCGCGCTCGTCGGCCGGTGGCGTGCCGGCGGCGGCCAGCACCGCCTCGCTTTCCAGCAGCACTTCCGTCTCGCGCAACTGGTTGGCCACCAGCGTGCCACCGCTCTGCACCAGATCGCAGATCGCGTCGGCGGTACCCAGGCGCGGTGCGATCTCGACCGACCCGGCCAACGTCATCACGCCGGCGTCCACGCCTTTCTCGCGCAACCACGCTCCCAACAGACCCGGATACGAGGTGGCGATGCGGGTACCTTCGAGATGGTGCGGCCCCTGGTATTCGAATTCCTGCGGCACGGCGATGGACAGCCGGCAGCGACCGAAACCCAAGGGACGCAACTCCGCCAGCGACGGGCCTTCCACGCCGGCGGTGAGCTGGAATTCGTTCAACACGTTGCGCCCGACGATGCCCAGGTCGCACACGCCCTGGGCGATCAGCGACGGGATGTCGTCGTCGCGCACCAGCAGCAGGTCGACCGGCTCGCCTTCGCCGAAACAGAACAATTTGTCGCGGCTCTGGCGGAAACTGAGGCCACAACGCCGCAGCAATTCCAGCGCGGGCTCGGTGAGCCGGCCGGATTTCTGCATAGCGATCCGCAATCGGTCACGCTCCTTCATGCACCTGTCCTTCTGTTGGCCAGCGTTCGACGCCGTGCCGCGCGGGCGGCCGCAGCCACATAGCCGCCACTGCCCTGGTTGAGATAACGCGCCACCCGCCCGATCGTGGTGATGCTGACGGCGGTGCGCTCGTGGATTTCGCGGTAGGACACGCCTTCGAGCAGGTGCGGCACCACGCGCCAGCGATCGACCAGCACTTCCAGCTCCGACGGCGTGCACAGATCACGCAGGAAAGCGGCCATCTCCTCGGCGTTCTTCAGCGACAGCAACGCCTCGCAAAGGCTGAGCTCGGCGGATTCGATGGGTGTCTCGGGATCCCGCGATCGACGCTTCATAATGTACTAACGCGTTAATACGTTGGGGCGGCATGATACGCAGTGTGCCGCAGTGCGGCAAGCCTTGAAAACGCGGCGCGTGCAACGGGCAAACCCACCGGGCGCGACCCTACAACGGAAAAGCCCCACCGGAGTGGGGCTTTTGATCAGGCCGACTTTTTCTTCGGCGCTGCCTTCCTGGTCGCGGCCGGCTTGGTCACCGTCGACTTGGCGCCGACCACCGCCGGCTGTGCGGCATGCGCGCGGCTGTTGCCGTAGCTGCCGCGGTTGGTCTTGCCGCGGCGTGTCTTGCGATCACCCTTGCCCATGGGAACTCCTTGATTCGTATCGTGTGAAGGCCTGAATCATAGCAGCGCGGCGGCGCCGGCATAGCCGGGGAGACCGATGCAGGTTCTAGTGCGGTACATGTTCGGCACAGCCACCGTGGCGGTCGGGGCAACCGCCGGTGTCGATCTGCACGGTGACGTGTTGCACGCCGAAACGGTCGCGCATCACCTCGTTGATCGCCCGCATCGCCCGCGCGTTGTCGGCATCCTCGCGCAGCTCGGCGTGAACGGTGGCCATCCGCGATCCCGAAGCCAGTTGCCACAGATGCAGGTGGTGGACGTCGCAGATGGCATCGTCCGCCTTGCGCAAGGCCGCTTCCACGGCGGCGGTGTCCAGCCCTTCGGGCACGCCTTCGAGCAGGATGTGCGACGAACGGCGCAACAGCCGCCAGGCACTGCCCAGCAACAACACCGCCACGATCAGCGACAACGCGGGATCGGCCCACAACCAGCCGAACGCGCGGATGGCCAGCGCCGCGCCCACCGCCGCCAGCGAGCCGAGCAGATCGCCCAGCACGTGCAAGCTCGCACCGGCCAGATTGACGTCGTCGTGCGCGTGGCCGTGCAGCGTACGCAGGACCACCGCGTTGACGAGCAAGCCGGCGATCGCCACGGCCAGCATCAACCCGGACAGGATTGGCGCGGGATGTTGCAGTCGATCCACGGCCTCGTAGGTGATCCATCCCACCAGCACGAACTGGCTCAATGCATTGACGAAACCCACCAGCACTTCGATCCGGCCATAGCCGTAGCTGCGCCGCGCATCCGCGGGACGCTCCGCCATCCGGGCGCCGAGGACAGCCAGCAGCAAAGCCAGCGAATCCACCGCCATGTGGCCTGCGTCGGCCAGCAATGCCAGCGAGCCGGACCACCAGCCGCCCACGACTTCCACCAGCATCATCGCCGCGGTCAGACTCAACGCCCAGGTCAATTTTCCGCGACGGTTCCCCGCTGTCCCATGCCCATGTGCGTGGTGGTGATCGTGGCCGTGGTGGTGGGAGTGGGCGCTGCTCATGGGCCCATGCTAGGAAGCAGGCCTGCCGTTACACAATCACCTTGCCCTGCCCGCTCAGTGCGCACACTGCGGACCATGGCGGTGGCCATCGAGCTGGTGATCGCGGCGCAGATTGATGAAGTGCGCCGCGGCCACCAGCAAACCGCCGCAGGTCACCAGCGCGCTGTGCAGCACGATGGAATAACTCTCGGCATACGTCACGCCGAGCAACAGCAGGGCCAGGCCGGGCGTGGCCAGCAGCAGCGGCCGCGACCACCGGTGCCGGCGAAAACCACGAACCAGCACCAGCAAGGCAAGCACGCAGGCAAACATCACGAAGCCGCGTTCGAAACGATGGTCCGCCAGAAATTCCATGCCGAGGAGGGGCAAGGCCGCCAGCATGAACGGCAGCAGCGCACAGTGGATCGCGCACAGGAACGACGCCGCCGCACCGACGCGGTCGGCCACGTGCCACCAGCGGGTTTTGCTCGCTTGCTCGGAATTCATCGACTCGCCGGGCGCCGCCGCAGATGGCCGCTACTGCCCGGACGCAATGTTACTTTATAACATTGGCGCACGCCACTCGCTCCACGCGGCGCGATGGTATCGCGACCGGAGTCCGTCCCGCATCGGGCCGTCGGGCGTCAGGCCTTGTGGCAGCGCTTGCAGACCCCGTGCACTTCCAGCGTCTGCGCCTGCGGGCGAAAGCCGAACGCGCTGGCCTGGGCCTCGATGAGGCTTGCCACGCGCTCATCGCAGACTTCCTGCGCGCTGGAGCAGACATCGCAGATCAGGAACGGCACCTGGTGCGCTTCATCGGGGTGATGGCAGGAGACGAAGGCATTGATCGATTCCAGCTTGTGGATGAAGCCGTTCTCGAGCAGAAAATCCAGCGCCCGGTAGACCGTGGGTGGCGCCGCATTGCCGTGCTTCTCGCGCAGCAACGCCAGCAAGTCGTAGGCCTTGATCGGCTTGTGCTCTCCGGCGATCAGCTCGAGCACTTCCTTGCGCAGCGGCGTCAGACGCAGTCCGCGCGCCAGGCTGGCCGCCTCGACCGCGTGCACGAAGCCCTTCGCATCATGATGATGCGGGTGGGCGTGCAGGATGTCGGCGCGTTCGTGTGGCACTGATTCATCACCTCGTTGTCGATCATAGTCCCGCCCGCGTCGTTCAGCGCGGCAGCGGTGGCGGCAGGCTATGCGGTTTCCGCCGGTGCCTGAACAGGATCACCAGCCAGCCGATCGGCCCCAGCACCGCCGCCCACGCCACGCCTTCCGCCGTACGTCCTCGCCAGCGGCCAAGCAAGGCGCCAATGGCGACGAAAAGCAGGTTCCACCAGAACATGGCTGCCCAGGGCACCAAATGCAACAGATTGGCGAAGATCTGCCAGAAGGCCCCGGGGGCGTCGGGGTCGACGCCTTGCAATGCCTTGGCGATGAGGTCATTCATGGGGATTGCCTGGAAAAGCCAAGAGCGCCCCCATCCGCCTTCGGCACCTTCCCCCGCCTAGCGGGGGAAGGAAATCCTGGGGCTGGCGGCGAACCTGCGGCGTCCTTCCCCCGCCCTGCAGGGTAACGAAACCCTGGGGCCGGCGGTAAACCTGCTGCTTCCTTCCCCCGCTTGCGGGGGAAGGTGCCGAGGGCGGATGGGGATGCGTTCCCTCGAACTTCCACCCACGCCACGACTCACCCCCGCGCCAACGCCAGCGCGTCATCGACCCGCTTGAGCGCCTCGGCACGGCCGGCGAGATAGATGGTGTGCTCGATCGACGGCGATACCTGGGTGCCCGTCATCGCCACGCGCAGCGGTTGCGCGATCTTGCCCATGCCCAATTCGAGTTTCGTGGCAACCTGCGCGATCACGTCGTGGATCGGCTCGGGCTGCCAGGCGCATTCGGCCAGCAGCGCTTTCGCCGCCTCCAGCACAGCCGCTGCCGAATCGTTCTTGAGGTGTTTGGCGACGGCTTTCTCGTCCCACTCGGCAATCGGCGCGTACCAGATCTTCGCGCGCTCGGCCATTTCCTTCAGCGTGTGCACGCGGTCGCGCAAGGCCACGATGACGTCGGTCGGCGCCGGACCCCGGCTGAAATCGATGCCGGCACGTGCGAGGTGCCATTCGAACTCGGCCGCCAGCGTCTGCGGCTCATCGGTCTTCAGGTAATGCTGGTTGAGCCAGGCCAATTTCTCGGTATCGAAACGCGAGGCGGCCTTGTTGACGTCGGCGATGTCGAACAGCGCGATCATCTCCTCGCGCGAGAAGATCTCCTGGTCGCCATGCGACCAGCCCAGCCGCACCAGGTAGTTGAGGATCGCGTGCGGCAGGAAACCGTCGGCGCGGTACTCCATCACGCTGACCGCGCTGGTGCGCTTGGAGAGCTTCTTGCCCTCCTTGTCCAGGATCATCGGCAGGTGCGCGAACTCCGGCACGTTGGCGCCCAGCGCCTCGTAGATGTTGATCTGGCGCGGCGTGTTGTTGACGTGGTCGTCGCCGCGGATCACCTCGGTGATGCCCATGTCGATGTCGTCGACCACCACGGCGAAGTTGTAGGTGGGCCAGCCGTCGGAGCGGAAGATCACCAGATCGTCCAGCTCGCTGTTGGCCCACTCGACGCGGCCCTTGACCTTGTCGTCGAACACCACCGAACCCTCGGTGGGGTTGCGGAAACGGATCACCCGGTTCGGGTCATCGCGCAGCGGTTCGTTGCGGTCGCGGTAATAGCCGTTGTAGCGCGGCTTCTCGCCCGCCTTCATCGCGGCTTCGCGCATCGCCTCGATCTCGGCCTTGGTTTCGTAGGCGTAATAGGCCTTGCCGGCGGCGACCAGTTCATCGGCCACCTGCTTGTAGCGATCGAGGCGCTGGGTCTGGTAGTAGGGGCCGTCGTCCGCATCGAGGCCGAGCCAGTGCATGGCGTCGAGGATCGCCTGCACCGCCGCGTCGGTGGAGCGCTCGCGGTCGGTGTCCTCGATGCGCAGCACGAACTCGCCGCCGCGACGACGCGATTCCAGCCAGCAATACAGCGCAGTGCGCGCACCGCCGATATGCAGGAAACCGGTGGGGCTGGGAGCGAAGCGGGTACGTACGGTCATCGGTGGCGTCGGCGGCGTGGGAGTGAAGCCGCCGATTTTAGCCGATCCGCCACCGATAACCGACGCGATGGCCTACTTCACGTGGATGGTGATCTTCTTCGACACCACCGCCGGATCGAACGGCACGTGGTTCTGGTCGCCCAGTTCCAGCTGCAGCGTGTGCGTGCCCGGCGTCAGCTTCAGCGTGGTCTGGGTCTGGCCGCCGCCGAAATGGATGTGATGGGCGTCGGCGGGGATCGGCTTGCCTGCCGCGGGCAACTCGGTCACGTCGACCAGCAGGTGATGATGGCCCGTGTGCTCCTTGGCCACGCCAGCCGGCGCCACGCCCATGCCTTTGAGGCCGAAACGCACGGTGACGTCCTGGCTCACGGTGGCGCCGTCGCTGGGCGAGATGATGTAGACCTCGGCACCGGCGGGCGCCTTGGTGATGGGCAGACCCGGTGCATCGGCGGCCATCGCGGAACCGGCCAATCCGGTGAGGGCAAGCGCAAGCAGGATACGTTTCACTTTCAATCTCCAGCTTCGGTGACGGAACGATCAGTGTAGGTGCACTGTGATCCCGAAAGGAATCCGGACCGTAACCTCGGCGGCGCAAAAAGCCCTGGGCTGCACGCAGGCAAACCGCCACGCCGTGCCTTGTGCTCACGGCCTGCTTGTCCAGGGGCTTGCCGACGACCGTCCACCATCGCTTCGAGCACTTGCCGATGGCACATCGCGAGTGCGCAAAAAGTCGACATTGCGTGCCAAGTGATTGTCGGCAAAGGAGGCGCTGGTGTTGTCCACAGGCTTGTACAGAAACGGCACACAACGACTGTGGAAAACTGCCGCGCCGGTAGCCGCTCCGGATGGAAAACCGCTGCGCAATTCCTGCGCAATGCGTAGCAAGTGCCTGATGCGAAAGCCGTGACCGTGGCTTGTCCACAGGCTTTACCGTGCAGCTTCCACAACGGCTGTGGAAAACCGGTTCGCGGAAACGACGATGCCGCCCGGAGGCGGCATCGTCGGGGGGTAACGAGCAGTCAGGCCGCGCGTTGCTCGCGTCCGAGGATGCCGAGCAGGTCGGCCAGCTTGTCGCGCATCTCGCGGCGGTCGACGATCATGTCGATGGCGCCGTGCTCGACCAGGAATTCCGAACGCTGGAAGCCTTCGGGCAAGGTCTCGCGCACCGTCTGCTCGATCACGCGCGGGCCGGCAAAACCGATCAGCGCCTTCGGCTCGCCGATGTTGATGTCGCCCAGCAAGGCCAGGCTGGCCGAGACGCCGCCGGTGGTGGGGTTGGTCAGCACGCTGATGTAGGGCACGCCGGCATCGCGCAGGCGCGCCAGCGCGGCGGAGGTCTTGGCCATCTGCATCAGCGAGAACAGCGCCTCCTGCATGCGCGCGCCGCCGGTGGCGGAGAAGCACACCAGCGCACTCTTGTCGGCCAGCGCGCGTTCCGCGGCGCGGGCGAATTTCTCGCCCACCACCGAACCCATCGAGCCGCCCATGTAGGCAAATTCGAACGCCGCCACCATCAACGGCCGGCCTTTCAGCTTGCC
>JBIQMK010000129.1:0-9434 GCA_044463365.1 Rhodanobacter sp. | reverse complement strand
CTTGCGCGGTGGCCTTCGCTGACGAAGCCCCGCGCCAACAGTGCGGTGTCCTCGCCCCACAAGGGAAACACCGCACGCCAGTTCTCGCGGCCAAGCTGCCGTACCCGATAGTCGCGCACGTCCTGCAGGAACAGGTCGCCGAAGGCGCAATGGCGCAAGCCGGGCCAGCGGCGTTGCGCTTGTGCCAGCGCCCCGGCGTGCGCTTTTTCGTAGGCTTCGTTGCTGCCGGGCCAGTCCAGCGCCACTTCCACCAGTGGCAGGCCCAGTGCGGCGGTCTGTGCGGCCAGCACCGCCTGCCGTACGCCGTGCATGGCCACCCGCTGGTAGGAGCGGTTGACGGTGGTGAGCAGGCCGACGACGTGCCAGCGTGGATCGGCGAGCAGTCGCTGCAGGGCGAGCAGGCAATCCTTGCCGCCACTCCAGGCCAGCAGTATGGGGCGCGCATTCATCGCCCTACTTTAGCTTGCCCCGTGTCCATTCGTTTGCACGGCGACGACGTGGCGTGGACGCCGGCGCTGCCAAGGTCGTGGCATGACTGCTCTCGTCGATTTCTGGAACGCCCACCCGTGGGCCCGACTGGGCGCCACTGTCGTCATCGCCTTGCTGCTCGGCGCCTTGCTGCATCGCCTGGCTTCCCTGCTGTTGCGCCGGCTGACGCGCGGCAACGAGGTGGCCGCCGACATGCTGCGCCGGGCCAGCGCACCGATGGGCTGGCTGGTGCCGCTGATCACGCTTACCGTCGCCTTGCGCATCTCGCCGATGGTTCCCGACGTGATACAGCACGTGTTGCTGGCGGCGCTGATCGGCACCGCCACCTGGCTCGGCGTGTCGTGCATCGGTGCGCTGGAAAGCTGGATGGTGCGCGAATTTCCGCTCGATACCGCCGACAACCTGCGCGCACGCCGGGTGCAGACCCAGGCCCGGGTGCTGGGTCGCGCCGGGGCGGTCATCCTGGTGCTGATCGGCACGGCGCTGATCCTGATGACGATCCCCGGCGTCCGCCAGATCGGAACGAGCCTGCTGGCGTCGGCGGGCGTGGCCGGGCTGGCGCTGGGTTTCGCCGCCAAGCCGGTATTGGGCAACCTGATCGCCGGCCTGCAGATCGCGCTGGCGCAGCCGATCCGGCTCGACGACGTGGTGATCATCGAAGGGGAGTGGGGCCGCATCGAGGAAATCACCGGCACTTACGTCGTCGTGCGGATATGGGACGAACGGCGGCTGGTGGTGCCGCTGAACTATTTCATCGAGAACCCGTTCCAGAACTGGACCCGCACCACCTCGCAGCTGATCGGTTCGGTGTTCCTGTGGCTGGATTACCGCATGCCGCTGGAGCCGCTGCGCGCGGAACTGCAGCGATTGTGCAAGCAGGCGCCGCAGTGGGACGGCCGGGTGTGCGTGCTGCAGGTGACCGACGCCAACGAGCAGGCGATGCAATTGCGCGTACTGGTCAGCACCGTCGATTCGGGCACCGGCTGGGACCTGCGCTGTTTTGTGCGCGAGGGGCTGATCGCTTTCGTGCAGGCGAACTATCCGCAGCACCTGCCGCTGCGCCGCACCGAGTTTCATCAGGCTGAGAACGCCACGTCACCTTCGGACCGCTCCCGCCCGCTGCTGGCGCAACCTGCCGACGGGCCGTCGCCCGGTTCGCCCTGAGAGAGGCGTCGGCATGCGTTCATTCGGCGCCGCGTACCCGATCGTCGTGTCGCATCGTCGCGCGGGTCGACCGCGTCACAACCGTCCATGCAATGGATCGACAGCCGCCGCGGCCACCCGCTATAAAGAGCGCTTGTCCTGGGGGTGTGCGGTGAGTGAAGAAATCCTGATCAACGTGACCCCGCGGGAGACACGGGTCGGTGTGGTCGAAAACGGCATGTTGCAGGAAGTGCATGTCGAGCGCGCCTCCAAACGCGGCTACGTGGGCAACATCTACAAGGGCCGCGTGCAGCGGGTGATGCCGGGCATGCAGGCGGTGTTCGTGGAGATCGGGCTGGAACGCGCCGCGTTTCTGCACGCGTCGGACATCGTGAAACCGTCGGCGTCGGGCGGCGCCGATGGCGCGGAACCGAACGGCAACGGCCACATTCCCTCGATCAGCGAACTGGTGCACGAAGGCCAGGAAATCGTGGTGCAGGTGGTCAAGGATCCGATCAGCACCAAGGGTGCAAGGCTGTCGGCGCACCTGTCCATTCCCTCGCGCTATCTGGTGCTGCTGCCGTATTCGCGCACGCTGGGCATCTCCGCCCGCATCGAGGACGAAGTGGAACGCCAGCGGCTGAAGGACGTGCTCAGCCCGATGATCGGCGAGGACATTCCCGGCGGCAGCCGGCTGGGCTACATCGTGCGCACCAACGCCGAGGGGCAGAGCGCCGAGTCGCTGGCGTTCGACGTGGCCTACCTGGGCAAGGTGTGGCGCGTGGTGCAGGAGAACATCGCCAAGGCGAAGGCGGGCGAGCGCGTCTACGAGGAATTGTCGCTGCCGCTGCGCAGCCTGCGCGACATGCTCAACAGCGACATCGAAAAGGTGCGGGTGGACTCGCAGGCCACCTACGACAACGTCGTGAAGTTCGTGCACAAGTTCATGCCGAGCCTGGACGACCGCATCGAGCACTACGACGGCGAGCGGCCGATCTTCGACCTGTACGGCGCGGAAGACGAAATGCAGCGCGCGCTGCGCAAGGAGGTGCCGCTGAAATCGGGCGGCTACCTGATCGTCGACCAGACCGAGGCGATCACCACCATCGACGTCAACACCGGCGCCTATCTGGGAAGCCGCAACCTGGAGGAAACGGTCTATCGCACCAACCTCGAGGCGGCGCAGGCGGCCTCCAGGCAACTGCGCCTGCGCAACCTGGGCGGCATCATCATCATCGACTTCATCGACATGGTCGACGAGGAGCACAAGCGCCAGGTGCTGCGGATGCTCAACAAGGGCCTGGCGCGCGACCACGCCAAGACCACCGTGTACCCGATTTCCGCCCTGGGCCTGGTGGAAATGACGCGCAAGCGCACCACCGAAAGCCTGGCGCGCCAGCTGTGCGAGCCCTGCGCCACCTGCAACGGCCGCGGCGTGCTGAAAACCGCCGAAACCGTCACCTACGAAATCTTTCGCGAGATCACCCGCGCGGTACGCCAGTTCGATGCCGAGAAACTGCTGGTGATGGCCAACCCGGCGGTGGTCAACCGGATCCTGGAGGAAGAGTCCGGCGCGGTGGCGGAACTGGAAGAGTTCATCTCCAAAAGCATACGATTTCAGGCTGAAGAGCATTACTCGCAGGAACAGTTTGATGTCGTTTTGCTGTAAATCCGCCGAGGTCCGTTGCGCGTGAACATGGCGTGGCGACGCCGCTGGCAGCCGGCCGCTCGGGGCCTGGGCTGGGCGGCGGGCATTCTGCTTGTCGCCCTCGCCACGATGGTGGCGCTGGCGCAGCTGTTGCTGCCGCTGGTGGCCCACCATCCGGCCTGGGTGGCCGCACAACTTTCGCAGCGCCTGCAACGTCCCGTCAGCATCGCGGCAATGGAAGGTCATCGCACCCGCTCCGGCCCGTCGCTCGTTCTGCATGGCGTGACCGTCGGTGTGCCGGCTGGCGAAAGCGGCAGCCCGCTGCACGTTCCCGTCTCGACGTTGAAGCTCGATTTTGGCGGCTGGCTTTGGCCCTCGCGACATCTGTTCAACCTGCACGTGAGCGGGTTGCAACTCGATCTCCTGCACAGCCGCGACGGTGGCTGGCATCTCAATGGCATTGGTACCGACGCCACGGCGCGCCGGCAGCCTGTTTCGCTGCGGGGTGTTTCGCTCGATCTGTGGCTGAACGACGTGCGCGTCGACGTCACCGACGAAGCGCTTGAGCGGCATTACACACTCACCGCCCGTCAACTTCGGTTGAGCCGTCGCGGTGGATACCTGCAGGTCGGCGGCGTGCTGCGTCGCACCGGCGCTGCCGGCTCGCTGGGCGTAGCCGGGCGTTTCCGCGATGACGGCAGTGCCGGCAGGCTCTGGCTCGGCGCCGATCAGGTCGATATTCCGGCGGTGTTGCAAGGTGTCGATCTGGACGGCTATACGGCCAATCGCGGCCATGGCCGATTGGGGTTGTGGATCGACTGGCGTGGCGGTCGCATCGTCGGCGCCACGGCCCGTGTCGATCTCAACGACGTGCGGATCACCGCGCCGGGCCACGGCAGCGCCAACGTACCGGCCCTGCATGGCGTGGCCGGCCTGCGCCAGAGCGCGGACGGCTACGAACTGCGCTGGGCCGGTGACCAGGGCGGTGCGCTGTTGCTGACGCTGCACCAGCCCGCGGATGGAAAGCGGCGGCTGGCGGTCGCCGCCCGCAACCTGCAACTGGCGCCCTTGCTGCCCTGGCTTGCGCTGAAATCCGGGGTTCCGGCCGGGGTGGCGCAGTGGCTCGGCGACGGACGTCCGCATGGCGAACTGAGTCGGCTGGCGCTGAACTGGAGCGAGGCAGCGGGCTTGCAGTCGATCGAGCTGGCGTTCAAGGACGTGGGCATCGACGCCGCCGGCGCCTTGCCTGGCGTAAGCGGGCTGCAGGGAACCCTGCGCGGCGACCGCGAGGCGCTTTCGCTGGAACTGCCCGCGCAGGCGACCACGCTGGCGTTCCCGCATCTTTTTCGCCAACCGCTCGCGTTGTCGAAGCTCGGCGGCACGCTGGCGTTCTGGCCTGACGGCGACGATTGGCATGTCGGCGTCGATGCGCTCGACATCGAAGGCAAGGGTTTTGCGGGGCAGGTGCGTGGACAGGTGCGGTTGCCGGCGCAAGGCGGCAAGCCGTTCGTCGACCTGTATGCCGCGGTGGGTCATGCGGACGTCACTGCGACGCGGCTGTTCCTCCCGCCTTCGACATCACCGCACGGAACCGTTGCGTGGCTGGATACCGCGCTGGCCGCCGGCACGCTCGACAGCGCGCAGGTGCTGCTGCACGGAAACCTGGCCGACTGGCCGTTCCGCCACAACGAAGGGCGGTTCGAGGCACACGCGAACATCAGCGGCCTCACGCTCGATTACGGCCACGGCGAATGGCCGCGCGCCGAAGGTGTCGACGTGGTCGCCAGTTTCGTCAACAACGGCTTGCTGGCCGAGGCCAGCGGCGGTCAGTCGCTGGGAGTCAAGGTCGACAAGGCTGTCGCGGTGATACCCGACTACGCGCAGAGCCTGCTCGACCTCCATGTCAGCGGCCACGGCGCCGCCCGCGATCTGCTCACGTTCGCCCGGCAAAGCCCGGTGGCGCGGCGCCAGGCCGATGTCCTGGCAAAAATGAAACTCGGTGGCAGCGGCACGTTCGACTTCCACCTGGTGTTGCCGTTGCATGACACGTCGTCGCTGAGTCTTGCCGGCAATGCCCGGCTCAGTGCCACCGATCTTGCCGCACCCGACTGGAACCTGACGCTGGGCAAGCTCACCGGCCCGCTGCGTTTCGACGCGCATGGCTTGCAGGCGGGGCCATTGAGCGGCACGTTCCATGGCCAGCCATCCACGCTCGCGCTGGCGGTTGGCGCCGCCACGGGCGATCCATCGACCATGCTGTCGGCCAGCATGAACGGCCGCTACGCGATGGCCGAACTGGTCAGCGACTACCCGTCGCTGGACTGGTTAGGCAAGCTTGCCGAGGGTCGCAGCGATTTCACCGTCGGCTTCTCCATCGCCGATGCCGATGGCACGGCGCCGGCCGCGCAGTCCTTGCGCATCGATTCCGGCCTGGACGGCATCGCGCTCGATCTGCCCGCGCCGCTGCGAAAGCCCGCCGACGGCAGCTTGCCGCTGCACGTGGCGATGACGCTACCGGTCGACGGTGGCGACGTGCAGGTATCGTTGGGACAGGTGATGCGCGGGCATTTGCGCCTGCCGCAGGACGAACCGGGCGCGGCAGATTCCGGCGCCCGGAAACCGCTGGCTGGCGCGCTGGCCTTCGGCAGCGACATGCCTGCGGCCTTGCCGCCCAGCGATCTGCGCATCCTGGGTCACGCCGATACCCTGGATGTGACGGGCTGGGTGCAGCGCGTCGCAGGCGGTACGGGCGGCGATGGGCCTGGCCTGGAAAGCGTTGATGTCAGCACCGAACACGCCCAGTGGTTTGGCCAGCCGCTGGGCGCGATGCAGATTCGCGCCAACGTGCAGCCGGACGCATTGAGTGTGGACGTGACCGGTGCGGCGCTTGCCGGCAATTTCAGCGTTCCGCGGCAAGAGCTCGCCAAGCGCGGCATCACGGCGCGGCTGCAGCGCTTGTACTGGCCCAAGGACACGAGCGAGCCGCACAAGCCACCCGCTGCGCCGGAGAAGGCCGCGGCGCCGCAGACGGAGCCAACCCCGACGGTCGCGGTGGAAGAGCCCCCATCCGATGTCGGCATCGCGCCCGCATCGGTGCCGCCGCTGCACCTGTGGGTGAGCGACCTGCGATTGGGCACGGCGCGGTTGGGCGAAGCGCGGCTGGAAAGCTGGCCGACGGCCGACGGCATGCACATCGATCAGCTGCGTGCGCTGTCCAGCCGCGTGCAGATCACCGGCAGTGGCGACTGGAATGGCACGGCCAGCGACAGCCGCACCCATATGCGCATCGAATTCGCGGCGGAAAACCTCGGCAGCATGCTGACCGCACTGGGCTACACCGGCCTGTTCGAAGGCGGCAAGACGCATGACGAACTGGATGCCAGCTGGCCCGGATCGCCATCGGCGCTGGCGTTGGCCAATATGCAGGGGACGTTGAAGGTGAATGTCAGCGACGGGCGCATTCCGGAAGTTCCTCCGGGCATGGGCCGGTTGTTCGGCCTGGTGTCCCTGGCCGAACTGCCGCGCCGGCTGACCCTGGATTTCGGCGACGTGTTCGGCAAGGGGCTCGCGTTCGATGCGATCACCGGCGATTTCACCCTGGCCGACGGCAACGCCACCACCGACAACCTGGTGATCCAGGGCCCGGCGGCCCGCATCAGCATCACCGGCCGCACCGGGTTGCGCAGCCGCGATTACGACCAGCAGGTGACCGTGGTGCCGCACGTGGGCAACAGCCTGCCAATCGTGGGCGCCGTGGTGGCCGGACCGATCGGCGCGGCAGCCGGCATCGCGATGCAGGGGCTGCTCGGCAAGGGCCTCAACCGCGCCGCGGGCGCGAGGTATCACGTGGGTGGCAGCTGGGACAAGCCGGTGATGACCCTGATCGAGAAACACGATGTACCCGCTCCCGCGGCGACCGCGCCGGTGTTGACCCCGCCGTATCGCGACGCGGGCGAACCACCGGCGGCCGGCACGGCCTTGCTGCCGGCACCGGCGAGTTCCGCCGCGCATTGAGGCCAGCGAGGCTGCGCCACGACGGCTATCCCGGCTTGTTCCCTTTAAACGGCGGGCTTCGGCCCTCATCTGACAAGACTCCCCGCATTGAATGGCTGATTTGATGGATTCCCTGATTGCCCAGGCCGAGCGCCGTCTGCTGACGCCCGGTGGCCTTGCCGCCGCCGATCTCGATCGCGTTTTTTCGCAATTGATGGGGCCGTCGATCGACGCCGCCGACCTGTATTTCCAGCATTCGCGCAGCGAGTCGTGGCTGCTGGAGGAGGGCATCGTCAAGGACGGCAGCCATTCGATCGAGCAGGGTGTCGGTGTGCGCGCCATTTCCGGCGAAAAGACCGGTTTCGCCTATTCCGACGAGATCGTGATGCCGCAGCTGATGCAGGCGTCGAAAGCGGCCCGCGCCATTGCCAATGACGGCAACGGTGCCGGCAAGCCGCTGGCGTTGAACGGCGCCCGTCAGCTGTATCCGGCGATCGACCCGGTCGACAGCCTGCCCAACCCCGACAAGATCGCCCTGTTGCGCGAGGTCGACGCGTATGCGCGCTCGCGCGACCCGCGCATCAAGCAGGTAATCGTCAGCATCGCCGCCACCGTCGACACCATCCTGATCGCCGCCTCCGATGGCACGCTGGCAGCCGACGTGCGGCCGCTGGTGCGCATGAACGTGCAGGTGATTGCCGAGCAGAACGGCAGGCGCGAACAAGGCCATTCCGGTGGCGGCGGCCGTCACAGTTACCGCGAACTGATGGAAAACGGGCGCGCGCTGGGTTTCGCCGACGAGGCCGTGCGCCAGGCGCTGGTGAACCTGGAGGCGGTCGACGCGCCAGCCGGCAGCATGACGGTGGTGCTAGGCCCGGGCTGGCCCGGCGTACTGCTGCACGAGGCGATCGGGCACGGCCTGGAGGGCGACTTCAACCGCAAGGGCAGCTCCGCCTTCGCCGGCCGCATCGGCGACCGCGTGGCCGCGCCGGGCGTTACCGTGGTGGACGACGGCACCTTGTCGAACCGCCGCGGTTCGCTCAGCATCGACGACGAAGGCACGCCGACCGAGTGCACCACGTTGATCGAGAACGGCATCCTCAAGGGTTACATGCAGGACAAGCTCAACGCGGGGCTGATGGGTGTCAAATCCACCGGCAATGGCCGCCGCGAATCGTTCACCGCGCTGCCGATGCCGCGCATGACCAACACCTACATGCTGGCCGGCCAGCACGACCCGCAGGAAATCATCCGCTCGGTGAAACGCGGCCTTTACGCGCCGAATTTCGGTGGCGGCCAGGTGGACATCACCAACGGCAAGTTCGTGTTTTCCGCCAGCGAGGCCTATCTGATCGAGGACGGCCGCATCACCCGGCCAGTGAAGGGCGCCACGCTGATCGGCGCCGGCCCCGAGGTGCTCAACCGCGTCTCGATGATCGGCAACGACCTGAAGCTGGACGAAGGCGTGGGCGTATGCGGCAAGGACGGCCAGAGCGTGCCCGTGGGCGTGGGTCAGCCGACCCTGAAGATCGACAACATGACCGTGGGCGGCACCGCCTCCTAACGCGCTTGCGTCAGGTAGCGCCGGTGCAGCGCCATGACCGCATCGTCGAGCGCCGCCTCGTCGCCGCCGTTGTCGATGACGTCGTCGGCCACGGCCAGGCGTTCGGTGCGACCCGCCTGGCGCTCCAGCATGCGCTGCGCCAGCGCCGCATCGATGCCGTCGCGCTCGACCAGGCGCGCGATCTGTGTCTCCGGCGGCGCGTCCACCACCAGCACCCGGTTCACCCAGCGGTAGGCGTCCATGTTCTCCACCAGCAACGGAATCGCCAGCAGGCAATAAGGATCGTGCTGCGCCATCGCGCGATCGTGCAGCCACTCGCGCACGCGCGGATGGATGATGGCCTCCAGCCTGCGCCGGGCGTCGTCATCGGCAAAAGCGCGCCGCCGCATCGCAGGGCGGTCCAACCGGCCGTCACTGTCCAGCACCGAGGGGCCGAATGCGTCGATCACCGCCTGGAGCCCGGGCGTGCCTGGTTCGACGACTTCGCGGGCCGCCACGTCGGCGTCGTGCACCGGCACGCCCAGCGCCTGGAACCGGCGCGTCACCGCGCTCTTGCCCGAGGCGATGCCGCCGGTCACGGCGACGACGAAGGCCGGC
>JBIQMK010000128.1:0-9455 GCA_044463365.1 Rhodanobacter sp. | reverse complement strand
TCAACCTCACGGCACTGCAAAACCAGCGCGACGAGTTGAACATCGAGTTCGGCAAGCTGGAGCTGGAGCAGGCGACCAAGGCCGATCCCAGCCGCATCAATGCCGAGGCGCGCGAGAAGCTCGGCATGGTCGATCCGCGCCCGCAAGACGTCAGGTTGCTGCGCTGATGGGCTGGCACAAGCACAACGCTGCACCGCAGGGCCGCCGCCACGCGGCCGGCCCCAGCGCGCGCAGGCGCATGCTGGTGGTGGTGGGGTTGCTGAGCCTCAGCGGGCTGGGCCTGGTGGCGCGCGCGTTCGACCTGCAGGTGGTGCGCAAGGCGTTCTACCAGCGCCAGGGCGATGCCCGTTTCCTGCGCGAAATGCCGATCCCGGTGTCGCGCGGCACCATTTTCGACCGCAACGGCGCGCCGCTGGCGGTGTCCACCCCGGTCACCTCGATCTGGGCCAATCCGCCGGAGGTGCTGGCCAATGAGGATCGCATTCCCGCGCTGGCGCGGGTGTTGGGCGTCGATGCCGACGAGTTGAAGAACAAGTTGGCGCAGCGCTCCGAACGCGAGTTTGTCTACCTGCGCCGGCAGATGGCGCCGGAAGCGGCGCAGGCCGTGCTCGATCTGGGCATCCCGGGCATCAACGGGCAGCGCGAGTTCAAGCGCTATTACCCGTCGGGCGAGCTGACCGCGCATGTGCTGGGCTTCACCAATATCGACGACCACGGCCAGGAAGGGCTGGAGCTGGCGTATGACGACTGGCTGTCCGGCAAGCCGGGCGCCAAGCGCGTGATCCGCGACCGCATGGGTCACGTGGTGGAGGACGTGGAGCAGGTGCGCGCGCCCAAGCCGGGGCAGAACCTCACGCTCAGCATCGACCGGCGCATCCAGTTCCTCGCCTTCAACGAGCTGAAGAACGCGCTGGAGAAGTTCGAGGCCGACTCCGGCTCGATGGTGGTGCTGGACTCGCGCAACGGCGAAGTGCTGGCGATGGTCAACCTGCCGTCCTACAACCCCAATGCGGTCAACGACAGCAAGGCCAGCCAGCGTCGCAACCGTTCGATGACCGACCTGCTCGAACCCGGTTCGACGATCAAGCCCATCCTGATGGCGGCGGCGTTGTCCAGCGGCCAGTACACGCCCACCACGCCGATCATCGACACCACCGGTGGCCACTGGTTTTTCCAGGGCCACGATATCCACGACACGCACAATTACGGCCTGTTGACGCCAACCGGCGTGATCACCAAATCCAGCAACGTGGGCGCGGCGCGCATCGCGATGACGCTGGACACCACGCTGATGTACGACACCTATCGCGGCTTCGGTTTCGGCAACAGCACCAACAGCGGCTTTCCGGGCGAAGCGTCCGGCTTGCTGCGCATCGGGCGTGACTGGCGGCCGCTGGAAAAGGCCATCCTCGGTTACGGCTACGGTCTCAATGTGACCGTGCTGCAGCTGGCCAATGCCTACGCCACCATCGCTGACGGCGGCCTGATGCACACGCCCGCGTTCATCAAGGACAGCGACGGCCCCACCAAGCAGATCATCTCGCCGCAGGTGGCGCATCAGCTGGTGCGCATGATGGAGACGGTGACCGGGCCGGGCAGCACGGCGCCGCAGGCGCGCATTCCCAACTACAGCGTGGCCGGCAAGACGGGTACGGCGCACAAGGCCAATGCCGGTGGTTACTCCAAGAACAATTACACCGCCGCGTTCGCCGGCATCGTGCCGGCGTCGAACCCGCGCCTGGTCGGCGTGGTGGTGATCGACAACCCGCAGAAGCGCAGCTACTACGGCGGCATGGTGTCCGCGCCGGTGTTCGCCAAGGTGATGGAAGGCGCGCTGCGATTGCTGGACGTGCCGCCGGACAACGTGGGCCGCTGGTACGTGGGCGGTCCGCTGCAGGGCGCCGGTGGCCTGGCTGGCAGCAATCCGCCGGTCGAGGCGCCGATCGACGACGCACCCATCGACGAGGGTGCGCCATGAGCATGCATCGTCTCGACCGCCTTTTGCTGGGCATCGGCGATACGGCGCTGGCGCAGGTAGCCGGCGCGCGTGACCTTTCGATCACCGGGCTTGCCATCGACTCGCGCCAGATCGTGCGCGGCGACGCCTTCGTCGCCTTGCGCGGCACGCAGACGCATGGCATCCGCTTCGCCCCCGTCGCCGTACGGCGCGGCGCATCGGTGGTGCTGGCCGAGGCGCCGATGCCGGACGACATCGGTCCGTCGTCTTCGGAGGCGATCGAAGGCGTGCCGGTGGTATGGGTCGACCACCTCGCTGCGCGGGTCGGCGAGATCGCCGCGCGCTTCTACGGCCGCGCCAGCGAAGCGATGCGCGTGGTGGGCATCACCGGCACCAACGGCAAGACGTCGTGTGTGCAGATGCTGGCGCAGGCGCTGAGTTTCCTCGGTCATCGCAGCGCCACCATCGGTACGCTGGGCGCCGGTGTGCACGGGCAATTGCACGAGGGTGCGCGCACCACGCCTGACGCGGTGGCCGTACATCGGCTGCTGGCGGAATTCCGCGACGCGGGCGTGAGCCACGTGGCGATGGAAGTGTCCTCGCATGCGCTGGTGCAGCACCGCGTGGCCGCCGTGGATTTCGACGTCGCAGCCTTCACCAACCTGACCCGCGACCATCTGGATTACCACGGCGACATGGCGTCCTACGGCGCGGCCAAGGCCAGGCTGTTCGCGTGGCCCAGCCTGCGCGCGGCGGTGATCAATCTCGACGACGCATTCGGTCCCGAATTGCTGGCACAACTGGATGACAGCGTGCAGCCGCTGCGTACCAGCATGGCCGACAAGGCGGATGCCGATGTCACCGCCAGCGCCATCGTCACCTCGTCCAACGGGCTCGGCTTCGTGCTGCGCACGCCGTGGGGCACCGCGCCGGTCGAGAGTCCCTTGCTGGGGCGTTTCAACGTGGCGAACCTGCTCACGGTGGCCGGTTGTCTCGGCGCGCTGGGCGAGCCGTTCGAGCGCATCGTGGCCGCACTCGAAAACCTGCAACCGGTGCCCGGCCGCATGAGCCGCCTCGGCGGGCAGGGCGATCTGCCGCTGGTGGTGGTGGACTATTCGCACACGCCGGATGCGCTGGAGCAGGCGTTGACCGCGCTGCGCGCGCATTGCGCCGGCCGCCTGATCTGCGTGTTCGGCTGCGGCGGCGAGCGCGATGCCGGCAAGCGTCCGTTGATGGGCGGCATCGCGGCACGGCTCGCCGACAAGGCCATCGTCACCGACGACAACCCGCGCCGCGAAAACGGCGACGCGATCGTGGCGCAGATCCTGGCCGGCATGCCCGAAAGCACGACGATCGAACGCGACCGGGCCGCGGCCATCGCTCTCGCGCTCGGCGACGCACACGCTGGCGACGTGGTGCTGATTGCCGGCAAGGGCCATGAGCCCTACCAGGAAGACGCCACTGGCAAGCATCCCTTCGACGACATGGCCGTGGCGCAAGCGGCGCTGAAACGCCGGGAGCCGCGCGCATGATGTCCGCCAACACCATCGCCATGTGGACCCACGGCCGCCTGCACGGCGCCGACGCCAAGGTCACCGGCGTGGTCATCGATACGCGCCGGGTGAAGCCCGGCGACCTGTTTGTGGCGATCAAGGGCGATCGCGTCGACGGCCATGATTATCTGGCCGACGCGGCCGCCCGCGGCGCCGTCGCCGCCATGGTGACGCGCAAGCTGGAGCATGAGCTGCCGCAGATCGTGGTGCAGGACAGCGCGCTGGCGCTGGGCGACCTGGCCAGTGCCGTGCGGGCGCAGCGCGACGTGCGCGTGGTCGGCATCACCGGGTCCAACGGCAAGACCACCGTCAAGACGCTCAGCGCCTCGATCCTTTCACGGCACGGCCGCACCCACGTCAGTGCGGGCAACTACAACAACGAGCTGGGACTGCCGCTGAGCCTGCTTGCGATGCCCCTCGACACCGAGTTCGCCGTGCTGGAAATGGGCGCGGGCAAGCCGGGCGACATCGCGTATCTGGCCGCCATCGCGCGGCCCGACGTGGGCGTGGTCAACCTGATCGCGCCCGCGCACCTGGAGCGGATGGGCAGCATCGAGGGCGTGGCCGAGACCAAGGGAGCGCTGTATCAGGCCTTGCCCGCCGACGGTGTGGCGATCGTCAATGCCGACGATGCTTTCGCCAGCTTCTTCGACGGCCTGGCCAGTGGCCGCCGATTGCTGCATTTCGGATTGGATCATGCGGCTGACGTCAGCGCCCGCATCCTGCAGCAGCGGGCGGACGGATCGCGTTTCGTGCTGCGGACGCCGGTGGGCGAGGCGGAAGTCTCGCTGCCGTTGCCCGGTCGCCACAACGTTGCCAATGCGCTGGCCGCCAGCGCCATCGCGCTGGCGCTGGAGGTGCCGCTTGCCACCATCGTGGCGGGACTGCAGGCGGCCGAGGGCGTGCCCGGCCGGCTTCGCCGCGAGGTGACGGCCGGCGGATGGACGGTGATCGACGACAGCTACAACGCCAACCCCAGCTCGATGCTGGCCGCGATCGACACGCTGCTGCTGGCCGAAGGCGAGCGCTGGCTGGTGCTGGGCGACATGGCCGAATTGGGCGCCGATGCGCGTGCGCTGCACGCTTCGGTGGGACAACGCGCCCGCGAGTGCGGGGTGGAACGGCTGTTTGCGGTCGGCCCGCTGGGCGCAGCCACGGTCGAGGCGTTCGGCGACGGTGCGGCGCATTTCGCCGACAAGCCCGCGCTGATCGCGGCGCTGCGCGGGCAATTGCATCCGGGTGTGACTTGCCTGGTGAAAGGCTCGCGCTCGGCCGGCATGGAACAGGTGGTGGCCGCGCTGGGGCAACCCGCGGGGTCCGGCCAGGCGAAGGAGGGCGCGTCTGATGTTGTTTGAGCTGGCCGAATGGATGTCGCGCCACTTCGTGGCGCCGCACCTTTTCCAGTACATCACCTTCCGCGCGATCATGGCCGCGCTCACCGCGCTGTCGGTGTCGCTGCTGCTGGGTCCGGCGCTGATCCGCAAGCTGAGCGCGCTGAAGGCCGGCCAGGTGGTGCGCAGCGACGGCCCGCAGACGCACCTGGTCAAGGCCGGCACGCCGACCATGGGTGGCGTGATGATCCTGCTGTCGGTCGGCATCGCCACGCTGCTGTGGGCCGACCTGCACAACCGCTACGTGTGGGTGGTGCTGGCGGTGATGCTGACCTTCGGCGTGATCGGCTTCTACGACGACTACCGCAAGCTAGTGCTGAAGGACAGCCGCGGCCTGGCCAGCCGCTGGAAGTATTTCTGGCAGTCGGTGTTCGGGCTCGGCGCCGCGTTGTTCCTGTATTACACCGCACCCCACGCGACCGGCGCGCTGCCGGTGGCGGAGACAGCGCTGTACGTACCGCTGTTCAAGCACGTGGTCGTGCCGATGGGGCTGTTCTTCGTGGTGGTGGCGTACTTCATGATGGTGGGCTTCTCCAACGCGGTGAACCTCACCGACGGTCTGGATGGCCTGGCCGTGATGCCGACGGTGCTGGTGTCCGGCGCGCTGGGCGTGTTCGCCTACCTGGCCGGCAACAAGGTGTTTTCCGAATACCTGGGTATTCCCTCCATTCCCGGCGCGGGCGAGCTGGCGATCTTCACCGGCGCGCTGTCGGGGGCGGGGCTGGGTTTCCTGTGGTTCAACACGTATCCCGCACAGGTGTTCATGGGCGACGTGGGCGCGCTGGCGATGGGCGCGGCGCTGGGTTGCGTGGCGGTGATCGTGCGCCAGGAAATCGTGCTGCTGGTGATGGGCGGCGTGTTCGTGATGGAAACCGTGTCGGTGATGTTGCAGGTGGCCAGCTTCAAGCTCACCGGCAAGCGCATCTTCCGCATGGCGCCGATCCATCACCACTTCGAACTCAAAGGCTGGCCGGAACCCCGGGTGATCGTGCGTTTCTGGATCATCTCGGTGGTGCTGGTGCTGATCGGCCTCGCCACGTTGAAGGTGCGGTGATGGCCGGGAATCGGAAATCGGGAATCGGGAAGAGGAACGGCAGGTGCGCGCCGACGCATCGTGTCGTGCGCGCCTTTACCTGTTCCCCATTCCCGATTCCCCATTCCCCGCTTGCGGAGCAAGTCCATGTTTGACGTCTCCCAGGCAAAACGGCGACACGGCCCGCGCGGCAGTTTCGACCTGCTGTTGCTGGTGGCGCTGGTGGCGCTGGCCAGCATCGGCGTGGTGATGGTGGCGTCCAGCTCGATCTCGGTGGCCGACAGCCAGCACCTGGGTGCGTTCTATTACCTGAAGCGGCATCTGGTGTTTCTCGGCCTGGGGCTGCTGGCGGCGGGCGTGGCCATGCGCACGGAGATGAAGCTGCTGGAGAAGTTCGCGTTTCCGCTGCTGGCGCTGGCGTTCGTCCTGCTGGTGGCGGTGTTCGTGCCGCACCTGGGCATGCGCATCAATGGCGCGCGCCGCTGGCTGAACCTGCTGGTGACCAGCTTCCAGCCGGTGGAGGCGGTGAAGCTGATCCTGGTGGTGTACATCGGCAGCTACCTGGTACGTCATCAAGTGAGCGTGGAAACCCGCTTCCTGGGCCTGTTCAAGCCGGTGATGGTGGCGGGGCTGATCGTGTTGCTGCTGCTGGCGCAGCCGGATTTCGGCTCGGCCACGCTGGTGATCGCGGTGACCATCGCGATGGTGTGGCTGGGCGGTGCGCGGCCGATCTTCCTGTTCCTGATGGGGCTGCCGCTGATGCCGCTGCTGTATATCGCGGCCACCGGCGAGAGCTACCGCATGAAACGGCTGACCTCGTTCATGGACCCGTGGAAGGACCCGTTCAACGACGGCTTCCAGCTGACCCAGTCGCTGATGGCGATCGGTCGCGGCGAGTGGACCGGCGTGGGGCTGGGCTCCAGCGTGCTGAAGCTGTCGTACCTGCCCGAGGCGCACACCGATTTCATCTTCGCCGTGATTGGCGAGGAGCTGGGCCTGGCCGGCGTGGCGCTGGTGATCGGCCTGTTTGCGTTGGCGGTGGGGCGCGGACTTTATCTGGGCCTCAAGGGCGTGGAAGTCGGCCAGCGTTTCGCCGGCTATGTGGCGTTCGGCACCTCGCTGATGCTGGCGATGCAGGCGATCGTGTCGGTGGGCGTGAACCTGGGCGCGTTGCCGACCAAGGGCCTGACCTTGCCGCTGATCAGCTACGGCGGCTCCTCGATGGTGCTGACCTGCGCCATGGCCGGCGTGCTGCTGCGCGCCACGTTCGAGATCAACCGCGCGCTGGACGCCCGCTACATGGCAACCCGGATGCCGGCGGCGGTGGCCGCCGTCGACGCGAACGCCGCGGCGGTTCCGCGCGAGCAGGTGGCGGCATGAACGGGAATCGGGAATCGGGAATCGGGAATGGTCAGGCCGGCTCGCGCCCGGCTTCTGCCGATTCCCGTCCTGTGCTGATCATGGCCGGCGGCACCGGTGGCCACATCTTCCCGGGCCTGGCGGTGGCCGAAACGCTGCGCGGGCAGGGCGTGCCGGTGATGTGGCTGGGGGCGGCCGGCGGCATGGAAACCCGGGTGGTTCCGGCGCACCACATTCCCTTGCACACGGTGGCGGTGCGCGGGCTGCGCGGCAAGGGCTGGAAGGCCCGCCTGCTGGCGCCGGCGATGTTGCTGCAGGCTCTGTTCGCTTCGCTGGCGCTGTTGCGGCGGATCCAGCCGCGCAGCGTGTTGTCGATGGGCGGCTACGTGGCCGGGCCGGGAGGCCTGGCGGCGTGGCTGTTGCGGCGGCCGTTGCTGGTGCACGAACAGAACCGCGTGGCCGGCTTCACCAATCGCAAGCTGGCCAGCATGGCCCGCCGCGTGCTGAGCGGTTTCGCCGATGCGCTGCCGCAGGCCGAATGGGTCGGCAACCCGGTGCGCCAGGCGATCGCCCAGCTGCCGCTGCCCGCGCCGCGCATGGCGCAGCGCCAGGATCCGCCGCGGTTGCTGGTGTTGGGTGGCAGCCTGGGCGCGCGGTCATTGAACCTGGCGCTGCCGCAGGCACTGGCCCGGCTCGACCCGTCGCAGCGGCCCGACGTGCTGCACCAGTGTGGCGCGCGCGGTATCGACGAAACCAACGCGGCCTATGCCGAAGCTGGCGTCCACGCGCAGGTGGTGCCGTTCATCGAGGACATGGCGGCCAGCTATGCCTGGGCCGATCTGGCGGTTTGCCGCGCCGGCGCGCTGACCCTGGCCGAACTGTCGGCGGCCGGGCTGGGCGCGGTGCTGGTGCCGTTTCCGCATGCGGTGGACGACCACCAGACCCGCAATGCCGACGTATTGGTGCAGGCCGGTGCCGCCGTCCTGCTGCCGGAATCACATTTGAAAGGGAACCGCTTGAACGTTGAACTTCTGGCGCAGCAACTCGCTGCGCTGCTTGGCGACCGCAGCCGGTTGTTGGCCATGGCCGAGTCGGCCCGCGCGTTGGCCAAACCCGACGCGGCGGCAGCGATCGCCCGCGCCTGCCTGGAGGTGGCGGCATGAACCCGCGCCGACTCTCCGCCCAGGAAGATCTGATGAGCACCTTCCGCCGGGTGCATTTCATCGGCATCGGTGGCGTGGGCATGAGCGGCATCGCCGAGGTGCTGCACAACCTGGGCTATGCCGTTTCCGGCTCCGACCGCAACGCGTCGCCCACGGCGCTGCGGCTGCAGGAGCTGGGCATCAAGGTGCACATCGGTCATGCGGCGGCCAACCTGGGCGATGCCGACGTGGTGGTCACGTCCAGCGCGATCCCGCAAGACAACCCGGAGTTGCTGGCGGCCCGCGAGGCGCGCATCCCGCTGGTGCCGCGGGCGGAAATGCTGGGTGAGCTGATGCGCTTCCGCCGTGGTGTGGCCATCGCCGGCACCCACGGCAAGACCACCACCACCAGCCTCACCGCCAGCGTGCTGGCCGAAGCCGGCTACGACCCCACCTTCGTGATTGGCGGGCAGCTCAACGCGGCCGGCGCCAACGCGCGGCTGGGCACCGGCCAGTACCTGGTGGCCGAGGCCGACGAGTCGGACGGTTCGTTCCTGCTGCTGTCGCCGATCATCGCGGCGGTCACCAATATCGACGCCGATCACCTGGAAAACTACGGCGGCGACTTCGCCCAGGTGAAGAAGGCGTTCGCCGATTTCCTGCATCGGCTGCCGTTCTACGGTCTGGCCGTGCTGTGCGTGGACGACCCCGAGGTGCGCGAGCTGGCCGGCCGTACCACCCGCCGCGTGATGACCTACGGCATCGCATCACAGGACGCCGACGTGCGCGCCAGCGCGTTGCGCCAGAGCGGCTTCGAGATGCACTTCAACCTGCATTTGCCGGGTCGGGAGGAAGCCTTGCCGGTAATGCTGAACCTGCCCGGGCGCCACAACGCGCTGAACGCGCTGGCGGCGGCCGCGATCGGCTGGCAACTGGGTGTAGAGGCCGAAGCCATCGCGCACGCGCTGAGCCAGTTCCAGGGCGTGGGCCGGCGTTTCCATCGGCGCGGCGAGATCGCGC
>JBIQMK010000127.1:0-9459 GCA_044463365.1 Rhodanobacter sp. | reverse complement strand
CATCGGCGTTCTCGTAGGCGAAGCTCGTCTGAAGCGCGCCCGTGGTGCCGGCCCAGGCGCCATCCAGCCAGGGATGGTCGGCGAGCGCCTTGGCCGCGGGCGCCAGCGGGCTCATGCGAAGCTCCGGCGCAGTCGCTGGCGCAGTATCCATTCACCGCAAAAGAGGATGCCCAGCAAGGCGTAGGAAATCATGCCGTTGTAGAGCGTCCACCACGACAGCGGCGCCCACAACGTCAGCGCCGCCGACATGCTGCCGTTGAACGCAAAGAAGCCCACCCACACCCAGGTCACCACGCGGGTGTAGCGCACGGCGGCCGGCGGCAGATTGGGTTCGCGGACACGTGCGAAGCGCTCGACGAAGGGCGGTCCGTAGATCAGGCTCCAGCCGAACGCGGCAAGCAGGAACGCATTGAGCAGCACCGGATACCAGCGCAGCAGCATCGCCTCGCCGGTGAACACCAGCAGCACGCAGTAAAGCAGCGCGATACCCATCATCCAGCGCCCGCCCGGCTGGCGCAGCAGGCTGGGTGCGCGGATCAACCAGATCGCGCCCAACACCAGCGCAAAGATCGGCGGCGCGACTTTCTCCGTGCCGAAGTACACGACAAACGGATACAGCACGCCGGCCAGCGGCAGTGCGATCCTGGCGATCAGTCGCCGCATGCGCTGCGCTGCTCCTGCACGAAGGCGGCCAGGCTGGCCACGGTGGCGAAATGCTTGCGCGACTCCTTGACGTCGGAGTCGATGCGGATCGCGTAGTGCTTCTGCAGCGCCAATGCCAGCTCCAGCGCATCGACCGAATCCAGCCCCAGCCCGTCGCCGAACAGCGGTTGATCCACGGCGATGTCGGCAGCCGTCAGGTGCTCCAGGTTCAGCGTGTCGATGATGAGCTGGGCGATTTCCTGCTCCAGCGCCTGTGCGGACACGGGGTCTTGGGTGGTCATGAGGCGTCGAGTCCTTGCAGGAAGAGTTGATGCAGGTGCTGGTTCAAGCGTCGGGAGGCGATCGGCAGGGGGGCATTGTCGAACGTGGCCGGGTCGATATCGTCACCCACGCGCAGGTGCACCATCACCCGCCGCCAGGGGATGTGGTACCACGGTTCGGCCTTGGTCAGCGTGGTCGGTGCCACCGAGATGTACACCGGCGTGATCGTGCGCGCGCCACGCAGCGCGATGGCCGCGGCGCCACGGTGGAACACCGGCGGCTGTCCCGGCGTGGTGCGCGTACCCTCGGGAAACATCACCAGGGTTTCGCCGCCGCGCAGCACGTTGGCGGCCTGCTCCAGCATTTCAGTGCTGCCGTTGTTGCTGATGTATTGCGCCGCGCGCACCGCGCCATGCATGCACGGGTTGCTCCACAGACTGGCCTTCACCACGCAATTGGTGTCGCGCATCTGCGAGATCAGGAACACCACGTCGATCAGCGACGGATGATTGGCCACCACCAGTTGCCCCGGCCGGCCCAGCCGCTCGGCGCCATCGATGTGGAAATCGAGCACGCGGGTGCGGTACATGAACTGCACGTGCAGATGGAACGCGCGGCTGATCGCGGCGCGGGCGCGGCGACGGCGCGCCAGCGGACCGCCTGGCAGCAGCGCAAACAACGGCAGGATCAGCACCCGCAGGATCACCCCGCCAATGCCGAACACGGCAAAGCTGGCGCCCGTTGCCAGCAGGCGCCACAGCCACGCATCGCGACGGCGTTCCATCAGCTGCGCTGCCATTGCCATCGACGTCTCTTCCACGCGTGCTGCAACGAGGGGGCGGCGGTCTGCATGGCGCGCAGGAAATCCAGCGCATGCGGCCAGGGGCAGGGCGGCGTGTCGCCGTCGTGGCGATCCAGGTCGAGTTGCCAGGTGTTGCCGGGCGTCGCCGTATCGGCACGGCCCAGCCGCAGGGCTATGGCGTACGAGAACGGCACATCGGTGATCCAGCCGTCATAGGCATCCGGCGGCACTTCCTCGGCGATCACCGCCAGCACCGACGGGGCGCCGGCGGCCAGCAGGGTCGACGCTTCCAGCATGGCGTGCTCGAAGGTATCCGCCTCGCCGGCGATCGCCACCGACTCGCCGCGCTGGTCGCGCAGCAGCGACCACTGGCCAGCGATGGCGTTGTGTACCGACAGGCCGAACTGCGTGGGCGACAGCGGCTGCTCGCCGGCCACGTCGCCCAGCAGGTTGAACGTGCGCGTGGTTTCGCCGTGGCGCGAGGCGAACACGAACGGCAACTGCTCGTCATCGCCGCACAACGGCGAGGCCACTTCCATCGTCATCCGCGCCAGCCGGCTCAGGCGACGGCGCTGCATCGGCGGCAACGACAGACACTCGGGCTGCTCCTGCTGATCGGCCAGCACGTGCGGCGATTGCGCCCACGCCATCCACTCCTCGGTGGTGGCCACGCCTGGTGCCCACGCGCGCCACTGTTCGATGCGCAGCGCGATCATGCGGCTTGCTCCGCCGGCCGCTGGAACATCAGCGCGGCGCAGCTGCCGCCGAAACCGAAGTTGTGCGACAGCACGCTGTCGATGCGTCGCGCATGCGTTTGCTGCACCAGCGGCGCCGCTGCGAATGCGGGATCGGCGTCGATCACCGGCGCGCCGGCAGCCAGGAAATCGTGCTGCATCATCAGCACACTGGCGATCGCATCCAGCGCGCCGGCGGCGCCGGGCGCGTGGCCGCTCAGCCCCTTGATCGACGACATCGCCGGCACCGGCGCGCCGCGTTCGGCGAATACCGCTTCGATCGCCTGCCATTCCTGCAGATCGCCCTGCGGTGTGGAGCAGGCGTGGGTGTTGATGTAATCGGGCAGCGTGCCGGCTTGCTGCAAGGCTTGCCGCAGCGCGCGCATCATGCCGTCCACGCCGGGGCCGACCATGCTGGCCGGGTCCGTGCCGGCGCCGAAGCCGGTCAGCTCGGCCAGCACGGTGGCGCCGCGCGAGCGCGCATGCGCCAGCGACTCCAGCACCAGCGCACCCGCGCCGGCGGCCAGCACGAAACCATCGCGATGCAGGTCGTATGGCCGCGAAGCGCGCTGTGGCTGGTCGGCGCTGGCAGCGGATAGCGCGCCGAACGCATCGAACCAGGTGGCGGTGCCTTCGAACAATTCCTCACTGCCGCCGGTCAGCACGATCTGCTGGCGCCCCAATTGGATCAGCTCCATCGCCTGGCCGATGGCCAGCGTGGCGCTGGTGCAGGCCGAGGCCACCGTCTGGGTGACGCCACGAATGCCGAACGCATGCGCCAGGCAAGCCGACAACGCACTGCTCATGCCGCGCGACACCAGGAACGGCGAGAGGCGACCCACGCCTTTGCTGCGATAGGCGTCCAGGCCTGCTTCGTATTCGTTCAACGAGGCGCCGCCGCCAATCACCAGTCCGCAGTCGCCGCTTTCCAACCGGGGCGCGTCGAGTCCCGCCTGTTCGATCGCCTCGCCCATCGCGTGCCAGGCGTACAGCGCCGGCTGAGCCAGGAAGCGGCGCAGCTTGCGCGGCGGCTCGGGCAGGGCGCTGACGTCGACCGGCCCGCCGACCCGCGTGTTCAAACCACGGCGGGCGAAACTGTCCATCGCGCGCAGGCCGCTGCGGTTGTTTTGCAGCGCGTCGCGGAACGCCTCGCGGCCATTGCCCAGGCAACTGACCACGCCCATCCCCGTCACCACCACCCGGGGCAGGCCGCGCGCATCGAGCAGGTCGGGCGCCATCAGTCGCAGGCCCGGAAGATCAGCGAGGTGTTGATGCCGCCGAAGGCGAAGTTGTTGTTCATCACGCAGTCGGTGGAAAGCGTGCGCCCGTCGCCGGTGATGTAGTCCAGCTCGGCGCATTCGGGGTCGACGTCGGCGAGGTTGATGGTGGGCGCAAACCAGCCCTCGCGCATCATGCGGATCGCCCACCACGATTCCAGTGCGCCGCAGGCGCCCAGCGTGTGGCCGACGTAGCTTTTCATCGAACTCACCGGCACGCGCGCGCCCAGCACCGCTGCTGTGGCGTGGCTTTCGGCCACGTCGCCGCGATCGGTGGCGGTGCCGTGGGCACTGACGTAGCCGATCGCCTCACCGGCGATGCCCGCATCCTGCAGCGCCCACTGCATCGCCGTGGCCATCGTCTCGCGGGTGGGCTGCGTGATGTGGTTGCCATCGGAATTGCAGCCGAAGCCGATGATCTCGGCGTAGATGGTGGCGCCGCGCGCCCTGGCGTGTTCGTACTCTTCCAATATCAGCGTGGTGGCGCCTTCGCCCACCACCAGGCCATCGCGGGCGCGGTCGAACGGGCGCGGCGTCAGGCCGGGCTGGTCGTTGCGGGTGCTGGTGGCGAAAAGCGCGTCGAACACCGCCGCGCCGGGGCCGGACAACTCCTCCGCGCCGCCGCAAAGCATCATCGTCTGGCGGCCGTACTTGATCGCCTCATAGCCGTAGCCGATCGCCTGGCTGCCCGAGGTGCAGGCGCTGGAGGTGGGAATCACGCGGCCCTTCAGCTGGAAGAACACGCCGATGTTCACCGCCGTGGTGTGCGCCATCATGTGGATGTAGCTGGTGGCGGTGACGCCCTGCATCGAACCGGTGTCCAGCATGTGGCCGACCACCCGCGCCGGCTCCACGCTGCCGCCGGACGAGCCATAGGCCACGCCCATGCGGCCGTCGCGGACGCTGGGGTCGTCGATCAACCCGGCGTCGCGCATCGCATGCTCGCTGGCCGCCACCGCCAGTTGCGCCACGCGCCCCATCGATCGGCTGAGTCGGCGCGGCCACGGCGGCAGGACGAAGTCGTCCACCGGGCAGGCCAGGCGGGTGTTGAGGGCGTCGAAATAATTCCACTCGGGCATCGTGCGCACGGCATTGCGGCCCTCGCGCAAACGCCCCTCGATGGTTGCCCAGTCGTGGCCGAGCGCGGTGACGCCGCCCATGCCGGTGATCACCACACGCTTCATCGCAACGGCTTCTCGTCAAGGTGGTGGGGAATGACCGTCTTCATGCGGCCTGCCTTTTCCAGCGACGCCACAGCAGGCGCGGCGCGCGCGGCAGCATGCCCAGCAGCAGGCGCGTGTGCATCGCGGTGATGCGGGCGTTGTCGTGCAGCATGCGGAAATGCGACAGCCCGTCTTCGGGGTAGATCACCCGCGTGGGCAGGTTGCGCACCGGCACGCCGCGCCACAGCAGCCGTACGGCGATCTCGGTGTCGAAATCCATCCGTGCCGGCAGCGGCGCGCGGGCGATTTCAGCGCAGGTTTCGTCCAGCGGATACAGCCGGTAGCCGCACATCGAATCGTCGATGGCCAACGACAGCGTTTCCGCCCACACGCAGACGTGGGTGAGGTAGCGGCCGTACAGGCGCGCCTTGGGCACGCTGTCGTCGTAGACCGCGCGTCCGCACACCATCGCGTGGGGGTGCTCGCGGGATTCGGCCAGGAAGCGCGGCACGTCATTGACGTCGTGCTGGCCGTCGGCGTCGATCTGCAATGCGTGGGTATGGCCGGCGTCGCGCGCGGCCAGCAGCCCGGCGACCAGCGCGGCGCCCTTGCCCTGGTTGTGCGGCAGGCGCAGCAGCTGGATGTCGCCGTTCTCGACCAGTGCATCGAGCACCGCGCCGGTGTCGGCATCGCTGCCGTCGTCGACCACGATCACGGGCAGGCCCTGCGCCCGCAACGCGTGCACGGTGCGGGCGATCGTGGCCTTGTGGTTGTAGATCGGGATCAGCGCGCACGGCGCCTGGCGTGCCGCGGGCACGGACATCTGCGGGAGCGACATCCGACGCAAGCCGCGGCCGGTCAGCGGGCGAGCAGGGTGTGCACGGTGGCGATCACGTCGCCCACGGTGCGCACGCTCTTGAAATCCTCGGGTTTGATGCGCATGCCGGTCATCTCCTGCACGTGGATCGCCAGATCCACCGCATCGATGCTGTCCAGCTCCAGCTCGGTGAACAACTGCGCCGATGGCGTGACCCGCGCCGGGTCGATCTCGAAGGTGTCACGAAGCACTTCCCTGAGCCTGTCCAGAATGGCTTCGTCGCTGATCCCTGCTTCCATCATCATCGCGCTCATACTGTTCCGCCTGCTCTTGTTCCGGTGGTGCCATGCAAGGCATGGACGGGGATGGGCCGGGCGCTTTCGCGCGCCGGGACGCTGGCATTCCCGTGTCTGTCCCCATGAGGTTCCGATGTTGGCGGAGCGGCCTGGCCGATCCTCCCGCGAAGCGGGCCCCCTGTGGCCCTAGCCCTTTTCAGGCAAGGGTTTACGCGTCAAAAACGCGTGACGGAGTGTACCAGAATCATGGCGGGCGTCAGCCACCTCGCGGGCCTGAAAAATCGCCGCGCGGCTGCGGGTTTGGCTCTCAACGCTTGCTGGAGCCCGTCATCCTCGCGCAAGCGGGGATCCAGTGTCTCTATGGACCGAAAACGTCGAAGGCACTGGATTCCGCTTGCGCGGGAATGACGAAAAGTGGGGCGCGCTTGACCCCACGCCATTCACCTCGGCTGCCACTCGGCAGTCAGTTCGGCCAGCTTGCGGCACTGGCCGCGTACCAGCGCCAGCTGGTTCAGTACCAGGGTCGCGGCGTCGTCATCCGGGAGCGAGGGTTCGGGGCGGTCTTGCGAAAGATCCGCCGGGTCGGCGGCGGCTTTTTCGGATGTCAGCACCGCATCGGCCACGCGCTGCAAGGCCGCCACCGCCTGATCACCCTGCGCCATGACGGCGTTGGCGGCATCGGTGGACAGCACCTGGCGATGGCTGCCCAGCGTCGACAGGTGGCCCAGCAGCACTTGGGCGGCGGCAAGGAAGCGCAACAACACATCGTCATGGTGCCGCTTGCCGCCGGGCTCGCGCAGCATCTGGCCCAGCAGGCCGCTCAGTGCGGCGATGGCGTTGTGGGCGTCGCGACGGGCGATGCGGTAGTCGAGATCGTCGTGCTTGCCGCTGCGGTATTGCGGCAGGATCCGGGCCAGGTAGCGGGCGTCGCTGTGCAGCGTATCGGCCAGCAACTGGCCCGGCTGCCGTGCCTGCCAGTCCGGCAGGATGAAATGGATCGCCAACGCGGCGATCGCGGCGCCGGCCAGCGTGTCCAGCAGCCGCGGCAGCATCACCGCGTAACCGTCGCCCACCTGGTTCACCAGCATGATGACGAACAGGGTGATCATCGCCGTGGCCACGCCATAGCGCCGATGGCGGGCCGCGAAAAACGCCACGCCGGTCAGCGCGACCAGTGGCAACTGCCATGACGGCGTAATCGAGTGCAGCGCCGCCCAGCCGATCACCAGCCCCGCGATGGTGCCGCCGAGGCGCTGCAACAGCACGCGCCAGGTAGCGTGATAGCTGGGCTGACACACGAACAGCGTGGTCATCATGATCCAGTAGCCATGTTGCGGATGCATCAGCCGCATCACCACATCGCCCACCAGCAAGGCGGTGGCCAGCCGCACGGCATGGCGGAAGCGCGGCGCGCGGACGCTGAACTGGGCGCGGACGCGGGCCCAGGCATCCGCGAGCGATTGCGGCGCCGGGTCCTGCAGGGTCGATTCCATGTGCCGGTCGAGCAGCACCTTGCCGTCGAGCAGGTTGTGGATGGCGGCCAGGTTGCTCGCCAGTCCATCGATGGCGCGCAGCAGCGCCGGCTCGTGCGGCGTCCGGCGCAGGGATTCGATCGAGGTGCGCACGTCCGCAAACGCGGCCTCCACATCGTCGTCGCGCCCGATCCGGCCGCGCCGGCGGAGCGCATCGGCCAACTGTCGGCAGCGGCTGGCCTGCAAACGCAGCAGGTGCTCGCAGCGAAACAGCACGTCGCTGTGGAAGAACGCCGCGGCCAGCGCGTCGTAGGGATAGTGAGAGGAGTTGATCCGTTCGTGGATGTCCTGCGCCATGAAGTACCGCTGCAGCAACACCGCCGTAGTGCCGCGCGCGCGACGGCTGCCGATGCGGTCGATCAGCATCAGGCGGGTGTCGTTGAGCGCCGCCACCACGTTTTCGTTGCGTCGCGCCAGGGCGAGCTGCAAGGCCTGGTCGTCGCGCCCGCGCAAGGGCAGGAACAGCGCCGCCTTGCCATCCAGTTGATCGGCCAGCGTATTGAACAACCGCGCCAGCGCATGCCGCACCGCCTGCTGCGGCGAGAGCGCGCTCCACAGCAGCGACAGCACGCCATACCAGGCCGCACCGGCCAGCATTCGCGCCGGCTCCAGCAACAAGCCGCCCTCCGGCGCGCCGCCGGCGAGGTCCGAGGCGAGCATCGTGTACACCGCCAGGATCAGCGTGGCGCCGGCGATCGTGCTGTAGCGCCCGCTCAACGCGCCCAGCATCACCAGCAGCACCGTCGACAACCACAGGCCGATCGCAAACGGCACCGGATGCGGCAGCAGCCACTCCACCGCCACCGCGGCCACCGAGAAACAGGCCAGCGTCACCAGCAGGGTGATCAGGCGGTTGCGCCACTGGTCTTCCGTTTCCGCCAATGCGCAGGCGATCGCGCCCAGCAGGATCGGGATGATCGCGGCCAGCTGACCGCTGACCAGCCCGTAAACCACGATGCCGCCCAGCGCCAGCAGCACGCGCACGCATTCGGCAAAGCGGTCGTAGCCGAGCAGGCGGAACCAGTAGGTGGAGAGAGTGTAGGTTTGGTTCATGCGGGAAGCATACGATGCGGCCCGCGCTTGTGCGGAATGGACGTCCAAAAGCTGTGTGCACGACCGCGCTCTTGCTCCCTCCCCTGCATGCAGGGGAGGGCTGGGGAGGGGTAGCTTTTGACCTTCCCGTCAGCTCGAGCAACCCCCTCCCAGCCTCCCCCTGCTTGCAGGGGGAGGGGCCAAAGCTCTTGCCCCCTCCCCTGCACGCAGGGGAGGGCTGGGGAGGGGTAGCTTTTGACCTTCCCGCCCGCTCGAACAACCCCCTCCCAACCTCCCCCTGCCTGCAGGGGGAGGAGAAAAGAGGTTCGGCAGCTTGCGAGGTTTACTGCCCGCGCATGCGCCCCTGGAAGCGAGTACCGCCATTCCCCATATGCGCCATCTTGATCTTGCCGATCGCGTTGATGCGTTCCTCGGCCAGGCGGTCGGCGGCGCGATAGGTGGGGATGTTCTCGGTCTTCGAGATCTCGAAGATGCGCCCCAGGTTGTAATAGATCGTGCGCATCATGCGCATGGCGCGCTCGCGGTTGTAGCCGTCGATCTCCAGCGACACGTTCATCACCCCGCCGGCGTTGACCGCGTAGTCCGGCGCGTACAGCACGCCGCGGCGGTCCAGTTCGTCGCCGATGGCATCGGTGGCGAGCTGGTTGTTGGCCGGGCCGCAGATCACCTTGGCCTTGATGCGGTCGATGGTCTGCTCGTTGAGGGTGCCGCCGAGCGCGCAGGGGCTGTAGACATCCGCATCGACGTCGTAGATCTCGTCCAGGCCGACTTCGGTGCAGCCGTGCTCGTCCACGGCGGTCTTCACGCGATCCTTGTGGATGTCGGTGACGAACACCTTGGCGCCCTGTTCGCGCAGGAGCT
>JBIQMK010000126.1:0-9487 GCA_044463365.1 Rhodanobacter sp. | reverse complement strand
GCTATGCGGCTACGCTCACGGAGATCGGTGAGGAATACGGCGCCCTTGCATTCCCCATTCCCATTCTCGTCCAGAATGCCCGCCATGCACCCTGCCACCTTCCGCCGCCTGTTCAACCTCTGGCCGCCGTTCCTGTGCAACAGCATGCGGCTGCAGATGCTCGGCGACGACTGGAGCGAAGCGCGCGTGGTATTGCGGCTGCGTCCATGGAACCGCAACTACGTGCGCAGCCAGTTCGGCGGCAACCTGTTCGCGATGACCGACCCGTTCTGGATGCTGCTGGTGATGCACCAGCTCGGCAGCGATTACTACGTGTGGGACAAGGCCGCCGCGATCGACTTCGTGGCGCCCGGGCGCGAGGACGTCTACGCGCATTTCAAGCTGGAGCCCGCCGTAGTGGATGAACTGCGCGCCGCGGCGGCGAACGGCGAGAAAGTGTTGCGCTGGTTCGAGACGGATGTGGTCACCAGCAGCGGCAAGGTGATCGCCCGCGTGCGCAAGCAGCTCTATGTGCGGCAGAAGCCGAAGGCACGCTGAGCGGCGGCAGGCCCTGTAGGAGCGGCTTCAGCCGCGACCGCTTTTTCGCCGCGCAAGAGGGAAACAAGAGCGTCGCGGCTGAAGCCGCTCCTGCAAGCGATCTTCGGGATTTCTGGCGATCCTTCCGTCATCCAGCAGAAGACACGCAAACGGCCATCACTCCCCGCTCGAACGCCGCACCATCAGCTTTACCGGCAGCACCGCACTTTCCACCGGCTCGCCGCGGATCTGGCTCAGCAGGCTGTCCACCAGCACCTCGCCTGCGCGCTTGGTGTCTTGCTGCACGGTGGTCAGCGGCGGATTGACGAAACTGGCGGTGGCGATGTCGTCGAAGCCTGCCAGCGCCACGTCCTGCGGTACCTGCAGGCCATGGTCGCCCAGCGCATGCAGGGCACCGACGGCGATCAGGTCGCTGGCGGCAAACACCGCGTCGTACGGTGTGGCGCGACTGATCAGCGTGCGCATCGCCTCGTAGCCTGATTGCTCGGTGCTTTCGGCGTTGACCTGCAGCGAGGCCTCGACCGGCAAACCCGCCCGCTGCAAGGCGTCGACGTAACCGCGGTAGCGTTCGAAGAATTCCGGATAGTGGCTGGTCGCGTCGCCCAGGAAAGCGATGCGGCGACGGCCGCGTTCCAGCAGATGTTCAGCCACCGCCTGGCCGCCGCGAAAGTTGTCGCAGCCGATGGAAACGCCGGGCTGGTCGGGCAGCACCGCGCCCCAGCGCACGAAATGCGTGCCCTGGGCCACCAGCTTCTCCAGCTTGTCGCGATAGGCCAGGTAATCGCCGTAGCCCAGCAGGATGATGCCGTCGGCCTTCTTGCTGTCGGCGAAATCGGCATGCCAGTCGCGCGAGAACTGCTGGAACGAGATCAGCAGGTCGTAGCCCTGCCGCGCACAGGCGCGGGTGATCGAGCCCAGCATCGACAGGAAGAACGGATTGATGTGCGACTCATCCGCCGTGGGGTCCTCGAAGAACAGCAACGCCAGCGTGCCCGAGTACATGCGGCGCAGGCTGGAGGCGTTCTTGTCCACCGTGTAGTTGAGCTGGTCAGCCGCGGCCTGGATGCGCCGACGGGTTTCCGCGCTGACCAGGGTGCTGCCACTGAGCGCCCGCGACACCGTGGCCTGGGAAACCCCGGCCAGGTGGGCGATGTCGAGCGATGTGGCTTTTCTTTTCATCCGCGGTCGATCCGGAAAACTGGCCAGAAGGCGGCGCCCCATCCGGATGCCGGCGGGCTGTCTTCGAATCCTAGCTGTTTTGCCCGAGGCGCGGGGCGAGGCCCGCCCGCCTATTCCTGCGCGTTGATCACCGCCAGGAAATCGCGGCCATAGCGCTTGAGCTTGGCTTCGCCCACGCCACTTATGGTGGCCAGTTCGTCTTCGGTGGTGGGCAATGCGCGCAGCATCGCCAGCAAGGTGGCGTCGTGGAAAACCACGTACGGCGGCACGCCCTGCTGTTTGGCCAGTTGCGTGCGCATCGCGCGCAAGGCATCCCACATGTCCTGCTCGTAAGCCTCGATGCCCAGACTGCCGCCGCCCGTGACCAGCTTGCTGTCGCGGCGACGACGGGCAGCGCGCTCGGGCCGCGCGTCCTCGCGCAGCTTCACCGGTTGGCCGCCGCTGAGCACACCACGGCTGGCGGCGGTAAGGCGCAAGGTGCCATAGCCTTCGGCATCGGCTTCCAGCAAGCCGGCGGCAAGCAACTGGCGGAACACCGAGCGCCACTGCTTCTCGTCCATGTCCGCGCCGACACCGAAGGTGCTGAGCTGATGATGGCCCAGGCTGCGCACGCGTTCGGTTTCCTCGCCGCGCAGGATGTCGATGACATGGCCCGAACCAAAACGCTGGCCGCTGCGGTACACCGCCGACAGCGCCTTCTGCGCGGGCACGGTGGCATCCCAGGTTTTGGGCGGCGCGATGCAGTTGTCGCAATGACCGCAGGGGCCGGGATAACTTTCACCGAACGCGCCCAGCAGCAGCTGCCGGCGGCAATCGGTGGCTTCTGCATACGCCAGCAGCGATTCCAGCTTCTGCCGCTCCACCCGCTTGCGCTCATCGGCCGATTCGGACTGCGCGATCATCTGGCTCATAGTGACCACGTCGGACAGGCCATAGATCATCCACGCCTCGGCCGGCAAACCATCACGACCGGCGCGGCCGGTTTCCTGGTAGTAGCCCTCGATGCTGCGCGGCAGATCCAGATGCGCCACGAAGCGCACGTCTGGCTTGTCGATACCCATGCCGAATGCCACCGTGGCGACCATCACCACGCCGTCCTCGCGCAGGAAGCGCTTCTGGTTTTTCGCCCGCGTGGCCGCGTCCAGCCCGGCGTGGTACGGCAACGCCTCCACGCCCGATTCGGCCAGCCACGCGGTGGTGTCGTCCACCTTGCGCCGGCTGAGGCAATACACGATGCCCGATTCGCCCTGATGCCCCAGCAGGAATTCGCCCAGCTGGCGCTTGGCGTTGTGGCGCAGGCCCACCCGGTAGCCGATGTTGGGCCGATCGAAACTGGACACGAACTGGCGCGCGTTCTGCAGCGACAACCGCTCCACGATCTCCTCGCGCGTGCGCGGGTCGGCGGTGGCGGTGAGGGCGATACGCGGCACCTGCGGAAAACGCTGCTGCAGGATCGCCAGCTCACGGTACTCGGGCCGGAAATCGTGGCCCCACTGCGAAACGCAATGCGCCTCGTCGATGGCGAACAACGCCACTTCGGTGCGTTCCAGCTGGGCCAGGAAGCGGCCGGTAAGCAACCGCTCCGGCGCCACGTAGAGCAACTTCAGCTCGCCGGCTTCCAGTTGCCGCTCCACCTCGCGCTGCTCGGCGGCCGCCAGGCTGGAATTGAGAAAGGCCGCCGCCACGCCCGCTTCGCGCAACGCGTCGACCTGGTCCTGCATAAGCGCAATCAACGGCGACACCACGATGCCCGTGCCCTGGCGCAACAGCGCCGGCACCTGGTAGCAAAGTGATTTGCCGCCGCCCGTGGGCATCAGCACCAGCGCATCGCCGCCTTCGCCGAGATGCTCCACCACGGCCTGCTGCTGGCCGCGGAAGCTGGAATAACCGAAAACGCTTTGCAGCAGGTCGAGAGCGGGGGAAGTCATCCTGCAATGCTAGCAAACCGGGGGCTGGCGTCTGTCGGCGGAGGACGCACGACGAGGGCGGCGATGGACCGCGATGTCCCCTGCCGCGGGTTACCGCCCGGCAAATGCCGGGCCCTGTGGGCCGACCACATTTTGTGGCGGGAGCCAGTCCATCATCTGCACCCGCTGCTGTTCGTGCTGCTGGATCTGCTGAATGGATTGCTGCGGCTGTGGCGAAGCTGCCTTCACGTCGACGCTGGCCGGTGTGGCCCACATGCCCGCCCCCTGGAACAACATGTGTCCACCGTCCCGGTCGAAATGGATCTGGCGCAAGTTCTGCGCCGTGATCCTGTGCGCATGGCAGGCCGCGGTGAACTGCAGCAGACGGGCCTCCGAGGCGTCGGGGATACGCCGATGAAGCTCGCTGTACAGCGCGTGATTTGCGCTGTCCGGATGACGTGGATCGCCGGACGCCAGGGCCGGCTCGGCCGGCGCGGTGGAGCGGGTACGGGCAGGCCGTGGTGCGTCCGCGGAAGCTGTTGCCGGCGCCTGTCCAAACCACCGCCCCGGGTGCGAGAGTGTGTCGTAGGCGTCGCCCGCCGCGCGCTGCACGGCGTCGGCGCCACGGGTCACCGTCCGCCTGGCATCCGCGTACGCATGGCCGACGGCGTCGACCATCTTCTCGAGCCGCGCGTGGTTTTCAATGGCGTTATCGACACCGCGCACGATGGCCGCCTCGCCTCGATGTACCCCGGACTGCACCGCGCTGGCATAGGCGTGAAGGCCTCGTTCCACGCCATGTTTGAGCCCCTGTCCCACGTCGGCGGCCAGCTGACCGGCGACGTGCGCGGCCTCGCCGGCCAGGTGGCTGGTTCGCGCCAGGCCTTCCGCCTCGGCATGCGCGACGTGACCGAAGGCCTTCGCACCCACGGCGACGCCGCCGGCAAGCACGGGATCGAGCGGCGTCGCTGTCCCGGCCACACGCGAAACCTCGTCGGCCCGATGTTGCACCGCTTGCCCCACCGAGCGAAAGCCGCGGGCGGCCTGTTCGCCGCCCTGCTGCAGGTACTCGCCACCGGCTCGGGAAATGGCACTGCCTTGATCCAGCGCACGCGTGACACCGGCAGCGACGCGGTTGTGCTCCAGGGCATCCCGGATCACCGGGTCAACCGTGGCCGCATGGTATTCCGCCAGTTGCTGCTGCATGCGCGGAGAAAGGTGTGCGTAGGTGGATTCGAAGTTCAGATGCTGCGTGCTGTTCAACGCCAGCGCCAACTCGGCGCGCGCGTTGTATACGTCGCCGCGAAAATGGTCGATGGCGGGCTTGAATCGCGCGTAGTTGCGCATGCCTTGCGCCACGTTTTCGGGTTTCAGCACACTATCGTGCCCGGTGAACCACGTAATGCTGTGATCGCCCATGCTCATGCCGAGCAGCGGATTCGGCGGGATCGCGTCGATGGGCGCGTCGAGGTAGCGTGCATCCCGGAGCTTCGCGAGATCCTGATCGCTCGCCAGCGTCACCACCTGGCCGTAGTGGCGGCTGGCTGCGCTCACCGGGTCTCCGGCCATCACATAATTGACGATCTTGTCGCCACCTTCGGGTACGTCGTACCCCAGGTCTACAGCGCCGTAGCTGTTGAATGTCACGCCGCGCAAACCGAATTCGGATGCCTCGATCTCCGCCAGGGTTCCGCCCAGCGAATGGCCAGCTACCGTAACCTGGCTCTTGGGGACGCCGAATCGTTCCGCCTTATCGAGAATTTTTTGAGTAAAAGCGTCCGCCGCCGACTTTTGTGGATTAAGTCGATCCCGCACCATGGAAAAATCGACAGCAGCATCTTGCAAGGCGGTACGTGTATGGGCTTTTATGTCTGGATCAGTACCACGGTAAGCAATGATTATTTCGTTGGTTTTCTTGTTCTGGTACGCCGTCGCATGAAAACCGCTATCCGGATCGGCCTCATACCCAAACACCGTGTATTCATCACCGTTTAAAGCCACAGGCCGCCCCTTCACTACTTCGGCCCGGGAAAGGTCGCTATATGCATCGCTGGCTGCAGCCGCAGAGATCCCGGGATCCGCTCTCATGGTTTCGTCTCCGTGACGCTGACGCTGATCGGGAAAAACCCAGCAGGATGGTGAATGACTTCCGGACTTTCGGCAGATGAAATCAGGGCATCATCTCCTCCAGGAACGCCACCAAAGAGATCGCTCCTTTTGAAGTACATGGTCTGCGTTCCTTCATGCAACACGCTCTGGAAAAGCGTCGATGCATTAAATGTTTTTCCGCGATAGGTGAAAGACGGAACCAGTCCTGTCACTTCCCAATGGCATACGCCAAGCCCGTAATAGTCTTCATCCTGTAGATAATCCCTAAGAAAGGATCCCTTCCAGGTCTTTTCACCTATACGAGTCATCTCGATCTCATAACTGGCATTCGGTACGTTGCGACCGCCGGTGAATGAATCCTGCGGCAGGCAATCCACGTTGGCCACCTCAAGAAAAATCGTTCCCGTTACGGAATCCCAGGCTTCCGGCAAGCCCACCGTAGCCGTGATCTCATAACGCTCGACAGGATGAGGGTTCTTCTCCGGGTTCTTCGGGTCACCATGCATGGCGGAGCATCCTGTGGTCAGGGCGATGGTCAAAATGAGTGCGACAGCGGTTCTAAGCGGCATCGTCAGTATCCTTTCGGCCAAATGGGGCCCTTCGTCCCACAGCGGTGCCACCGGCAACAACAGGGTGGGCAAACTCTTCGCGTGGTTTCTAGTTCGCCAGCCATTGCGCTTCCCTGGCGTCGTTCGGCCGGATGACGTTCGTCGTGTACGCGTCTGTCTGCTTCAAGCTTGGGGCCGCCACCTTGATCACCGCCGGCGCTACGCCTGCCCGCTGCTTGAGCTGTCTGTCCTTGAAATACCAGTTCTTCTTCGCCCGGATCGGTTTGCAGCCTTCGTAGAAGATCAGCTCATCGTCGGCAGGCAGCTCCTTGATCTCTTGCGGCAGGAACAGGGCGCGCTTCTCCTCGGTGTGGTTGATCGAGACCTGGTGTGAGCCGCGGCCGCGGCTGATGCTGCGGTGTTCCTTGCGAATGGTCTTGTAGCCGAGCATTTCGCTGTATTCGTTGGCGTCGCTCTGCTCGCGCGGGGCGAACACGATTTGGGCGCCATGATTGGTGATGAAGTTCTGCGCGTCGTCGTCGCCGTAGGCCGAGCGCAACTGGGCGCGGCTCTGCACGATGCACAGGTCGCGCACGCCGTAGCTGGCGGAGATCGAGATGCGCTTGGCCCAGACGTCCATCCGGCCCATGGCGGTGAATTCATCCATCAGCAGCAGCATCTGGTGTTTCAGCTCAGGCTCCTCGCCCAGTTGTTTCGTGAGATTGCTGCCGATCACCGTGCTGAAGAAGATGTTGAGCAGCTTGCTGCTTTCGTCCAGCTTGTTGGTGGGGATGATGACGTAGAGCGTGGTCGGCCGCTTGCGCAGGCTGGCCACGTCGATGTCGGTGGCGTTGGTGGCAGCGGCCAGGATCGGGCTGAGGAATTGCTGCAGCGGCGCCTGCATGGTGGCGAGGACGGAGGAGAAGGTCTGTTCGGCCAGACCGGCGAGGTTGCCGAATACGGTGCGGGTCTGGGCGCTGACGAAGGCGTAGCGCGGATCCTTCAGGATGATCTGCAACATCTCCCTGGTGCCCTGGCCGTCGGCGCCGCTGGACAGGCGCAGAATGCGCTCGAAGCTGGGGAAACCTTCGTGGGTGTTGGGGTGCATGTCCGGCAGGCCGCTGCGGCAGCCGTGATCCCAGCTCTCGAACAGGAACGACGCGAAGGCGGTGAAGGCGGCGCGGCTCTGTGCGGTCCAGAACGGATCCTTGCCCGCCTCATCCGGATACAGGATGGCGGCGATGGTCTGGATCTCGCCGATGCGCCTGCCCGGGTCCATCCCCGCCAGCGGCGTCATCGGGTTGAAGCGATGGGTGTTGCCCGCCTCGTCGTACGGCGCCCAGACACGGATGGCGTGGCCCTGCGCCTGGCGCCAGCCGCTGGTGGCCTTGAACAGCTCGCCCTTGAGGTCGAGCACCACCATCGATTCCTGGTACGAGAGCAGCACCGGAATGGCGACGCTGGTGGTCTTGCCCGAGCGGGTCGGGCTGATGGTGATGACGTGCTGGGCGCCGCCCAACCACAGGTAGCGGCCCTTGTACGAGCCGATGAGGATGCTTTGCGGGGTCTGCTTGAGCAGCCCGGCCTTTTTCAGGTCGGACAACGTGGCGAAGCGGGCATCGCCGTGCAGGGAGGCGGATTTGGTCTTCAGCAGCGGAATCAGCGCACCGACCCACGCCAGCAACGGCAGACCGAAACCGACGGCGCCGCTGAGCTTGATCCTGGAAGCGAACGGCGCGAATGCCGGCAGATCCATCGCCTGCAGATATTGCCACCAGGTGTTCCAGGCCAGCGGCGTATCGCGCAGGCCGAGCAGGAGCAGCACCAGATACCCGGAGAGAAACCAGCCCCCGACCAACCCCGCCAACAGCAACGCCAACACCCAACCCAGCTTGTTCCGGCTCATCCCTGGCCTCCCCCGCATGTGGACTTTCGATGCTGGTGGAACCGGTTCCGCCGTGTCAATGCGGCCACAGCGCCATACGTTGTCGGCGCTGGATGAACCTTCGCGTAGTGCCGAGCAGGTCCGGGAACCCTCAATCGCCCGGCATGCCCCATAGCGCCCGGTCCAGGTCGCCATCCAGGCCGAAACGGGACAGCGGCACGCGGCCCCCTTTCACCTCGACGCCCTCGGCGCGCAACCGCTGGCATTGCTCGCGAAAGCCGTCGCTGCCGCGCGGCAGCGCGATCTGGCCGCTGGCACGAAGCACGCGGTGCCACGGCAGCTCGAGTCCGGCGGGCGTTTCACCCAGCAGCTTGCCCACCAGCCGCGCCCGCCCCGGTAGCCCGGCGCGGGCCGCGATGGCGCCGTAACTGGCCACGCGGCCGCGCGGGATGGCGGCGATCGCGGCATAGATGCGGCGGGCGACAACATCGCTCATGGTTCACGACACGCAAGCGGGGGACGTGGCAGAGTACCAGTGTTCGCTCGCCACCCCGGAAGCCTCCATGCGCCATTTCGAAGCCGTGCGTTCGCATATCGGCAGCCACTACGCGCTGCGCCACAACGATCCCTACCTGATCAGTTTCGACCTGGGGCTGGCCAAGGATCGCTACCAGGGCATCTACTTGGCGGAATTGGAGGGCGAGGACGGCCGCCGCTACCTGCGCATTTCCACGCCGGTGGGTCCGCTGGCGGGTATCGACCCCTGCCGCTGCCTGCGCTTCAACTGGCTGCAGCGCACGGGGTTTCTCGCGGTCACCGACCTGGACGGCTCACCCTACCTGCACCTGTGCGAAAACCGCCCGTACGAGACATTGGACGAAGGCGAGCTGCAGCGGCTGATCAGCGAACTGGGCTCGCTGGGCGACGAACTGGAGCAGGTGATCGCCGCCGACAGCGACTCGCTGTAGCGAACATCAGGCCAGTGCGTGGGCCACCAGCACCAGGCCGTATGCCAGCAGCGCGGTGATCGGCAGGGTCAGTATCCACGCCCAGACCATTCGCTCCACCACCGACCAGCGGATCGCGTTGAAGCGCTTGGCCGCGCCCACGCCCATGATCGAGGCCGACACGTTGTGCGTGGTCGACACCGGGATGCCGAAGGCCGAGGCCACGAAAATCACGAAAGCCGAGCCGGTTTCCGCGGCAAAACCGTTGATCGGATGCAGCTTGACCATCTTGTGGCCCAGCGTCTTGATGATCCGCCAGCCACCGCCGGCGGTACCCGCAGCCATGGTCAGCGCCGAGACCACTTTCACCCAGAC
>JBIQMK010000125.1:0-9560 GCA_044463365.1 Rhodanobacter sp. | reverse complement strand
GTCGATGGCCAGGGTGAGCCCGGCGGCGCCGGCGCCGCAGATCAGTACGTCGACGTTCGATACGTTCATGGCGTTCTCCAGATATGTGTAAAATGCACGCAACTGGAGGGAGAGTATGGCCACGAAGAAAAATGTGCAAGATGCACATATGTCGACGAACATCCGTGCGCTGCACGACGCGCTGCTGGCCGTCGTTGGCGTGATGAGCCGGCCGGACGTGGACGAGCGCATGGTGCGCGAGGCCGGTATCGCGCTGGATGGTGCGCTGTTTCCGCTGCTGGTGATGGTGCAGAGGTTCGGACCCATCGGCATCGTGGAGCTGGCGAACCGCGGCGGGCGCGACTACACCACGGTGAGCCGCCAGGTAAGCCGGCTGGAAAGCCAGGGCCTGGTCGAGCGGCGGTCGCACGACAACGACGCTCGCGTGCGCGCCGTTGCGGTGACACCCAAGGGTCAGGCGATGACGGATGCGCTGGATGCGGCGCGCGAGCGCATGGCGCGCGCGATGTTCGCCGACTGGAGCACGTCGGACGTCGATACGCTGGTCAGCCTGCTGCAACGGTTTGCCCGCGGCCTGGAACGGAGCGCGGGCGGGGAGCCGGAATAGGCCGCGCCGCGCATCGTCAAAGCGCATCGCCGAACGAAGCGATCGCCGCCGGCGTCGCGCATTGGGTAGCATCCGGTATCTTCCTGTGGCGGAACGCAGCATGGGGTCCCCAACGCAAGCGCTTTCTCCAAGCCATCCGCCCATCGGCGCGTTGCTGCGCGAATGGCGGACCACGCGACGCATGAGCCAGCTCGACCTGGCGCTGGAAGCGGGCATGTCGGCGCGACACCTGAGCTACGTGGAAACGGGCAAGGCACGCGCCAGTCGCGAAATGGTTTGCCGCCTGGCCGACGTGTTCGGCATGCCGCTGCGCGAGCGCAACGCACTGTTGCTGGCCGCCGGCTACGCGCCGCAGTATCCGGAGAACGCGCTGGCCACGCCCGCGCTGGAGCGCATGCGGCAGGCGATCGAGCTGATCATCGCGCACCAGGAGCCGTACCCGGCCTTCGTGATCGACCGGCAATGGAACGTGCTGATGGCGAACGACGCGGCGGTGAGGGTCAATCGGCTGTTGATGGACGGCCGCGAAAGCCGGCACGCCAACCTTCTGCACCAGGTGTTCGACCCGCTGGACTTCCGCCCGGTGATCGTCAACTGGCCGGAGGTGGCGGAGAAGTTCATCCGCCATGCCCACGAACAGCTTGCCGCCGCACCCACCGATGCCGCGTTGCAGACCTTGCTGGCCGAGGTGCTGGCTTATCCCGGCGTGCCCGCGCATTGGCGCAGCCGCGACCTCGAACGCGCGCCGGAGCCGGTGCTGACGCTGGTGTTTCGCAGCCGCTTGGGCGAACTGCGATTCTTCGAGACCATCACCACCTTCTCGATGCCGCGCGACGTCACCCTGGACGAACTGCGGATCGAATGTGCGTTTCCCGCCGACGATCACACCGCCGCGGTCTGCGCCGAGCTGGCCGCATCCGCGTGATGGGCGATGACCTCGGAGGTTATTGAGCACCGCCGGCCGGCTCTTCATCCTTGGCGCTCCTTCACGATCAGGATGACCACGATGAGCAAGCGTTCCCTGGCGGCATGGAGCTGGATCCTGGCGATCGCCATGGCGCTCTCCACTGGACCGGCCACCGCCGCGGACAGCCCGGTTGCAAGAGCGCCCCATGTCGACGCGCAGCATGCGCGGCTCGCGGGCCTGGCCGGGCATTGGTCCGTGCGGCAATCGATGTGGACCGATCCGAAGTCGCCGCCCGTCATCGACCATGGCGAGGCCAGTTATGCAATGGTGCTCGGCGGCCGGCATCTGCGGCAGCAGTTGCGCATCGCGTCCAGCAAGGCGTTCGAAGGCCTGGGTTACATCGGCTACGACGACGCCACGGGCAGGTACTACAGCAGCTGGATGGACACCAATTTCTCCGGGATCATCCTGGCGTACGGCAGCTACGACGCGGCGAGCCGCACGTACAGCCTGACCGGCGCGATGGCCGGCAAGCACGGTGCGTCCGTTCCGGTGCGCGAGGTGATGCGGATTGCCGACCACGATCATTTCACCTACGAGTTCTACGAAACGCGTGGCGGCAAGGAAGCGCTGGCCATCCGCCTGCAATACACGCGGATGGATGGATGAGAACCGGTTTGCCGCGGCGGCGCCGATCGTTCCCACCTCGGCGGCGCGGCCCTTCGGCTTGTGCGGCGCGCTCGCTGGCGCTACCCTGCGTGACCCTTTCCACCCACCCGAGCCCTGGAGGATCGCTGACCATGATTGTTCGTCCCACGACTTCCGCCGGGTTGGCGTTGCGCTGAACCCAAGCGCCTGGATGGCCGTCCATCGGCCCATCCACTTTTTCCGCTACGCGTTGACCCCGGCGTTCCTGTCGACCTCCCGCAAGGGCGGTCGCCGCGTTCCGTCACTTTTCCGGGGTCACACATGTCCATTCAGGCATACACGCTGTTCCAGCTCGGCTGGCGGCCGGGTTATTCGCAACATCTCACCCTGCAGGATTTCGAGGCGGGTTATCCAGCGCGCGTCGTCGGCGTGCATCGCAGTGGCTTGTCGGTGCTGTCGGCGCGGGGCCTCGCGACGGTCGTTTTGCCGCGCGACGTGGCCGCGGGAGTCGAACCCGCGGTCACGGTGGGCGACTGGTTGCTGATCGAGATGGAAACGCCGCGCGTGTTGCGGCTGCTCGAGCGGCAATCGTTGATCGCGCGCATCGCAGCCGGGTCGGAGCACCGCGCGCAGGCGATCGCGGCCAACCTCGACACCTTGTTCGTGGTCACCTCCTGCAACGACGACTTCAACCTGTCGCGGCTGGAACGCTATCTGGCCGTGGCGTTCGAGGCTGGCGTCGAACCGGTCATCGTGCTGACCAAGGCCGATCTCTGCGCTGACGTGGAAACCTATCTCGACGCCGCGCGTTCCATCGCGCCCACCATTGCCGTCGTACCCGTCGACGCCACCTCGGCGCTATCGGTGGAAAACCTCGCCCCGTGGCTGGGCAGCGGACAGACGGTGGCGTTCGTTGGCTCGTCCGGCGTCGGCAAATCGACCCTGGCCAACACCTTGATCGGTAGCGCCGCGCGGGCCACCGGCGGCATTCGCGAGGACGACGCGCGTGGCCGCCACACCACCACGGCGCGGGAGATGTTCGCCTTGCCCGGCGGCGCGTGGGTGATCGATACGCCGGGCATGCGGGAGTTGCGTATCGGCAGCGTGGAAACCGGCATGAACGCCGTGTTCGACGACATCGAGGCGCTCGCCGCGCAATGCCGATTCCACGATTGCCGCCACCAGGGCGATCGCGGCTGCGCGGTGGCGGCGGCGATCGACGACGGCTCGCTCGATGGCCGCCGGCTCGACAATTACCGCAAGTTGCAACGCGAAGCGGCCAATGCCGCGCGTTCCATCAAGGAGCGCCACGAGCACGATCGCCACTACGGCCTGCTGAACCGCCGCACGCAACGATCGCAGCGCGAAAAGAAAGGGCGCGACTACTGAGGGAGACGGCGGGGCGTTCACCGATCGGCGGGACGCCCCACGCCTTCGCCAGTGCGCGCTCTGGTGGTGTCGGCTCAATGGCGAGGCGCTGCCATCTTCACGGCGCCCGGCACGACACGCCTTGCGCCGAGGCGTAGCTTTCCCCCGGCTTCAACGGTGCCAACCACGCCTGCGTGCCCTTGCTCCACCATTGCCAACCGTCGCCGATGTAGCGCGCGCCGCTGCCGGAAATGGCGATGTGCAGGCGATGGGTCCTGCCGCCGAAGGCGAGTTCGGCCGTATCCGTGTCCGGATAGCCAGCCTGCACGAGGCGGCCATCGTCGCAGGTGTAGGCCAGCGTTTTCGTCGCGGCGGCGGGTGCCGGCGGTGACGACTGGCAGCCGGCGAGCAGGAGGGTGAGGGCGATCAGCGGAAGACGTGTGGCCATCGTTTGCGCTCCTGTGTGTCGATGTTCGGCGGGCGCCTGTGCGGCAGGCCGTTCGCGGTCGACGGTATCCGCTGATGCCATGGGGCACGTCGAGATTTCATGAAGCGGAGGCGCTGGCTTGGTGGGCGCCGCGCTAAGGAAGCTCTGATTTTGCTCGTCATCCCAGCGAAAGCTGGGATCCAGCGCGTTCAAGCCATTGAACACAAAGGCACTGGATGACCAGCCTTCGGCTGTTGTAAAACTCTTCCTGCGTTCGCAGGAATGACGAACAAAAAACTGATTGATCAGACCTTCCCTAAGGGAGCGAGATACAGCGCTGCATCGGGTATCGACATAGGGTACAGGTGGTTTCGATGTGATCGCAGCGGCGCGATCCCCGTCCCGATGAAGTGCGACGGGGGCAGTTGCCCGTGGGCCGCTGCCTCGGAGTACTCGCCTTATGCCGTCCGCGGCTCCACCCGTCGCATGATTTCCTCGCGAGTAGGCAAGGTTTTCAGATCGTAGGTGGCCTGCAGGTTCAACCAGGACACGGCGTCGCCGCCGAAGTAGCGCGCCAGACGTTCGGCAGTGTCGGCGCTGATGCCGCGTCGCTCGTTGACGATTTCGTGGATGCGGGTGGCGGGCACACCCAGCGCCACCGCCAGCGCATGGGCGCTCATGCCCAGCGGAACGAGGTAATCCTCGCGCAGGATTTCGCCCGGATGGACGGGGCGCATGCGGTTGACGGGCAATGTCATGGCGTTCTCAGTGGTAATCCACGATCTCTACGTTGTCGGCGCCGGTGGCGGCATCCCAGCGGAAGCACAAACGCCATTGCCGGTAGATGCGGATGCTGTATTGCCCGGCACGGTCGTGTTTCAGCGCTTCCAATTGATTGCCCGGCGGCGAGCGCAGGAACTCCAACGTGTGCGCGGCGTCAAGCTGCGACAGCTTGCGGATCGCTGCATCCTTGATCGCGCGAAACCGCCGAGGGTTTCCGCCCTCGAACAGCGCCTGCGTATCCTTGCAGTTGAAGCTCCGTATCATGGAGCCAATCGTATTACGTCAAGCGTAATACGTAAAGCGTCATGATGCTGCGGGTTTGCGGGCGTCCTGGCTTGCACCGGTTTCGAAAGAGCATTGTTGGTGCTTCAGGCCTTCAACCGATACCCCGTGCGGAATATCCACCACACGCCAGCCAGGCAGGCGGCCAGGAACAGCAGCGTCATGCCCATGCTGATTTCCACGCTGACGTCCGATACACCGTAAAACGCCCAGCGGAAGCCGCTGATCAGGTACACCACCGGATTGAACAGGCTGATCTTCTGCCATAGCGGCGGCAGGATGTGGATCGAGTAGAAGCTGCCGCCCAGGAAGGTCAGCGGGGTGACGATCAGCAGCGGCACGAGTTGCAGTTTCTCGAAGCCGTCGGCCCAGATGCCGATGATGAAGCCGAACAGGCTGAAGGTCACCGAGGTGAGGATCAGGAACGCCACCATCCAGACCGGATGGGCGACGTCGAAGTCCACGAACAGCCGTGCGGTGGCCAGGATGATCAAGCCCAGCAGCACCGACTTGCTGGCGGCCGCGCCCACGTAGCCGCCCAGGATCTCCAGGTACGACACCGGTGCGGAGAGGATCTCGTAGATGGTGCCGGTGAACTTGGGGAAGTAGATGCCGAACGACGCGTTGGAGATGCTCTGCGTCAGCAGCGACAGCATGATCAGGCCGGGCACGATGTAGGCGCCGTAGCTGACGCCGTCGATGCCGCCCATGTGCGAGCCCATTGCCGCGCCGAACACCACGAAATACAGCGTGGTGGAGATCACCGGCGAGACGATGCTCTGCAGCAGCGTGCGGCGGGTGCGGGCCATCTCGAAGCGGTAGATCGCGCCCATGCCATGCCAGTTGAACTTCATGCGCGGTCCTCCACCAGGCTCACGAAAATATCCTCCAGCGAACTCTGGCGGGTCTGCAGGTCCTTGAAGTCGATGCCCGCCTCGCCGAGGCGGCGCAGCAGCGTGTCGATGCCGGTGTTTTCGCCCTGGGCATCGAAGGTGTAGACCAGTTGCTGGCCGTCGTCGGACAGCGTCAGCGGGTAATCGGACAGGGCGGCGGGAATCGCCGTCATCGGCGCCTGCAATTGCAGGATCAGCTGCTTGCGGCCCAGCTTCTCCATCAGCTCGGCCTTGCCCTCGACCAGGATCAGCTCGCCCTTGTTGATCACGCCGATGCGGTCGGCCATTTCTTCGGCCTCGTCGATGTAGTGCGTGGTGAGGATGATGGTGACGCCGGTGTCGCGCAACGCGCGCACCATCGCCCACATGTCGCGGCGCAACTCCACGTCGACGCCGGCGGTGGGCTCGTCCAGAAACAGGATCGGCGGTTCGTGCGACAGCGCCTTGGCGATCATCACGCGCCGCTTCATGCCACCGGACAGCGTCATCAGCTTGCTGTCCTTCTTGTTCCACAGCGAGAGATCCCGCAGCACTTTCTCGATGTATCCAGGGTTCGGCCGCTTGCCGAACAGGGCGCGGCTGAAGCTGACGGTGTCCCACACGGTCTCGAAGGCGTCGGTGGTGAGTTCCTGCGGCACCAGCCCGATGCGTTCGCGAGCGGCGCGGAAATCCGTGACCACGTCGTGGCCATCGGCCAGCACGTTGCCGCTGCTGGGGTTGACGATGCCGCAGATGATGCTGATGAGCGTGGTCTTACCGGCGCCGTTGGGGCCGAGCAGGGCGAAGATCTCGCCGCGGCGGATCTGCAGGTCGATGCCCTTGAGCGCGCTGAAGCCCGAGGCGTAGGTTTTTGTCACCTGGCGCACGTCGATGATCGATTGCACGGTGCGTGTGTTCCTGTCGCATGCGAAGCGGCCGAGTATAAACACTGCGGCCGCCGGGGATGTCCGCTTTTCGTTGGCGGCACTTGGGCAACGCACCGAACGGCCTGATTAGCGCCGAACCCAAGCTGAGTGAAGCCCCTCTCCCTCTGGGAGAGGGGCTGGGGAGAGGGTTCGGGCGAAGCACGACATCGAATGCCTGGTGTGTTGGCGATTCGCCGCTTCGCCCCGAACCCTCATCCGGCCCTTCGGGCCACCTTCTCCCGAAGGGAGAAGGGAAGAGCCGAACTTCGGCGCTGAGCAGCTCGAACGATGCGGCGGTCAATCAATCCAGCGGGCGCACCCAGATATTGCGGAAGCTGATGGGCTGCGAGGGGTCGCCGTGCGCCTGCAGCTTGATCGGCGCATCGGTGTAAGGCGTGTAGGCCGGCTTGCCGATGTAGACGGTTTCGCCGGTCAGCGCGGTATGGTTTTGCACCAGCACGCCGTTGTGGAACACGGTGACGTAGGCCGGCGAGGTCAGCGTGCCGTCGGCGGCGAACACCGGCGCCGTCCAGATGACGTCGTAGGTTTGCCAGGCGCCCGGCGGACGCATCGCATTCACCAGCGGCGGCGTCTGTTTGTAGACGCTGGCGGCCTGGCCGTTGACGTAGGTGGGATTCTTCCATGAATCCATGATCTGCAGCTCGTAGCCCGCGTCGCCCGGCCCGGTCGAGGCCAGGAACAGGCCGCTGTTGCCGCGCGCCTGGCCTTCGCCGGTAATGTCCGCCGGCACCTGCCATTCAAGGTGCAGCTGATAGTTCTTGAACCGCTGCCGGGTCTGGATGTTGCCGGCCTTCTTGTCGACCGTCAGCACGCCGTCGTGGACTTTCCAGCGGGCTGGCGAACGATCGTCGACGGATTCCCATGCATCCAGGTTGCGGCCGTCGAACAGCACGATCGCATCGGAGGGCGGCGTTGCGTCACGCTTGCCCGGTGTCACCAGCTTGGGCACCGGCTGCCATTGCTCGGTGGCCTTGGGATCGGTCGGCGGGTGATCTGCGGCAGCGGCGAGTGACGGCGCGGTGGTTGCCAGCGCGGTGAAGATCAACATGGTTTGCCAAGTCATAGGCAGCTCCGAAACAGGAAGTCAGACCGTACACACCCTGACCGCATCGGCGAAGGCGGCGAACGGGTCGGGCCCCGCCGGTACGAACTCGTGCGCGAGATAGCCGTCGAAACCCAGGTCCGCGATCGCCTTGGCGATGGCGTGGTAGTTGAGCTCCTGCGTGCCGTCGATCTCGTGGCGGCCCGGCACGCCGGCGGTGTGGAAATGGCCGATCCAGGCGATGTTGTCGCGGATCGTGCGGATCACGTCGCCCTCCATGATCTGCATGTGATAGATGTCGTAGAGCAGCTTCACGTGGGGCGAATCGACGCCCTTCATCACGGCGACGCCGAAGCGCGTGCTGTCGCCCTGGTAGCCGGGATGGTCGACCTTGCTGTTCAGCAGTTCCACGCAGATCGTGATGCCGTTTTCGGCGGCATACGGCGCGATCTTCGAAAGCCCGGCGACGCAGTTGTCGATGGCATGGGCTTCGTCGATGCCCGGCTGGCGGTTGCCGAACATCGTGATCAGGTTGGTCACGCCCGCGCGTTTGGCCAGCGGGATGGCGGTTTCCAGTTCCTTCAGTAGCACGGCGTGATGGGTGGGGTTGTTGAAGCCCATGGTGAGGAAGTTATCGCGCCTGGCGGGGTAGCCCATGGTGACCGCCAGGCCGCTGTCGTTGACCACCGCCCATTCGTCTGCGTAGACCAGATCGACGCCGGCAAAACCGATCCCCTTGAGGCGCCGGCACAGTTCCGGCAATGGCGCCTGCGAGGTCCAGCGACTCAGCGATTGCTTCAGGCGGCCGGGCGTCATCTTTTGCGACTGGGGTGGGCGCGTTCCGCTGCCAGTCGATGCGGCCAGCCATGGCGCCGCGCCCAGCGCGGTGATGGTGGCGCCGAGCCAGGTCAGCGCATCGCGACGGGTGAGGCCGGTGCTCATGGCTGGTCGATTCCCAGCACGCGGCGATTGAACGCGGCGTCGGCGCCGGTCGCGGCGAAATCATCGAACGCGCGCCCGGTGACCTTGATGATGTGCTCGCGGATGAACGCCGCGCCTTCGGCCGCGCCTTGCTCGGCGTCCTTGATGCAGCACTCCCACTCCAGCACGGCCCAGCCCGGGTAGCCGTATTGGGCGAACTTGCTGAAGATCGAACGGAAGTCGATCTGCCCGTCGCCGAGCGAACGGAAGCGGCCGGGGCGATCGATCCAGCCCTGGTAGCCGCCGTAGACGCCGGAGCGACCGCTAGGACGGAACTCGGCGTCCTTCACGTGGAAGGCGCGGATGCGCTGGTGATAGAGATCGATGAAGGCGAGATAGTCCAGCTGCTGCAGCACCATGTGGCTGGGGTCGTAGAGGATGTTGGCGCGCGGATGCTGATCCACCGCGTCGAGGAAGCGCTCGAAGGTGGCGCCGTCGTGCAGGTCCTCGCCCGGATGCAACTCGAAACAGACATCCACCCCGGCGTCGTCGAACGCATCGAGGATCGGACGCCAGCGCTTGCCCAGTTCCGCAAACGCCTGCTCGATCAGCCCGGCTGGGCGTTGCGGCCACGGATAGAACAGATGCCAGGCCAGTGCGCCGGAGAAGGTCGCGTGGGCGGTGAGGCCGAAGTGCTTGCTGGCTTTCGCCGCCAGCTTGTGCTGCTCAACCGCCCATGCCTGGCGCTTGGCCACG
>JBIQMK010000124.1:0-9639 GCA_044463365.1 Rhodanobacter sp. | reverse complement strand
GTTGTAATAGCCGGTGTGGTCGCCGAACGGGCCTTCCAGCGCGGTGTCGTTCGGATGGATGAAACCTTCCAGCAGGATCTCCGCGCCGGCCGGCGCGTCGAGCCCCGTCAATTCGCTATGCCATACCTGGGTGCGTTGACCGCGCAGCAGCCCCGCGAATTCGTACTCGGACAAGGTATCGGGCACCGGCGCCACGGCAGCGAGCAGGGTGGCCGGGTCCGCACCGATCGCCACCAGCACGGGGAAGGGTTGTTGCGGATGCGCGGCGCGCCAGTCGGCGTAATCCAGCGCGCCGCCGCGATGCGGCAGCCAGCGCATGATCACCCGGTTCGGCCCGATCACCTGCTGGCGGTAGATCGCCACGTTCTGCCGCGGCTTCCCGGTGCCGCGCGTCACCACCAGACCGAAGGTGATCAGCTGGCCGGCGTCGCCGGGCCAGCAATGCTGGATCGGCAGACGCGAGAGGTCGATGTCGGCACCGCGCAAGGTCTCCTCCTCGAACGCGGCGTCGCGAACCCGTCGCGGTGCCACGTGGGCGAGTTGCGCCAGCTCCGGCCAGGTGGACAAGGCCTGGCGCAGGCTGGATGGCCAACGCGGCTCCTTGATCGCGGCGAGCAACTGGCCCAGTTCGCGCAGCGAGGCCAGCGGCCGTCCGGCCAGTGCCAGCTCGATCCGTCGACGATGGCCAAACAGGTTGCCGAGCAGGGCGTGGTTCGACCCTGTCGGCTGCGTCATCAGCAGGGCAGGGCCGCCTTCGCGCAAGGCACGCAGCGAGAGTGCGGTGGATTCCAGGTGCGGGTTCACCGGCGCGTCCACACGCTGCAGCAGACGCTCGCGTTCAAGCTGGCCCAGAAACGCGCGCAGGTCGGGGAAGCTCAACTCGGCACGCTCCGCGTCATGTCAACCATGCAACCAACCCAACGGGTGGTGCATGCGCGCCACGCCGAGCATGAAGATGTAGGTAGCAAGCGCCAGGACGAAGCAGACCGTTCGCGCACGTTGGCTGTTCGCGCGCTTCAGCGCCAGGGTACCCAGCACCACGTAGACGACCAGCAACACCATCTTGGCAGTGAGCCAGCCATTGGCGAACAGCGCGCCTGGCAGGATGGTCAGCAGCATCAACGCCGCAGTGAGCAAAGTGGTGTCGATGCTGTAGCTGAGATAGCGCACCGGCGCCCATTGCGCAGCACCGTTGCGGCCCGCCAGCACCAGCGTGCCGCGCAGCGCGAACAAGGCGCCGCTGAGCAGGACGCAGAGGATGTGTACGGCCTTGATCTGGGGGTAGAACTCAAACATGGAAATCGTTGCTCGGGGTTTGGGATAGTCGCCCACTTTCTCGGGGAAGCTTCGAATAACCTTGTCAGGCCCGTCATTCCAGCGAACGCTGGAAGCGCTCTATCAACAGACGAATGTCTGGTCATCCAGTGCGTCTGCTTTTCAAAGGCTTTGAAGTCACTGGATTCCGGCGTTCGCCGGAATGACGGCTTTTTCGAGATTCTGTCCGCTTCGCTGCCGGACAATTTCGCGTACGCACACTGGGCCAAGGATCCACGTCAACCGGCCTCCCGAGGAAGCTCAGGCTTCCTCAAGCACCTTGCGTGCGGCCGGTGCCGGCGCCGACACCACCTGCGCCAGTGGCTCGAACGGACGTCGCCGGTCTTTCAACAGCCACAGCGAAGCCACGAACACCGATATCAACACCGCGCCCACCGCGAACAAGGTATCGCCCGGCACGCGCATCCACACCAGCATGTGGATCAGCGGGCGATCCATGAACTCGGCCGAGCGGGCGAACCAGTAGCCATGCTCCAGCACCGCCTTCAGTTGCAGGATGCCCAGCGGCAACAGGGTCAACAGCGCCATCAGCGAGAGGCCGATGTTGAGGCACCAGAACGAACCGCGCAGCCAGCCTTCGCGCCACTGCGCCGCCGGCTTGATGCCGCGCAGGCAGAACAGCATCAGGCCCAGGCCGAGCATGCCGTACACGCCGAACAGCGCGGTATGACCGTGCGTGGCAGTGAGGTTGAGGCCTTGCATGTAGTACAGCGCCAACGGCGTGTTGACCAGGAAACCGAACATGCCCGCACCGACCAGGTTCCAGAAGCTCACCGCCACGAAGAACATGATCGGCCAGCGGTATCGCGCCATCCACGGCGCCACGTGCTGCTTCTTCCAGGTGTCGTAGGCCTCCAGCCCGATCAGCGCCAGCGGCACCACTTCCAGCACCGAGAAGCTGGCACCCAGCGCGATCACCGCCGTGGTGGTGCCGGTGAAGTACAGGTGGTGCAGCGTGCCCAGCACGCCGCCGGCCATGAACACGATGGTGGCGAACAGCACGCCGACGGTGGCGGTAAGCGGACGGATCAGGCCGAGTTTCAGGAACAGGTAGCTGATCACGGCCGTGGCGAACACTTCGAAGAAGCCTTCCACCCACAGATGCACCACCCACCAGCGCCAGTATTCGACCATCGCGATATGGGTGTGCTCACCCCACATCAGGCCGGCGCCGTAGAGCAGGCCGATCGCCACGGTGGAAAGGAACAGCAGGCCCACGATCGAGGAGGTCTCACCCTTGCTGCGGATCACCGGCCACAACGCGCGCCCCACAAGGAACACCCACAGCAGCAGGCCGATGAACAGGAATATCTGCCAGAAGCGACCGATGTCGGTGTATTCCCAGCCCTGATGACCGAACCAGAAATTGTGTTCCAGGCCCAGCTTGTCCATCACCGCCAGCCACTGGCCAGCGAACGAACCGACCACGATCACCAGCAGGCACACCCACAGGAAGTTCACCCCGAAGCGCTGGAATTTCGGCTCATAGCCGGAAATCATCGGCGCGATGTACAAACCCGTGGCCAGCCATGCGGTGGCGATCCACAACACCGCCAGCTCGGTATGCCAGGTGCGTGTCAATGAATAGGGCAGGTAGTTGGCCAGGGCGAAACCGTAGGCTTCCTGACCTTCCACCTGGTAGTGCGCCGTGGTGGCGCCCAGCAGGATCTGCGCCAGGAACAACGCCAGCACGGTCCAGAAATATTTCGCCGTGGCCTTCATCGACGGCGTCGGCTTGAGATCGGCCAACGGATCGCGCGCGGGAATCGCCGGCAGTGGTTCATCACTGACATGACGCGCGTGGTGCCATGCCAGCAGGCCGATGCCCATGATCATGAACAGCACGCTGAAGATCGACCACATGAAGCTGGTCGGCGTGGCCACGTTGCCCACCACCGGGTCGAACGGCCAGTTCTGCGTATAGCTGATGGTGCTGCCCGGACGCTCGGCGGCGGCCGCCCAACTGGTCCACCAGAAGAACGCGGTAACCATGCGGCGGTGTTCCATCTCCGCGATGGTGTTGTCGCGCATCGCATAGTTTTCGCGCAGCTTGGCGGTGGCCGGATCATTGCTGAACAGGCTCATGTAGTGCGCGCCAACGATGGCCATGGCCTGCGCGCGCAGCGGCGACACGGTAATGGTGTCGGTGGCCGCGTCGTAGGTGTTGTGTCGAAGCTCGGGCTGGATGCGCGCCTTCAATGCGGCCTGTTGTGCCGCATCGAGGGACGCGAACGATGCGGCGCCTTCGTCGCGCGCCAGCAGCTCCAGCATCGCCATCGCTTCGCGATGCAGCCAGTCGGCGCTCCAGTCCGGCGCGAGCAGGGCGCCGTGGCCCCAGATTGAACCCAGTTGCTGGCCGCCGATGCTTTGCCACACCTGACGGCCTTCCTGCAGGTCGGCGCGGGTATAAAGCGTTTGGCCTTCGCTGGTGACAACCGCTGCCGGCAGCGGCGGCGCCTCCTGGTGCACCACATCGCCAACCCACAGCAATACGGCAAAAGACGATATCAGCAAGGCCGCAAGGCCCAGCCAGAGTTTTCGAGTGGTACTCATCGCGCATCTCCCTGTGATGCGCGCATGCTGGCGGCAAGCCCCGTCGGCATTCTTGATTCAAGTCAGGTTGCGCGGGCCGGTCGCTGTGAGAAATTGTCGCAGGCCGTGATCGGCGGACGTCCGAATAACGAGAAGCCGGGTGCGGCAGCCTGCGGCGACGGGGGAGTGGCGCGCATCAGTGAAGGTCTGACCAAATCGAGTTCTTGCTCGTCATTCCTGCGAAGGCAGGAATCCAGCGCCTTGCGATCAGCGGTCAGGAGGCACTGGATGACCAGACATTCGTCTGTTGATAGAGCGCTTCCAGCGTCCGCTGGGATGACGGGCAAAATCAGACTTTCCTCAAGGCACGGCAAGGCGCTCGCACTCATGAAACAGCAACCGCGCAAACAAGAGCCCAAACAACGATGAACCGTCCGCTGATATCCCGATGGTTGCCGTTGGCAGTGCTTGCCTTCGCACCACTGGCACATGCCCAACTGCTGACCGACACGCAACCGAAAACCGTGCAGTCGGTGCTGGAATCGGTGAATCGCTATTGCAGCGGCTGCCACAAGGTCCCGTCCCCCAGCGTCATGCCTAAGAGCGGCTGGCCGCGCGTCGTGCAAGGCATGGCGGACATGGCCGCTTCAAAAGCCGGCCATGAAGCGATCCCCGCGGACGTGGTCAGGGACATCACCGCGTTGTATGTGGGCAGCAGCCCGGCGAGCCTGCCGCGGCTTCCCTATTTCACCCGCGAAGGCAGCCCGCTGACATTCGGCATGACGGAGCTGGGGGAAAAATCGGCGGTGCCGCTGATCCTCAACATCAACGCAACGCCGCTGCACGACGACACGACCCCCGGGTTCATCATCTGCGACGGCGCCGGCAAGAAGGTGGTGCTCTTGCAGAAAAAGGGGCGCGCCTGGCACGAAACCGCGCTCGCGGATATCGACATTCCCTTGCATACCGATGTCGCGGACATCGATGACGACGGATACAAGGACATCATCGTGGCGGACCTGGGCACGTTCCCGCCGTCACCGGCGCTGACCGGAAAAGTCGTCCTGCTGCGACAGCTGCCGTCGGGGAAATTCGAGAAGCAGGTGTTGCTGGACAAGGTGGGCCGGGTGACCGATGCGCGCGCGATGGACATCGACAACGACGGCGACCTCGACATCGGCGTGGCCATCTTCGGCGGTGGCGACGTGGGCGAACTGGCGTGGCTGGAAAACCTGGGCGGCGGCAAGTTCGTGCCGCATCGGATACTGAAGGTCACCGGCGCGCTGAACCTTTCCCCGGTCGATCTGGACAACGACGGCAAGATCGACTTCGTGAGCCTTATCGCGCAACAGCACGAGGCGGTCGTGGCCTTCATGAACAAGGGGCAGGGCAGTTTCGCCTACACCGCGCTGTACCGCGGGCCGCACCCCATGTTCGGATCGACCAGCATGAAGGTGATCGACATGGATGGCGACAAGGACCCCGACATCCTGTTCACCAACGGCGACGCGCTCGACTACCAGCCCGATCCCAAGCCGTATCACGGCGTGGAATGGCTGGAAAACAAGGGCAACCTCACGTTCGAATTCCGCGACATCGGCCGCTTCTACGGCACCGCCATCGCCGATGCCGGCGATCTCGATGGCGATGGCGACATGGACGTCGTGGCCGGCAGCTGGCTCAACTATTGGGACGACCCGCAACGCCAGAGCCTGGTGTGGTTTGAAAACGACGGCGCCCAGAACTTCACGCCGCACGCCATCATCAGCCGGCCCGCCGGCGTCGTCTCGCTGGCGCTGGCCGACGTCAACCACGACCACCGCCCGGACATCGTGGCCGGCATCTTCGAGCTGGATCTGCTGGGCGAATTCGTGAAAAAGGATGGCGCGGATGAGGGCGCCCAAGACATGGCCCAGAACACCGCCAAGCCCGCCAAATCCGCATTGAAGCCGCGACTGATCCTGTTGCAGGGCGAACTCGCCAAGCCGGCGCATTGACCTGAGGCGAGTGGCGTCGGCGCAACTGATCCGGATCAATGAGCTGCTGTCCGTGACTCCGCATCATGCGCGCTGCGCATGATGCGGCAACGCTTTCGAACCACACACATCAAGCCACCACGTTCACCGCGGGCCGAACGGGTGGCCGCTATCCACATCCGAGTAAACGCATGAAGTTCAGCCTATTGCCGGTGCTGGTGAGCCTGATGGCCACCCAGGCCATCGCCGCCACCGACGAAGTCATCGTGACCGGCACCTACAGCCCCGTAACCGCCGAGCAGATCGCCTCCTCCGTCACGGTCATCGATCACCAGCAACTGCTCGCCCTGAGCAACCACAGCCTTGCCGATGCCTTGCGGCAAGTACCCGGCGTATGGGTCGCGGCGCAAGGCGGCCCCGGTGGCCTCACCACCATCAGCCTGCGCGGCGCCGAGGCCAATCACACCCTGGTGCTGGTCGATGGCATCGAGATGAATGACCCCACCAACACGCGCGGCGGCGCGTTCGATGCCAACGACATCAACATCGCCTCGATCCAGCGCGTGGAAATCATCCGCGGCGCCCAATCCGCCATCTACGGATCGGACGCCCTGGCCGGCGTCATCCACATCATCACCGCCGAACCCACGCCGACCATTCAACAGCATCTTTCCCTGTCCGCCGGCGAGCATGGTTACCGGACCGGCAGCTTCAGCAGCACCGGCACGGTGGACAACACCGGCTACGTGTTGCGCCTGCAGGACAAGCACGCCGGTACGCCCATTGAAGGCAGCAACGCCAACAACCGGGAAGCGCTGATAAAACTCGACTCGACTCTCGGCACGCATCAGCTGGACTTCACCTATCGCCACACGAAGGGAGAAAAAACCACCTTCCCCGAACAAAGCGGCGGCCCGCTGTTTGCACGCAACCGTGATCTGGATCGAAGCCACTACACCGACCAGAACGCCGCCGCTTCATGGGGCTGGGCGATCAGCGATGGCTGGACCAGCACACTCGCCGCGACATGGTTCAACCGCGATCAGGACATCGACTCCCCCGGCATCATCCCTTTCGACGCCGTGCCACCCAACGGCGCCCGGACGGATTTCACCCGCACCGACATCAAGTGGATCAACACCCTGGGCGACAAGCAGGACACCTGGGCCAACATCGGTTTCGAAGGCAGACACGAGGCCGGGGAGAGCAGGGGATACCTCGTCTACGGCGAGCGGATGCCCACGGACTTCCGCCTCAGCCGCTCCACCCGAAGCGCCTTCCTCAATCTCAACAGCTACCTCACCGGGCAGTTGTTCCTGGGCGCAAGCCTCCGTTCGGACAGCAATGCCCATTTCGGCACACGACAAAGCGTGCAGGGCGGTTTCCGCTATCAGCTGAGCGACAACGTCAGCTGGTTCGCCAACGCCGGCACCGGCTACAAGCTGCCAAGCTTCTTCGCCCTGGGCCATCCGCTCACCGGCAACAAGGACTTGAAGCCCGAACGGTCGACCACCCGCGACACCGGCATCGAATGGACGGCCAGCAACACCGTCCTCAACCTCAGCTACTTCGTGAACGACTACAAGGACCTGATCGACTTCGACAGCGAGCAGTTCCGCAACGTCAACCGCGCCCACACCCGAATGAAAGGCGTCGACATCGACGCCCGCTGGCACTCCAACGACCGGAAATGGACCTTGGGCGCCCACGGCAGCTACACCGACATCGACGCGGAAAGCCCCTTGCTGGGCCGGCCGCGAATCAAGGCCGGCGCCACCGCCACTTATGCACCCAACGACCACTGGCAATTCGACCTCAACTACCTCTGGACCGGCCACCGCTTCGAAGCCAGCCGTTACAGCGGCGACATCGTCAACGAAACCATGCCCGAACACGACCGCCTGGATGCCCGCGTGAACTACCGCGTCAACCCGCAACTGGCCATCAACCTCAGCATCGAGAACGTCACCGACAGGAGGTACATGGACGACATCGGCTTTCCGGCCGTCGGCACGACCGGCTTCGTCGGCATCTATTTCGATTTCTGATTTGTCCGGATCGTGGCCGGGAAACAATCCGGCTGCACGGATCGGGCTTGCCAACGGCGTCCAGAAGCTGGAACAGCACAAGCGCGAAACCCACAACGATATGGAACATCGCACGCAAGCAGGGCATTGATCCGGCAAACGCCCATTGCCGGCCGCCACGTGGACGAAGGCGCCTTCGGTGCCATATTTGCGATTTTACATAATATACATTATGCGAAGTCGCGGAAGGTGCCGATGAAGGACCACGAACCGCCGTGGCTCGGCCCGTGGGCCGTCTTGCTGGTCGCCCTGTTGGCGGTGGTCGCCGTCCACGGCGTCGGCTCTGGCATATCAGCCCGGACGGCTTCCGCGAACTGCGGCACGCTTGCCTGCTGAACCGTAAGGCCTGCGCGGAGTATCTGGGTGTGAGCCTTCGCACCGTGCGGTATTGGGACGCCGGCCGCAGCCGTGTGCCGTGGTCGGCCGTGCGGTTGCTGCGCCTGCTGCGTACCGGTGACCTCGGTGCATTGTGCGACGAGTGGGCCGGCTGGACGATCAACCGGCTGGGTCTGCACGCTCCGGCAGGACGGACCTACCGCGAGGGCGACATGCGCCGGTGGTGGCTGACCATCGAGCAGGCCCACCTGTTCCTCAAGCACTACGACGCCGCAACCCGGCCGGCGGCCGGCCGTACCGTGCCAGCCGCCGCGAAGGTCGCGGCCGGTGACCTGCTTCAACCCGAAGCCGGTATGGGGGCCAAGCAAGCCGAAGCCGCGCCCTCCCATCCGATCGAAGCCGTATCCACGTCGACCGCTCTTGCTCGCCGCCGCAGGTCGGCAACGCCGGCGGCGGTGAGCATGGCGGGCGACCTGGCCACGGGTGCCGAACGGTTCGGCAGAGCGGCGGCGGCGCGCAGCGGCGCGGGGCTTGTCAGCTCTTCTAAACAAGTGGAACGCCACTTTGGTCAGAGCCGCTTCCAGCGCCGTTTGGCGGGGGTGTGGCATGCAGGCTGACGTGGTGGTGATCGACCCGCGCAAGGCCCGTTGTCAGCGGCTACGCCGCACGATCACGGAAGCGGCCAAGCTCCACGAGCGTGAAGCCCGCTGGGCCTCGGACCGTCTCGGTCGCTCGGCCTACCGCAAGACCTTCATCACCCTGACCTATCGACCGGGCGAAACGTGGGAACCGCGGCACGTGTCCCGCTTCGTGCGATTGATGCGCCAATGGTTCCAGCGTCGTGGGCACGCCTGCCGCTTTGCATGGGTCGGCGAGTTGCAGAAGCGCGGTGCGTTGCACTACCACGTGCTGGTGTGGGTGCCGCGCCGGTTGCGCCTGCCCCGCCCAGATCAGTGTGGCTGGTGGCCGTACGGGATGAGCAACATCGAGACGGCCCGCAACCCCGTGGGCTACATGGTCAAGTACGCCACCAAGACCCGCCCCGAGGACGTCAAGCGCCTGCCCAAAGGTGTGCGCCTGCATGGAAACGGAGGCCACGACCCTGCCCGCCGCGTGGAGCTGCGCGAACGCCTGTGGCCCATGTGGGTGGCCAAGGCGTGGGACCAGCGTCGGGGCGAAGCATGCTTCGCCGACCTGGAAGCGCAGGAAGCATGGAACGCCCGCCGCATCGAGGTGCGCACGCCGCAACCCGACGGCTCCGTGTGGCTTCGTTACGTCGACCCAGTACGCCCGCCCGAAGGTAGCGCCGCATGGTGGGATCTGTGCGTCGCCGAAGAAGAACGCCGGATCGCTGAGGAAGAACAGTGGTGCAT
>JBIQMK010000123.1:6510-9697 GCA_044463365.1 Rhodanobacter sp. | reverse complement strand
CTGGTGGCGCGGAGCCGCCATCTACCAGATTTATCCACGCAGCTTCATGGACACCGACGGCGACGGCGTGGGCGATCTCCCCGGCATCATCAGCAAGCTCGATTACGTGGCCAGCCTGGGCGTGGACGCGATCTGGGTCGCGCCGTTCTTCCGTTCGCCGATGACCGATTTCGGTTACGACATCGCCGACCCGTGCGATGTCGATCCGTTGTTCGGCACGCTCGCCGACTTCGATGCCCTGCTGGCCAAGGCGCACGCGTTGGGGTTGAAGGTAATGATCGACCAGGTGCTCAGCCACACTTCGAACGAGCACGTCTGGTTCAAGGAAAGCCGGGAAAGCCGCGACAACGCCAAGGCCGACTGGTACGTGTGGGCGGATGCGAAGGACGACGGCGGCGCGCCGAACAACTGGCTGTCGCTGTTCGGCGGCTCGGCCTGGCAATGGGAGCCGCGCCGCGGACAGTACTACCTGCACAATTTCCTGGCCTCGCAACCGGACCTCAACTTCCACAACCCCGACGTGCGCGCGGCGGTGCTGGCCAATCTGCGCTTCTGGCTCGACAAGGGCGTGGACGGCTTCCGGCTGGACTCGATCAACTTCTGCTTCCACGACCGCGCGCTGCGCGACAACCCGCCCAAGCCGAAGGAAAAGCGCGTGGGCCGCGGTTTCAGTCCCGACAATCCGTACGCTTTCCAGTACCACTATTTCAACAACACGCAGCCGGAGAACCTGCCGTTCCTGGGCGAGCTGCGCGCGCTTCTGGACGGCTATACGGATGTTGCCGCGCTGGGCGAAATCTCCTCGGAGGATTCGCTGGCCACGATGGCCGAGTACACCCGTCCCGGCCGTCTGCACATGGGCTACAGCTTCGAACTGCTCACCGACGACTTCAGCGCCACTTATATCCGCGACACGGTGCAGGCGCTCGAAGCGCAGATGGAGCAGGGCTGGCCGTGCTGGGCCATCTCCAACCACGACGTGGAGCGGGTGATCACGCGCTGGGGCAGGGGGCACGCGTCGGCGTCACTGGCCAACCTGTTCACGGCGGTGCTGTGTTCCCTGCGCGGCTCGGTATGCATCTACCAGGGCGAGGAGCTCGGCCTCACGGAAGCGGACGTGCCCTACGAGGCGATGCGCGATCCCTATGGCATCGCGTTCTGGCCGCAATTCAAGGGCCGCGACGGTTGCCGCACGCCGATGCCCTGGAGCGACGAGGCCAACGGCGGTTTCAGCGCCGGCACGCCCTGGTTGCCGGTGGCGCAGGAACACCGCGCGCTGGCCGTCGCGGTGCAGGAGCGCGATCCGCACTCGGTGCTCAACGGGTTCCGCAGCTTCCTGCGCTGGCGCAAGGCGCAGCGGGTCTTGTGCGCGGGGGAGATCAGCTTCGTCGATGTGCCCGAACCGGTGCTGGGGTTCACGCGCCATGTCGACGGCGAGAGCGTGCTGGTGGTGTTCAACCTGAGCGATGCCGCCGTCGATGTGCAGTTGCCGGCGTTGGGTGAACTGCATGTCTTGGAAGGCCACGGTTTGCTGACCGGTTCGCTGCACCGCGATGGCTTGCATCTGCCGGGTTACGGCGCCTGGTTCGCACGCGTGGGGTGAGCCTGCGATGAGGTTTTAGAGTGAAGAGCTTTCGATCGCCTACGGCGCTCGCGTCACTTTCTCTTTGCGCTGCTTTTTTTTCTCACCATCCGATCGCCTGAGCGTCGCCGCGCAGCGGCGAAGTCGAAGGGTGAGGTCGAGCGGCCCTTCGACTTCGGCCTTCGCTCAGGGAGAACGGCTGAGGACAGGGGCGTGCGTTGCTTCCGCCCCGCTTCCATCCCGAGTGTGTGGGGGATCTAAAGCTAAATCCACGCAAGAACGCAAAAGCGTCGCGACTGAAGCCGCTTCTACCGGTCGAGCTTTACTTCCGCTCGGCAGCGCTCTTGTCGCGGATGGCGCGGAACTCGGAATCTTGGCTCCAGTCCGGCCACGCATCGGAGTTGGCCAGATCGTCGCCGACGGCGTAGAGCAGTTGCAGGTCGCGGGCCATGCCGGTGAACGACCAGTCGGCCTGCCATTCGTCGGCGGGCTGGTGGTAGCGCCTTGCGGTGTAGTCGTCTTCCGCGGCCTTGCCGGCGGCGATGCCGCCGTCGATCCAGTCGTTGCCGGAGCCGAACGAGACGGCAGGTACGCCGCGCTTGGCGAACGAGAAATGATCGGAGCGGAAGAAATAGCCGGCCTCCGGTTTGGGATCGGGCGTGTAGACCATGCCGTAGGACTTCGCCTCCGCGATCAGGTCGTCCAGCAGCCCCAGCTTGGCGCTGCCGGAAATGGTGAAGTTGCGTGCCGGACCGTGCGGATCGAGTGCATCGACGTTGAGTACGCCGGCTGTTTTCGCCAGCGGGTAAAGCGGATTGGCCGCGTAGTACTCGGAGCCGAGCAGGCCCTTTTCCTCGGCGGTGACGGCGAGAAAGATCACCGACCGCTGCGGCTGCGGGCCGTGGGCGAAGGCGCGGCCCAGTTCGATCAGCGCCGCGATGCCGGTGGCGTTGTCCACCGCGCCGTTGTAGACGCGGTCGCCCCTGGCGTCGGGTGCGCCCACGCCCAGGTGATCCCAGTGCCCGCTGTAGACCACGGTTTCGTCAGGGCGCTGGCTGCCCTCGATGCGGCCCACGATATTGTGCGAGGTGATCACCTCGGTGTCGGCCTGGAACCGTGCCGACAGGGTTTCGCCCTTCAGCGCCACGGGATGGAAATCGCGGGTTTGCGCCTTTTTCTTCAGCGCTTCGAAATCCAGCCCCGCGCCCTTGAACATGGCCACCGCCAGGTCGCGCTGGATCCAGCCTTCCAGTTCGGGATGCACGTCGGCCGGCTTGTCGCGCACGATGTCGAACATCGTGTTGGTGTTGGAGTTCTTCACCGTGGCCCAGCCGTAGGAGGCGGGCGCGGTTTCGTGGATCACCAGCATGCCCAGCGCGCCCTGGCGCGCGGCTTCTTCGTATTTGTAGGTCCAGCGACCGTAATAGGTCATGGCCTTGCCGCCGAAATCGCCCTTGCCGGTTTCGAAGTCGGGGTCGTTGATCAGCACCACGGCGATCTTGCCGTGCAGGTCCACGCCCTTGTAGTCGTCCCACTGGCGTTCGGGCGCCTTGACGCCGTAGCCCACGAAGACCAGCGGCGCATCGGTGATGGCCACGCCATGGC
>JBIQMK010000123.1:0-6500 GCA_044463365.1 Rhodanobacter sp. | reverse complement strand
GCTGCCGTTGGTGGGCGCGCGCACCGCGATCTGTTCGCCCTGGGTCAGCATTTGCGGCTTGCCGTCGATGGTGAGCGTCAACGCCGGCGTGCCGACGATCGCGCTGCGCAGCAGCGGCACCGCCTGGGTCCAGCTGCGCTTGCCGTCGACGATGTCGCCACCGGGCTGCACGCCGGCGGCCTTCATTTGCGCCACCACGTAATCGATCGTGCGGGTTTCCGCCGGCGTGGCCGGACCGCGCCCCTCGAAGGCGTCGGAGGACAGCGTCTTCACTTCGGCGGACAGGCGCTGGGTGCTGAAGGTGGGTGGGGTGGCGGCGATCGCCAGCGTGCAGGTGGACAACGCCAGCGTGGAGAGGATCAGTCGTTTCACGGGCTGCTGCCTGTCGGAAAGGTTCTCCGATGGTAGTCAGCGGCGCGTGGCGTATCCAGGTGCCGGTCGGCACGGTCGATGCCCTGGGCGCGGCTCAATTGGAGGGCGATACCTGCAGCCGCAGATAGCCTTCGGCGACCAGCGCATCCAGGTTCGCGGTCAGCGGCAGGTCCGCGGTGCCGGCGGCCGGCGCATTCAGCGCGCGCACGCCGACCCAGCTGTTGCGGCCGTTGTGCTTGGCCGCGTACAGGCATTGATCGGCCAGGCTCACCACGTCCTCCCAGCTGAAACGCCACGGCTCGGTGGGCAGCACCGGATAGGTGGCGAAGCCGATCGAGCAGGTGCGGCGAATGAAGATGCCGTTGCCGAGATCGAATTCGTGCTGCGCCATCAGGCGGCGGATGTGCTCGGCAATCACCGGCCCCGATTCGCAACTGGTCCTGCGGGCGATGACCAGAAACTCCTCGCCACCCCAGCGCACCGGCGTGTCCGTTTCGCGGATGGCGGCGAGCGTGATGTCGCGCAGCTGCGCCAGCACGCGATCGCCTGCCGCATGGCCGTAATGATCGTTGACGTCCTTGAAGTGGTCGATGTCGATCAGCAGGAACAGCAGGTTGATGTTGGCGGCGGGGCCCTGGGCCGCATTCGGGCCAAGTTCGCGGTAGATGCGCAGGACCGAGGCGACGTCGCGACCCACGTTTTCCAGCGCGTAGCGACGGTTCTTCATGCCGGTGAGTGCGTCGGTGATGGTCTGCCGCTGCAATGCGCTGTTGGCTTCCTCCAGTGCGCGGTTCGATGCGGAAAGCTCCTCGGTACGCTGCGCGATGAGGCGTGCCAGCTCGCGGTTGCGCCGCCGCAGCACGGCGGAGCGCAGCTGGATCCCCAGCGCGGCCACCAGGTAAGCCAGCACGAAATATCCCAGGTAGGCCCACCAGGTGCGATACCACGGCGGCAGCACATGGAAGGTGAACTCCGCGTCCGCGGCGATGTTGCCGCGGAAATCGCGCGAGCGCACACGGAAGCGGTAGTCGCCTTCGTGGATGTTGGTGTAGTCGCGATAGGTTTCCGTGCTCCAGTCCGACCAGCGCGCGTCGGCGCCCTCCAGTTGGACCTGGAAAGTGTTGGCGGCGAGTGCGCGGAAATTCGGCGAGGCGTAATCGAAGCGCAGGCTGTTGTTGCCCCATGGCAGGGTCAGCGTCGGCGGTGCCGCGCTGGCGCCGCCCCACAGAACGTGGCCTTCGCTGTCGGAGATCTTGCGCAGCAGGGTGGGCAGCGGTTTGTCCGCCAGCGGAGCGATGGTGGAATCGAGCCGGTACAGGCCGTCGCTGGAACCGAACCAGGTGATGCCATCGGGCTCGGCATAGATGGTGTACATCTCCACGCCGGAAAGCGCGCGCAGCGGTCGCGGCTCCCAGTGGTAATGACCGTTGGCGTCGGCCACGGCCACGCCGGTTTCGCGGATGGTCTTGGCGCCGTCAGCGGTGTACATCCAGATGCGTCCGGGCTCGCTTTCGCTGAGCCGCGACAATCGTCTCGATCCCTGCGGGAACAGGCTGGCGAACGCGGTGTCCGGCAGCAGCTTCCCTTGCCTGGGGTCGTAGCGATAGATGCCCTGGGCGGTGACCACGTGCAGTCCGGCGCTGAACCTCTGCACGACCGCATAGTTGGGGCTGGCGGGCGAGTCGCGGTGCTGCTGGAACGATTCCACCTGTGGCGGCACGTTGCTGCCGGGCTGCCATCCGCCCGGCAACGCAAGGCGGATGGCGCCATTGCTGAGCGTGCCCAGCCAGAGGTTGCCGTGACCGTCGTTGGCGAGCGAACGTATTTCGCCGGAAATGCCGGGGACCCTGCCTTCGTCGATCCACTTGCCGCCGTCGCGCCGCATCACCGCCAGGCCATTGCGCAGGCCGACGAAAACGCGCGACGGGTCACGCGCCGAGCGCAGCAGCGAAAACGCCACGCCGCCGGTGGTGCACGCCTGTGCGGCGCAGGGTTTCGCGACGCCGTTCCTCACCTCCACCACACCTTGCGCGGTCGCCGCCAGCAGCGCGTCGTCCATGTCCAGGAAGCTCCAGACCTGGGCGCGGATGCCGTCCAGCGCCACGAACTGCGCATTGCCGTCGAGTCCGCTGCGCAGCAGGAACAGGCCCTTGGTGGTGCCGACGTAGAGCGTGCCCTGGAATCGGCGCATCGCCAGCACGGTGCCGTCCAGTCCGGAATTGCTCGAGAACATGGTCAGCGGCGATGCCACCTCGAGGCGGCTGAGACCGTTGTCCAGTGCCAGCCACAAGCCGTGTTCCCGATCCTGAAACATCGACAGGACGGTGTCGTTGATGAGGCCTTCGTTGCGGCGCAGGCGCTCCAGCAGATGGCCCTTGCGGTCGACCAGCAGCACGCCGCCCTGGATGGTGCCGACGGCCAGCGTGCCGTTGGCGAGCCATTGCGCGTCGTAGAGCTGGTCGTCGCGCAGGATCCGGTTGGTTTCGTTGGGCCAGGCGGCAAGGCGGCCATCGTCGAGCACGAACCAGCCCCGGTCGCGAGTGCCGACCAGCAGCGGGTCGTCCTGGCCGGCCTCGTCGCCCCATGCCACCAGCGCGTGGATTCTCTCGTGCGCGAAGCGCGCGCCGCCCCTGACCATCTTCAACTGGTCGCCGACCACCTGCATCAGCCCGCGGTTTTCGGCGCGTACGTAGAACCGGTCGCGAACCCTGAAGAAGTAGTCGAACGAGGTGGTGGGCGTCCAGACGTCCATATGCTTGCCGCGCAACCGGAACAACTGGCTCGTGGTGCCGAAATAGACACCATCCGCGGTGACGAAGACGCGCCACACGTCGGCGAAATTGCGGTAGGCAGGGGCGATGCGGTCGAGCAGGGAGACGTAGTGCATGCGCCCGTGCACGTCGGGTTCGAGATAGCCGAATTCGCCGACGCACCCCACGTACACGCGGCCGTGTTCATCGACTGCCAGCGAACGCACCGTGCTCTGGTTGGGCACGGGGATGCGGCGCCAGCGGGTGCCGTCGAACTCCAGCACGCCATCGTCGCTGTTGCCCACGTAGATCACGCCGCGCCTGTCCTGCGTCACCGCCCAGTTCTGCGGCGCGGCGCCGTAGTCGAGCGGGCTGAAATTGTGCAGCAACGGCACGCCGGCTTCGGCCGCATGTCCGCTTTCGCCGGCGGACGCGGCGTGCGCCGGTCCCGCCCACATCCACAGCGAGACGAGCAAGGCGGCGACTTTGATCCACGCCATGCCGGCGCGCCTTGCGTGGGGCAAGGCGCGCGCGGAATGGTCAACAGCGCATGGCGCCATCGACGGGTGGACGAGCATGATCATGCTGAACGCGACTCCGGTCGATGGCGCTCGACCATCGTGAAAGACAATGCATTTCCGCAACCCCACCTACGCCCACAGTCTCGGCCCGGCCGCGGACCCCATCGGTGCTGTCTCTCCTTCAGCCTCCGGATTCAACCTGCCCCAGCCGGCTCCGGCACAGGTCCATCGGGCGATGGGCATGTGGATACCTGAGCGGCCGTTATCGGCAAAACTTTAGATGCGGGCGCAGGGGAGCGCCCCCGGAACGCGCCGGCCGGACGGGCCGCGGTCGCGGGGTTGGGGCGGGGGATGCGCCACCGAAGGCGCGGAGGCCTTCGGTGACGTCGGCCTGGAGCAGCCGGTCAGTCGGTGCCGATGATCTTGCCGCTCGCTGGATCCAGCCGCAGCTCCACCTTGTTGCCTGCGGCGTTTCTCGCCTTGGCTTTCCAGACGCCGTCATCGAAATCCACGTCGTGGACGTCGGTATAGCCTTGCGTGGACAGCGACGCGCGCACGTCCGCCTCGCTCAATTTCGACACTTCTTCCTCCGGGTACACCTTGCCGGTGGCCGGGTCGATGCGCACGTCCACGTCGTTGCCATCGGCGCTTTTCGCATCGGCGTGCCACATGCCGTCCTTGAACTCCACGTCGTGGATCTTGGTGTAGCCCTGCTCGGTCAATTTGGCCTGCACCTGCGGCGCCGTCATCGCCTGCGCCAGCGCTGCCGCGGAAACGCCCAGGCCCAGGGTGAAAGCCAGCGAGGCGGCCGCGACGTTCATCCAGCGCGGGGTTCGGCGGTCCGAAATCATCTGCGTCATGTCGGCTCTCCTGATGGACGAGGCGGGAAGTGTTGGGCGCGCGCCATCAAGTTGCGGTGAACGTGCGCTGCGGCCAGCCGCCCGCGAACCCGCCTGCAACATGGTTTCCACATCCCCGCGACACCGCGAGGGCGACACTGCGATGACGGTCGGTTGCATGCCGACGCTCTTCGGACCATCCCCCATGGGCAACACCAACCTTCCTCAGTTCGGCGCCGTCGGCACCGACAACAGTCGCGACACCTTGTCGGGTACCGAGCAGTTGACCGACGAACAACGCAAGCAGTCCTCAGTCGCGGGCGGCACCGAACCGCCGCCGGATGCCGTACCGGCGCCAGGCCAGTCGCGCGATACCGCCCATCAGCGGGAAGTCGGTCCCGAGGGGGAGCCCGAACCGGGCACGGCACCGGCCACCGATGACCCGCGCGCCTACGAGGGACACCACAACACCGGCCACTCGCCTTCCGACGCCACCTGAGAACCACCGAAAAAACCGGAGCAACCCATGTCCAACGATCGACCCCAGCATCACGCACAACCCGGCGAGCGCGGGCAAGGCGGTGACGGCATCCCCGCGGACGATGCAAGGACGCCCGCGCCGCAAGGCGGCCTCGGCGGGCAAAGCGGCACCGGCCAGGCCACGCCGCATCACGGCCTGCAGCAACCCGGTGGCGAGGCCGCGCTGAACCCGCCTGTCGGCGGCGCCATGCCCACGCCGGACAACGGAGCCACTTACCAGAGTGGCGGCACCCAGCAGGATCGCGCCCGGAAGGATTCCGAGCGCAAGGCCGACGAGAACCCCAGCGGGCCACCCACCAACGGCAGCGGCGCCGCCGACCCGGCACCGGGCTCGCAAGGCGGACAAAACCCGTAACGCACCACCCTCGATGCATTGCGCAGGAGTTCCAGATGGACAACAACGCCAATCACCACCATGGCCACAAGACCGCCGGCGAGAACGTGCAGAGCCAGGGCGGCATCGGCCACAAGGCCGCATCGGCGGCCGGCGAAAGCGTGAACCCGCAGGCCGGCTCGCCACGCGGCGCGGTCGACGTTCCCGGTCCCTCGCTCGACGAAGGCAGCGGCGAGCGCGCGCACGACAACCGCGCGCACCACGGTCTGACCGGCGACGACGGCCAGCACCAGGCAACCGACAGCCGGGGCACGCCGGCCTCGACGCAACCTGGCGCCAGCGCCGACCTGGGCGCCCAGAGCGACCAGCGCCGCCACGCCATCCCCGGCGATCCCGCCGAACGCGCCACCGGCGCCGACACGCCGAACCAAGGCGGCATCGCCGGCTCACCCGGCGGCCCGAAGAACGCACCCGAGCGTGTGCCGGGACAGGACCGCGACTCCGACGCCACCACCGGCGGCAGCCAGAGCGGCAACGACCCGCAGCGCGATCAGCAGATCTGATATCGGCTCATCGAATCGTCGACGTCGTTCGAGTGGTGTGCAACATGCGAAGCCGCTTTCGATCGCGCGCTCGACGTCGGCGCTGCGCGGACACCGCGAAAAGGAAAAGGGCCCGCATCGCTGCGAGCCCTTTCATGCATGGTGGCCGGGGACGGAATCGAACCGCCGACACGGGGATTTTCAATCCCCTGCTCTACCAACTGAGCTACCCGGCCGGGAACCTGGAACCATGGGCCAACCGCGTAGGCTGCCGATGATGCGTGGAGCCGCGCATTAGACCGAATGCGCGGGTTTTCGTCAAGACTCCGTGTCGGGTGCGACGAAGCCCGGCGGCATCGCGGACTCGCCACCGAACAGGAATTTCTCCATTTCCTCGCCGAGGTACTTGCGCGCTTGCGGGTCGAGCGGATTGAGTCGGTACTCGTTGATGAGGATGGTCTGGCGTGCCAGCCATTGCTGCCACGCGGGCTTGGATATCTCGGCGTAGATGCGTTGGCCCAGCGGGCCGGGCCAGGGGGCGAAGTCGAGGCCTTCGGCCTCCGCGTCGAGCTTGGCGCAGTGGATGATGCGGGTCATGGGGT
>JBIQMK010000122.1:0-9771 GCA_044463365.1 Rhodanobacter sp. | reverse complement strand
TGACAGCCGGCAATGGCGAGGAAGCGCTGGCCGTGCTCGCTTCGGCCCCCTCGGTCGATCTGCTGTTTACCGACGTGATGATGCCCGGACCGGTCAAGGGCACGATGGTGGTCGATGAGGCACGCAAACGCCATCCGCGCATCGCCGTGCTGCACACTTCCGGTTATCCGCGCGAAGGCATCATCGAGGGCGGCTTCCTCAACCGGGGCGTGCACCTGCTGGCGAAGCCCTATACCCGCGAAGCGTTGGCGAGCGCCCTGCGTCAGTTGCTGGACTGACCGGGCGCCGGCTGATCGGGTGGATCACCTCGGCGTCAGGCGGTACAAGCCACCCGGCTTGGCGTCCTCCACCATCCACAGCGAGCCATCCGGCGCTTCCTCGATATCGCGGACGCGCTTGCCGATATCCCAGCGTTGCACCGCGGTGGCGCCGCCCTTGCCGTCGAAGGTGACGCGGGTGATGGATTCGCCGGCAAGGCCACTGATCAGGGCGTTGCCGTTCCATTGCGGAAACATGCTGCCCTTGTAGAACATGATGTTGCCCGGCGCGATGACCGGCACCCAGTAGATCACGGGCTTGACCAGGTCGGGGCGCGTGTCGGGGCTGGGGATGGGCACGCCGTCGTAGTTCTTGCCGTAGGAGACCAGCGGCCAGCCGTAGTTCTTGCCGCGCTTGACCAGATTCAGTTCGTCGCCGCCGCGCGGGCCGTGCTCGAGTTCCCACAGCCGACCGTCCGGGCCGAAGGCGAGGCCGTACGGCGTGCGGAAACCGGTGGCCCAGGTTTCGGACGGGGTGAGGTTGGGGCCAGGGAAGGTATAGGTGCTGACGACGGGCGCTTTCTTGGCCGCCTCGGTATCGGCGGGCGGATCGATCAGCGGAATGCTGCGGGCGCCGACCTTGCCGGCCCACGGATTGCCGGGCGCGGGTTTGCCGCCCAGCGTCAGCCGCAGGATCTTGCCGACCGGCTGGTCCGGGTCCTGCGCGGGCGTGAAGCGCTGGCGATCGCCCACGCTGAGGAAGAGGTATTTGCCATCTGGCGAGAACGCCACCGCCGCGCCGGCCTGGCCGCCCTTGCCGTTGGGCATCTGGCGCCACAGCACCTGGAAGTTGTCCAGCCGGGGCTGCTTGTCATCCAGCACCAGCTGGCCGCGGCCCAGCGCCAGGCCGCCGCCATACTCGCCCGGCGCCACATAAGTGAGGTACACGTTGTGGTCTTTGGCGTAATGGGGCGAGAGATAGACGCCAAGCATGCCGTTCTGGCCCTGGAACCAGCTGGCCGGCACGCCCTTGAGTTCGGCCTTGGCGCCTTGCGGCGTGACCAGTTGGACGCGGCCGACTTTTTCGGTCACCAGCATGCGGCCATCGGGCAGGAAGGCGATCCGCCAGGGCAGGTCGAAGCTTGCCACCTTGGTGATGGTGAAGGGGAGGTTGGGATCGGCGGGCTGCTCGCCTGCGTTGGTCTGCGCGTGGGCGGTGCTTGTGAGCAGAGCCGCAAGAAAGACCGCGTTCGCCAGCTTCATCATTTGCATGTGTCCTTGCGTCCGGATGATCGAACATCTTAACGGGATGGCGCTGTGCGGTGCGATGCCTCGACCCGGCGAAAGCGCGGGGCACTGGGCGCTTTCCGGATCGAAGCTGCCCGTTATCGGCAGGCGATCAGCAGGCGTTCGCGCGGCCGACCACGTAGCGCAAGCCACGCAGCAGGTGTGCGCGAAAGACGGCATCCGCATATTGCGCGTCGGTATGCCCGAGGCCCGTGTACCAGGCGCGTCCGCCCAGCCGCTTCGAACACCAGGCGATGGGATGGTCGGCACCCATGGTGCCGCCCTGGTAGCGGCTTTCGTCCACGGTGGCGATCACGTTGACGTCGGCACGCGGGTTGCTGCGGTAGTTGTACAGCTCGTCGGTGGTCTGCCAGTCGCTTGCCAACGCAGCTTCGTCGCCCTCGAATCGCACCACGGTGGTCTGCAGCCCCTTGGGATGGCTATGGAACCAGGCGCCGACGAGGCGACCGTACCAGGGCCAGTCGTACTCGGTATCGGCCGCGGCGTGCACGCCCATGTAACCGCCGCCCTTGCCGATGTAGCGCTCGAACGCCGCTTGCTGCGTGTCATCGAGCACATCACCGGTGGTGCTGAGAAACACCACCGCATCGAAGCCGGCCAGGCTGGCGTCGTTGAACAGGGAGGGGTCATCGCTTTGCGTCACGTCGATGCCCTGCGCTTGCCCAAGCTCGCGCAGCGTCTGCACGCCGGTGGGGATCGACGCGTGGTGATAGCCGGCGGTACGGGTAAACACCAGGATGTGCTGGGTTTCGGCAGGCGTTGTGCTTGCGCTTGTCTTGCCGAGCACGTCGGTGGCGGGCGATGCGCAGCCGGACAGCAGGGTCGTGGCTAACAGGGTAATGAACAGCGCAGGGATGGTTTTCATGCGCCGAGTGTGACTTGGTTTGGCGCCGGATGCACTTCATCGTTACGTGCCAGGACGGAAAGTATCCGGAGTCTTTCGTCATTTCATCCAGAGGCGGCGATTTGGAGAAGTGAGCCTGGTTCTTTCCACCCAAGATGGCGGGCACCGCGAGATGACAGATAACCGCAAACCCGATAGCGCACCCGCCAAGCTCGCCGAGAGTGCGAGCGAATTGACAGAGAGTGCGGTGCAGCAGACCGACAGCGCGGACCGTCGCACCGAACTTGCAGCGGACCGCACGATATTTGCTGCCGAGCGAACGTATGCGGCATGGGTGCGCACCGGGCTCGCCGCGCTGGCAGCGGGTGTAGGCGCGAAGGCGCTGCTGAAAGATGTGGTGGATCCGTGGCTGGCCAGCGCGACGGCTTCGGTGCTGATCCTGTTCAGCGCCCTGTCCTTCGTTGCGGGGGTATGGCGTGAACTCGATCCCGGTGCGCCGCCCCCTCGCCCCGATATCCGCCGGCTACCGCCCTGGCTCCTGATCGGCGTCAACGGCTTCCTGGTTCTGGTGTCGCTCGCCGCGTTCGTCGGTATCTGGGTCGTTCGCGCCTGAGCGGGCGCGTGGGAGGTGCTGCTTGCACTTGACCGACGAATGCGGCAGACAGATGGCATGACCGCCCAAAAAGCCGAAAACCACCCGCCTTCCGACGCCGTTGCCCTGGCCGAGGCGTTGCGCCGCGCCATAGGCACGTTGGTGCGTGTAATCCGCGAGAAAACGGCGACCGAAAAATCGGCGCAGTCGGAAACGCTCGGCTTGCTCGAGCGCGAGGGCGCAATGAACGTGGCTGCCCTTGCGCAGCGGCGCGGTGTGACGCATCAGTCGATGCGCGTCGTGGTGGCGCAATTGGTGTCCGATGGATTGATCGAGCGGCGCCGGCACCCCGACGACGGCCGCAGCTGGCTGTTGTCGCTGTCCAGGGCCGGCCGCGCGCAGGTGCAGAGCGATCGTCGCGCCCGGTCGGCGCGCATCGGCATGCTCATCGAGGCCACGCTCTCCGCCGCGGAACGCGACCAGCTTCGCGCCTCGGTCGAACTGCTGAACCGGATCAGCGCCGCGGCAAGGGATTGACCCGGGCTTGCTCAGTCTTTCAAGTGCGCAAGCACGGCCGGCAGCGTGTTCAGCCCCCAATGCTCCACGTAGCGCCCGTCGGCTACGCGAACGATGTCGATCACGTCGATGGCCACCGCGCGGCCTGTGGCGGCCACGCCCATCAGCATGCCGCTGTGCGTGCCGGTGATCGTCTTTCGCGTGGTGACCTTGTCGCCCTCGGCGATCTGGTCGTGGATCGTCACGCGCAGTCCATCGAAGGCCGGGCGCAGAACGTTGGACAACATATGCCACATGCCTTCCGGGCCGTTGGGCGTTCCCGGCGGAGCGGTCCGATTGACGAAATCCGGGCTGATCAGCGCGTCGAACGACGCCCGGCTCCCTCCTGCGATCACCTCGTCATTGAACCGCCGCACCACGGCCTTGATGGCATCTGACATTCGCGCGCTCCTGTTTGTTCGTCGGCGCAATTATACAGTCTGACTGTATAGTTGGGGCGAACGGTGGCGGCTCTGAGAGCGGAACATTTACACGGGACAAAAAAACACCCCCCGTTGCCGGGGGGTGTCGGGGACTTTCTGGACAGTGGCAGGCGTCAGTTGTAACGGCGACGCAGGCCCACGAACGCACCCATCATCAGCAGGCCCAGGCCGAACACGCCGATGGCGGCCGGTTCCGGAACGGGAGTTGCCGCGTTGAGGCCAAGGGTCAGGTTGTCAAAACCGGTGGCAAAGAACGGTGTGCCCTGGAAGACCACCGACCTGGCGAGGCCGTCGAACGTCAGGTCGAACGAAGTCCAGGAGCTGTGATTGGCCAGATCCACCTGGGCCAACAGCGGACCGTTGCCGTTCGGGTTGCCGTATACGCTGACGCGGCCGTCAATCAATACGTTGGTCACGTTGTAGTAGTCGAACGACAGACCGCCGGTGAAGCCGGCGGCGATACTCATGACGGCATGGTCAGACAGAATCAGGCCGGCATAGTTATCGAGCACGGTCGCGTTCTTCCAGATCACGCCGTAGTCCGGGCCGCCGCAGCTGCGCTGGCCGAAAAGGTTTTTGCTCGTGCAGCCGCCGTTGTAATACTGCTTCACGGAAGTGCCATTAACGAGCCCGTTGAAGTCCATGGTGATGGGCGCGGCCGTGACGCTGCCGCCGGCCAGCAGGCCGGCCAGCAACACGAGAGCGGTCCCGGCTTTTTTCTTGAAGAAGTTCATCGTTGGTCTCGGCATGTAGGTTGTCTCTCCGGCAGTTCCGGCGAGGTCGCTACCGACTAAGCAAGTGTCATGCCGATCTTATTACTCCATATATTTCAATGGCTTATGCGAAACCAACAGTGCGCCAACCGACAAGGGCTGTAAGCGATTCCGACACTGCCGTCAATCGGCTGTCGCGGTCGGAACGCGAAAGGGTCGATGCTCGAATTTTGGCGCATGAGCTACCTCACTCCGCTCTCGCGTTGGCGCAATGTCTCGCGAATGCGGTTTTCCGCCGCATCGCGGATCGCTGCCCAATTGCGTGAGCCATTTGGATGGACGATCCGCCCCGGATCGATATGGGTCAGCAGCAGTTGGGCGTCGGCCGGCACGCGGGCATCGAGCGGCAGGAAGAGAGTGGCGATGTCGCCGTTGTAAGGCGTCGTCCGGTCGACGCGTCCATCGGGCGTGAAGCCCGAATACAGCGCCTTGGAGGCGTAATGCCCCTGCGCACGGTCGTCCATGCGCAATACGTGGAAGTCGCGCCGGGTCAGCGGGTAGCGGAAGTAATACGAGACGTTCCGGAGCCGCCTCAATGCATCGAGATCGATGTCGTCCCAGGCCATGTTCGGCCATTTTCCATGGCGCGTGCGAACGCGGTGTAATGGCTTGCCTTTTGTCGTGGCCTTCATCCGCGCTCGCCCAAGCTGCGTTTTCTTTCCTTGAGGCCGACGTATGGATCGCCAACCACCGCCCACCGTGTCTCCGCTGGATCTGGATCGTTACCTCGGCACCTGGTACGAAATCGCACGGCTGCCGATGCGCCACGAGCCACCCGAATACACCGACATCAGCGCCAGCTACAGTCGCCAGCCGGACGGCACGCTGCGCGTGGACAACCGCGCCCACAATGGCGAGGGTGAACTGGAGGAGTCGGTGGGCGTGGCCACAGTGGCCGATCCGGCCGAACCGGGGCGTTTGCAGGTGAGCTTCCTGCCGGAAGGGTTGCGCTGGATTCCGTTCACCAAGGGCGATTACTGGATCCTGCGCGTGGATGAAGGCTATCGCACGGCGTTGGTCGGCTCGCCGGACTATGCGTATTTGTGGCTGCTGCATCGTGAGCCGGACCTGGACACGGCCACGCGCGACGCGTTCCTCGGTTATGCGCGTTCGCTTGGCTATCCGGTGGAGAAGTTGATTTACACGCGCCATACGGGGCGGCGTACCGCGTGAGGCGCGCGTGTTTTCGTTGCGATTCGGGCGCGCCGTCAATGACGAACGCTCAACCCGGTGGTTTGCGTCGGGCGCGCTTTTTCTTCGAGCCGGCTGACCCCACGCTCGAGCTTGCGTTGTCCATCTGCTCCAGCCAGGCGAGGTCATCGACGTAGGCCAGGAATGCGCGCAGGTATGTGGGTGAAAGTTCCCGCATCAGCGCGATGGCGCGGTTGGCCAGGGCGGTGGAGTTGAGCGGGCCGGCGTCGGTGGTGGCATGGGCGACGGATTGCCGGAGCTGGCTGTCGGCACGGAGGGTGGACCACAGCTGGCGGAAATCGGCGAGGGCGGGGATGTCGGGATACGCGGCGCTCTGCAGCGAGGCTTCGCGGGTGAGATTCGCAATGAGCTCGCGCAAGCCGGAGTGCGGCGGGCGGGCGGGTGTTTTGTCGGGCGCCGCGTCTGGTGCGCGCAGTTCGGCCAGCCGCGTTTCCAGGGCACGGCGTGCTTCGCCATCGAGACTTGCGGTGCGCTGTTCCATCGCCGCGATCAGCCGCGCACGGATGGCCGTGGTGGTGTCAGCGCGCATGGCCAGGGTCGGCGTCTTTCGGCGCGGCGTTGGCGGCCGAGGAGCGGGGGATCGGGGCGATTTCCACGCGGCGGTTCTTCGCGCGGCCGGCTTCGTCGGTGTTGGCGCTGACCGGTTGCTGCGCACCGAAGGCGGCGGCGAACACGGCGTTGGCGGGCACGCCGGCAGCGATCAGCGCGCGGGCGACGGTGAGGGCGCGCTGGGCTGAGAGCTCCCAGTTGTCGGCGAACTGGCGGTTGTCGCCGTGCACCGGCTGGTCGTCGGTGAAGCCGCTGACCATCAGCAGTTCGTCGCGCGATTGCAGGTACTGCGTCAGCGGTGCGGCGAGGCTCTGGATGAGCTGGCGGCCGTCGGGCTGCAACTGGTCGGAGTTGAGTGCGAACAGCAGATTGCCGCGGATACCGATGCGGCCGTTCACCAGCGTCACGCGGCCTTGCGCCAGCGGCGTGGCCAGCGCCTGCTCCAGCGTGGTGCGACGCCGCTGTTCGGCCAGGCGCTGTTTCTCGGCCACTTCAAGTTTGTGCGAGAGCTGCAGCTGCACGCCGATCACGCCGACCAGGATCAGCACGAACACGCCCAGCAATACCGACATCAGGTCGCCAAAGGCCCAGATGGGGGCGGTGGATTCGGCGTCGGCTTCGACTTCGTGGCTCATGGTGTTGTCGTGGCGGGACGGCAATGATCGAAGGCTCCCTCCCCTGCATGCAGGGGAGGGTTGGGGAGGGGTGATTTTGGTTTGGAGGCAAGAGCTTTACCCCCTCCCAACCTCCCCCTGCGAGCAGGGGGAGGAGCTGATCCGGCCGCCGGGAATATCCTGGGCAGCCGCTTGTCTTCGCGGGAATGATGGCATTGGAAAAGCAGCATGCTCATGCTTTCGCCGCCTTGCCCGGCGCACGGGGTCCAGCAAGCTGCTGCATGTCGGCGATGATCTGCTGTTGCGAGAGCACGCTGAGTTCGACCACTTCTTTCGCCTGCGCCACGTAGTAGGCGAGTTGCTCGTCGCTGCGCGTGAGCGAGCTGTCGAGGGCGCCGGCGATCTGCTGCAGCCGTTCCATCAGCGCGTCGTTGGCCTGGCCGAATTGCGCCACGCCGGCGCCGAAGGCTTCGCCGAGGCTGGCGACTTCGACGGCGCTGGCGGTGACTTGCGCGGCGGCGGTGTTGAGCTTGCCGGTTTCGGTTTCGATCTGCGCGGCGAAGCGGGTGCCGACGCGGTCGAGCAGCTCGGCCGAGGTGCTGACCAGGGCGTCGACGGCACTGCGTTGTTCGGTGGAAGCATGGTTGACTGCGTCGAGCAGGGTTTCCAGCGTGGCCAGCAGGCGGCTGCGCTCCTCCAGCATGGCGGTGTCGCGGACCATGCTGTCGGAGAGCTTCTCGCGCAGCTCGCCGACGACTTCGGCGGCCACGCGTGGCGCGTCGGAGGCGGCTTCGACCAGGCGTGCGATCTCGGCGAGAGTCTTGCTGGCGGCGGCTTCGGTTTGCGTGGCGATGGTGCCGGCGGTTTGTTCCAACGTGTCGCAGATCGCCTGCTGACGAGCGGCAGTGACCTCGCCGCTCGCTTTCCACTGCGCGCCCAGCTCGGTGCCGACGCTCTCCAGCTTCTGCGCCCATGCCGCCAGCCGTTCGTCGTCGCGGCTTTGCAGTGCCGACTGCAATGCTGCGTGCGACCGGTCGACCGACTGCACCAGCGCGGCCGCGTGTGACTCGAAGGTTTCGCTGGCGGCGGCCAGCGCCTGGCGGTTGCGATCGGCCAGCTCGGCATGGACGGCGTCCTGTTTCGACAGCGCGCTTTGCCAGGCGTCGGCCGCGCGGTCGGCGCTGGCCTCCAGGCGGGTGGCCACGCCATCCAGCAAGGTGGACGAGCGCTGCTCGAAGGTGTCGGCGAAGCGGGCGAGGGCGTCGCCCAGATCCCTGGCATGGGCTTCGTTGGTCTGCCGGTGCTGGGCGAGCGCGTCGTTCCAGATGCCGGTGACGGTGCGCGCGGTGGTGTCGAAACCGGCGGCGAGGCCATCGAGCTGGCGCTGCACGGCTTCGCCCACGCTGGCCTGGATGGCAGTGCTCTCGCGGGCCAGGCTGGCCAAGGTGGATTCGACCACCGGCTGCAACACGCCGGCGGCGGTGCGCGCGCTGTCGGTGACGCTGGCCTGCAGCGACTGCTCGACCGAACGGGCCAGCTGCGTGTATGTCTCTTCGGTATGGCGGTGGAACGCTTCGCGATCGGCGTGCTGGCGCTCGTGGGCGGCGGCGCCTTGCTGTTCCAGCGTCGCGGCCATCGCCTGCAGGCGCTCGACCAGGGCGGGCATGGCGGCAGCCTGCTGTTGCAGCAGGCGGAAGGATTCCTCGCGCTGGTGTGCTTGCGAATGGATGCGCAGGGTGGTGGCGATGCTGGCGTCCAGCGCATGTACCGTTTCCAGCCGCTCGCGGCGGACCAGCGCCGAGAGCAGGCCGAGCATGGCCGAGCTGGCGACGCCGGCGATGGAGGTGCCGAAGGCGAACGCCAGGCCATTGACCGGCGCAGCCAGCGAACCGCGGATCGCCTGCAGATCACTGGCGCTGCCCAGCGCCGTGCCGGTGCCGCGCAGCGTGGCCATCATGCCCAGCAGGGTACCGAGCATGCCCAGCAACACCAGCAGGCCGACCAGGTACGGCGTCATCGCGGGCGCCGGCAGCGCGGCGCGCTCGCCTTCGACACGCAGGCGCACGGCGTGGCGCAGCCCCGGATGCAGGCCCTCCAGCCAGCGGCCAAGCTCGGTGGGCGGCTCGGTCAGTTCCTCCACCGCCTGGCGCAGCGTGGCGGTGGCCTGCCGGTAGCGGAGCAGCTCGAACGCACCGGCGAGGTAGCAGGCGCCGATCAGCAGAGCGATGGCCGTGCCCAGCAGGTTGTTGCCGATGTAGCCGGCCACGATCCAGCCGATCGCGGCGAGGCCCAGCGCAAATACGGAAAGAAGCAAGGGACGTTTGAACATGGTGTACCGGGTCAGGAGGTGCGCAGCGCTGCAAGCAGCGCGTCCACCGGTTGGAAACGAAGATCCAGCTCGGCCAGCAACACGCTGCGCATGTCGCGGCGGAAACTGTCGAGCCAGGTGGTTGAGGCGTCCCCGGCGGTGCACAGGCGTTCGAAGCGCTGGCCCAACAGGTCGGGCACCTTGGCCAGCAGGGTGTGCTCGCGCGGGGTGATGGCCACTTCCATCGCGGCGTCCACCTCGGCCAGCTGGCTCATGCCGGGTGACGCCGCGAGCGCGTCGCGCAGCTTGCCGCGCA
>JBIQMK010000121.1:0-9777 GCA_044463365.1 Rhodanobacter sp. | reverse complement strand
GGACGGCGAACGCGGCGTGATCATCAACACCGCCAGCGTCGCCGCCTACGAGGGCCAGATCGGACAGGCCGCCTACTCCGCCTCCAAGGGTGGAGTGGTGGGCATGACCTTGCCGATGGCGCGCGAGCTGGCGCGCTTCGGCATCCGCGTCGCCACCATCGCCCCGGGCATCTTCTGGACGCCGATGGTCGACGGCATGTCGGCTGAGGTGCAGGCCTCGCTGAGCGCGTCGATCCCGTTCCCTGCCCGCCTGGGCCAACCGGACGAGTTCGCCAGCACGGTCGCCTTCATCCTGGGCAACCGCTATATCAACGGCGAAACGATCCGGCTGGACGGAGCGGTACGGTTGCAGCCCAAATAGCGGGGAGTGGGGAATCGGGAATGGGGAATCGCAAAAGCCCGCCCGCCCTCACCGCTCCGGCTTTTACCATTCTCTATTCCCCATTCCCGATTCCCGACAAAAAATGAAAGCTTCCGACGTCAAGAAAGGCAACGTGGTCGAGCACGAAGGTGCCGTCTATCAGATCCGCGACATCGAGCGCAGCGCGCCCACCGCGCGCGGCGGCAATGTCACCTTCCGCTTCACCATGTATTCCATCCCCGGCGGCCGCAAGTACGACCTCAGCCTGCGCGCCGACGATGATCTGCGCGAGATGGATCTGGTGCGTCGCGCTGCGACCTTCTCCTACATGGACGATGGCGCGTTCGTGTTCATGGACGTGGAGGATTACACCCAGTACCCGCTCTCGCCCGAGCTGGTCGGCGACAACGCCGGCTACATCGTGGAGGACCTCGAGGGCTACTACGTGCAATTGATCGACGACGCACCGGTAGGCCTGCAGGTGCCCAGCAGCGTGATCCTCACCGTGGTCGACACCGCACCGGAAATGAAGGGCTCCAGCGCCACCAAGCGCACCAAGCCGGCCAAGCTCGCCACCGGCATCGAAGTGCAGGTACCCGAATACATCAGCAACAACGAAAAGATCTGGGTAAACACCCTAACCGGCGAATTCTCGGGTCGAGCCTGACGCGCTTGCGAACGTCCAGTGGACGTTCGCGCGTCAGGCGAGGGCGAGGCAGGAGCCGAGCGGCAGCGCTCCATGGACGGCTACTTGCCTCAGCCCCTCAACGCGTTTGCGAACGTCCAGTGGACGTTCGCGCGTCAGGCTCGGGCGAGGCAGGAAGCCGAGCGGCAGCGCTCCATGGACGGCTGATTGCCTCACCGTTTAGTGCGGAGCGACGCGCTGTTGAGCCTCAGGAGCCCCGAAGAACTCCGTCATTCCAGCGAAAGCTGGAACCCAGGGCCTTTCTTCCAACGGCTCGAAGTCACTGGATTCCAGCTTTCGCTGGAATGACGACTCCGAAGGGATCATTCGAGGCCCCATTACGCGCATCAAAGAAAGGACGGAACGAAAGCCAGGCGCGGCACGCTCCATGTGCGGTTGCTCTCCATCCGGCCCAAGCCCCTTCACACCCTGAGCCTTACCCTCGCTGCGCTAATCTCAGCGTGTAAACCCGAACCGTAGCGCCGAGGAAAACCATGCCCAGCAGCGCCTACTCGCTACGCGCCCACGCGATCGAGAGCCTGGTCCGCGTCAAGCGGCCCGACGTGCCGTGGCGGGTGGTCGTGCGCAATACCGCGGCGGTGGCGCTGCCGCTGGGCATCGGCCTGGCGACCGGTCATCCACAGGTTGGCCTGGGCGTGGCGGCGGGCGCGCTCAACACGATGTTCTCCGATCAGCCCGGTCCCTACCGCCAGCGCACGCGCCAGTTGCTGCTGGCGTCGCTGGTAGCCGGCCTTGCGTCGTTGCTGGGATTCCTGATCGGCGGCCATTTGCTGCCGATCCTGCTGGCCACCGCGGCGTTCGGCTTCTTCGGCGGATTGCTGGTGGTATTCGGCACCGATACCGCCCGTGTCGGCATGACCAGCATGATCCTGCTGGTGATCACGGCCGCCACCCCGCTGCCGCTGGTGCAGGCGGCAAGCGCATCGGCCCTGATCGTCTGCGGCGGCCTGTTGCTCACGCTGTTTTCGCTGGCCGCATGGCCGTTGCAGCGCTACTGGCCCGAGCGCCACGTGCTGGCTACCGTGTACGCGGGCCTGGCCGCGCTGGCCACGCAACCATCGCAGGACCATGCCGACGCGCCCGCGCTGACCGATGCGATGACGACTCTGCAGCAGACGTTGCTGGGCCGGCACCGCTCGCACGGCCGGGCGATGGAGGCCTTCGGCGTGCTGCTGGAACTGGCCGAACGGATGCGGCTGGAGTTCATCGCCATGAGCGAACTGGACGCGGACAACGACGTCTATCGGAAGTTTCGCGAACAGGCCGCCGAGGTGCTGTCGGGCATAGCCACCGCGCTGGAAGAAGGCGCGACACCCACCCAGGCCGCGCGCTCGCTGCAATGGGTGCAAGCGCGTGAAACCGAGATCGACGGCAGCCAGCACGGCGCAGGCATGAACCGGCACGTGCACGCGCTGACCGGCCAGCTTGCCGCGGCGGTGCGCAACGCGGACTGGGCCGGCAGCCGCGGCGAGTGGCGTGCGCGGGCGGCGGAAACGCAATTGCCCAAGGCGCTGCGGAGCAGCTCCGGCGTTGCCACCTTGCGCGCCAATCTCACCGTGCAATCGGTGGCGTTCCGCCATGCCTTGCGCACGGCCGTCTGCCTTTCGGCGGCTCTTTGGATCTCGCGCCGGCTCGACCTGCCGCATGGTTACTGGCTGCCGATGACGGCAGCGATCGTGCTGCGCCCGGACTTCGCCGCCACCTTCAACTTCGGCCTGCTGCGCATGCTGGGAACGGTGGCCGGCCTGGTGATCACCACCGTATTGCTGCATGTCACGCCCGACCAGCCGTGGGCGCATCTGCTGTTATTGACCCTTCTCTGCATGACCTTCCGGTACCTGGCCAGCGCCCACTACGGCATCGCGGTGGCGGCGTTGACCGGCACGGTGGTGATCCTGCTGTCGTTCGATGGCGTCAATTCCGGCGTGGCGGTGACCGATCGCGTGATCAACACCACGCTGGGTTGCGGCATGGCCCTGCTCGCCTACGTGGCGTGGCCCACGTGGGAGCGCGGTCGCGCCCGCGCCGCCCTGGCGCGGATGCTGGAGGGCTACGCCGATTACCTGGCCGCACTGGCGCAACCATCGCAGCGCACTGTCCATCGCGAAACCCGCACCGCGGCGCGCACCCGGCGCAGCAATGCGCAAGCGTCCATCGAACGCATGCGCGCGGAACCCGCCACGCCGCCCGAGCTCCTGAAAATGGCGCGTGCCCTGTTCGCCAACGGCAACCGGCTGGCCCGCACGGCGATGGCGCTGGAGGCCCTGATCGATGACAACGACGCCCTGCCCGAGCAGGCGGAAACCGGTGTGTTCATCGAGCTGGTGGCGAACACGCTGCGCTCGATCGCCGATGCCCTGCGCGAACAACGCATGCCCGTCGACCTGCCCGACCTGCGCGCTCTGCAGCAAACGCTGGTGGTGTTGCTGCTGATGTCCGAGAACCGCGCCGGCGCCGATCTGCTGACCCGCATCAGCGATCGCCTGGTCGACAACGTGAACACCCTGGCCCACGTGGTGCAGCAAAGTGTCACCACGTCCGATGGCCAGCGCTTGCGCTCGCGTCCGGGCAAGCCCACTCAGGCAACCTGACTCCGCGAGGGCGGCAAAGTCGACCGGAGCTGGTTACCGCTCCAGCTCGCGCTGCAGCCAGGCGCGGGCCAGGCGCCATTCGCGCTGCACCGTGCTGGTGGAGATGTTCAACGCCGCGGCGATCTGCTCGCCGGTCATGCCCATGAAAAACCGCATGGCGACGATGTCCGCCTGGCGCGGATCCAGCGCGGCGAGCAGATCGAGGCATTCGGCCAATGCGGCGTAATCGACATGGTCGGACAGCTCGGCGGTGATCTCCAGCAAGGGTAGCCGACCGGCTTCCTGTGGCCGCTTGCTGGCCTTGCGGCGGCGCGCCGAATCGATCAGCACCTCGCGCATGGCGCGTGCCGCCACCCCCAGCAGATGGTGGCGGTTGGCCCATTGCGGCGGCTCCGCGACACCGAACACCTTGAGATACGCCTCGTTAACCAGGGCCGTCGCGCTGAGCGTGCGTTCCATCTGCTCGCGGTTGAGCTGTGCCTTGGCGATGCCATGCAGCGCCGCGTACATGTGGCGCAGCGCCTCGTTCAACGCTTGCGGATTTCCCGACTGCGCGGAATGCAGCAAGCGTGTGACTTCAGCTTGATCGGTCATGGGAATTCGCCCTCGCGCATGCCGGCGACCCGGGACCGCGACCCCGCGCAGGCCGCCGCATGCAGGCGCACATCGTAGCCGGAAAGCCGTTGGGCGTCTGGATGGGGATCACCTTTTGGCGGCCGTGCTCCCCCGCTTCGCGGTCGGCGGCGCCGGTGCGCGATTGTGCGACCGCGGCACGACAGCGCCGCGGCCCGGTTTTACACTGCCCGGATGCTGAAGATCGACAGCCATGCGCACATTCTCCCCCGTGACTGGCCGAATCTGGCGGCCAAGTACGGCAACGACCGTTTCCCGGTGATGACCCACTCCGACGGACGCCACCGCATCTACAAGGGCGGCCGTTTTTTCCGCGAAGTGTGGGACTCGGCCTTCGACCCGCAGCAGCGTATCGACGATTACGCCCGCTTCGGTGTGGACGTGCAGGTGATCTCGACCGTGCCGGTGCTGTTCTCCTACTGGGCGCCGGGCTACCAGGCGCTGGAGTTGCACCGCCATCTCAACGACCACGCCGCCAGCCTGTGCCGCGACTATCCGCGCCATTACGCGGCACTGGGCACGGTGCCGCTGCAGGCGCCCGAGCTGGCCATCGCCGAGCTGGAACGCTGCATCGACGAGCTGGGGCTGCAAGGCGTGCAGATCGGCTCCCACTGCGGCGACTGGAACCTGGACGCACCGGAGCTGTTCCCGTTCTTCGAGGCCGCCGCCGATCTCGGCGCCGCCGTGATGGTGCATCCGTGGGACATGATGGGCACCGCCACCATGCCCAAGTACTGGCTGCCCTGGCTGGTCGGCATGCCGGCCGAGCAATCACGCGCCGCCTGCTGCCTGGCGTTCGGCGGCGTGCTGGAGCGGCTGCCGAAACTGCGGGTGATGCTGGCCCATGGCGGCGGCAGTTTTCCCTACAGCATCGGCCGCATCGAGCACGGCTTCCGCATGCGCCCGGACCTGGTGGCCACCGACAACCCGCGCAACCCGCGCGATTATCTCAAGCGCTTCTACTTCGACTCCTGCGTGCACGACGAGCGGGCCTTGCGATATCTGCTGGATGTGACGGGCGTCGAGCAGGTGATGCTCGGTACCGATTATCCTTTCCCGCTGGGGGAACAGCAGCCCGGCAGCGGCATCGAGGAACTGGCACGGGGCGACGCCGATCGCGCCCGCCTGTTCCACGGTACCGCGCTGGAATGGCTGGGCCTGCCCAAACACCGTTTCGCCCCTGACGCCCCACCATCGGAGCAAGCATGATCTTCCCGCGTACCGTTCTTATCGCCAGCGCCATGCTGCTGGCCGCCAGCGTGCACGCCGCCGACGTGAGCATGGCCAATGGCCAGGTCCACTTCACCACGCCGGACAGCTGGCTGGACATCATGGAAACCGAAGGCGACCCCGAGGCGCGCGTGTTCCAGGTGCCCGACCCTTCGCCCACCGCGCACAGCAGCCTGGCCCGCGTCACCGTGACGGTGAAGCAGACCCCCGACATCGGCGCCTTCCAGCAATACGTCGGCGAAGCCACCGCCAAGGCCGCGGCCCTGCCCGGCTACACGGTCACCAACCACGGCGACGCGAGCAACACCTACGCCTATACCGCGCAGGAAGCCGGTGCGCAGTTCAACTACAGCGAGCGCTACTGGTTCAAGGGCAATCACGCGATCCAGCTGCGTTGCGTGCGGCCGCAGCAGAGCCAGGCCGGCGCCACCTGGGCGGCGGCATTCGACAAGGGCTGCGATGCGATCGCCGCGCAACTGAAGTAACCGCGAAACGCATCCGCCGCGAGGACAGTTCATCCATGCACGATTACCAAGCCAGCGCCGCCTGGGCGCAGGCCCGCGACGCCGCCGATCCCCTGCGCCACTTCCGCGACGAGTTCCTGATTCCGCCGCACGAGGACGGCAGTGGCCGCGCGGTCGATTCCGTCTATTTCTGCGGCAACTCGCTGGGCCTGCAGCCTCGCGCCGTACGCGAGGCGGTCAACGCGGAGCTGGATTACTGGGGCGAGCTGGGCGTGGAAGGCCATTTCAAGGGCCGCCTGCCGTGGATGGATTACCACGAGTTCCTGCGCGACGACCTGGCAGCCATCGTCGGCGCGCAACCGGGCGAAGTGGTGACGATGAACACGCTGGGCGTGAACCTGCACCTGATGATGGTCAGCTTCTACCGCCCCACGCCCGCGCGTTCCGCGATCCTGATCGAGGCGGGCGCGTTTCCCACCGACCGCTATGCGGTGGAGTCGCAGATCCGCTTCCACGGCTTCGATCCCGCACGCGACCTGATCGAGATCGAACCGGACGAACCCAACGGCACCTTGTCGCTGGCGGCGATCGAGCAGGCCCTGGCCGAGCACGGCGCGCGCACGGCCCTGGTGATGCTGCCGGGCGTGCAATACCGCAACGGGCAGGCGTTCGACCTGGCGGCGATCACCGCGCTGGCGCATCGGCACGGCTGCAAGGTGGGCTTCGACCTGGCCCACGCGGTGGGCAACCTGCCGCTGCAGCTGCATGACAGCGGCGCCGATTTCGCGATCTGGTGCAGCTACAAATTCCTCAACGGCGGACCTGGCGCCATCGGCGGCGCATTCGTGCATGCGCGCCACGCCAACGCCGTGCTGCCCCGCTTCGCCGGTTGGTGGGGCCACGACAAGGCCACGCGGTTCCAGATGGGGCCGGAGTTCATCCCCACGGCCGGTGCCGACGGCTGGCAACTGTCCAACCCGCCAATCCTGGCGCTGGCGCCGTTGCGCGTGTCGCTGGAAATCTTCCGCCGTGCCGGCATGGCGCGCCTGCGCGAAAAATCGGTGCAACTCACCGGCTATCTTGAATGGCTGGTGCACACGCAGTTGAACGACCTGCTGCAAGTGGTGACACCCGAAGAACCCGAACGCCGTGGCGCACAACTGTCCATCCGCGTTACCGACGGACGCAAGCGCGGCCGCGCACTGTTCGAGTACCTGATGCAGCACGGCATCATCGGCGACTGGCGCGAACCGGACGTGATCCGCATCTCGCCCGTGCCGCTCTACAACCGCTTCGCCGATTGCCTGGCTTTTGCACAGGCAGTGCAGGCGTGGGAACGCGCCGGCTGATTCCTTTGCGCCTCGTTGGGACATCCGCTCGCCAATCCGCTTCAACTGCCTGGACAGGGGAAAACATGAGTGCACGCCGCGCCGTGATGGCAAGTTTCCTCGTGGGCGTTCTGCTCTCGACTCCGTGTGTCGGAGAGGAGACGGCCAAGCCGTTGATCACCAATCCCGTCTACGCGAAACCACAGCAACTGGTGGACGTGGGACACGGCCGCCGCATGAACCTCTATTGCCTCGGCTCCGGTTCACCAACGGTGATTCTGGACGCTGGCATGGGTGACTCCACGATCTCATGGGCGTTGGTGCAACCGGCCATCGCAACCCGGACACGTGCCTGCTCCTACGACCGGGCTGGCCTGGGTTTCAGCGATGGCTCAAACCGCCCGAGCACGGCGAGCAACAACACCGACGACCTGCATACCTTGCTGAGGGTCGCGCATATCGCCCCGCCCTACGTGCTGGTGGGCCACTCGGCCGCGGGCATGTACATCCGCGTGTATGCCGACCGCTATCCCGATGAGGTGGTCGGCATGGTTTCGGTCGAGGGTTCGCACGAGGACCAGTGGACGCGCGGGTGGGCCATCGGCGCGCCAGGACAACAGGCCAGGTGGGACCGTTTCCTGAAGGACTACGCCAGCTGCGTGGACGAGGCGAAACACGGCCTCGCGGCAGGCACGCCGGCTTACAGGAAATGCGTGGGCGACCCCGATCCCCGCTTCAGTCCGGCCATCAACGAGGCGCAGGCAAGGTACGCATCGACCGTACGCTGGCAGGCCGCCGTCGCCTCCGAACGCCAGGCCGTGGCCTATGCCAGCGCCGACCAGACACGGGCTACGCGCAAGCACTACGGGGACATGCCGATCATCGTGCTGACCCACTCTCCCTATCCGAAGGCGCCGGATGAAACCCGGGAGGAGCGCAACCAGCGCACGCTGCCGTGGGAATCGCTGCACCTCGACGTCGCCGCCATGTCGTCCCGTGGCGTGAACGAGATCGTGCCCAACGCGGGGCACTACATCCAGTACGACCGGCCACAGGTCGTGATCGATGCGGTGAATCAGGCCGTAGCCATCGCGCGGGGTCAGGCCGCGAAACAGCGGGGCCATTGATCGGCCCACACGCGCGCCTGCCGTGGCTGCGCCGATTTCATCGCGCGTTGAACCGTCGCCAGCCATCGTAGGGCTTTCGACAACGACGGAGCAGCCATGAAGAACGACGCACCGCGCGATGGCGACCTGCACACACTGGCCGAACTCATCGACGACATCGAAGTGGCGATGCTGACCACCCGCGCCGCGGACGGCTCGATGGTCAGTCGTCCGCTGGAAACGCTCAAGCTGGACGCAAACGGCGAGCTGATTTTCTTTACCGCCGCCAACAGCCACAAGGTGGCGGAACTCACCGACGACCATGAGGTGAATCTCGCCTATGCACATCCGGGCGAGCATCGTTACGTGTCGGTACGCGGCCGCGCCCGCATGGATCGGGATGCGGACACCATCGACGAACTGTGGTCGCCTGCGCAGAAGGCGTTTTTCCCCGACGGCAAGGACGATCCGAACCTGATGGTGCTGCGCGTGCAGGTACGTGACGCCAGCTATTGGGAGGCGGGCAATTTCATCGAGCGTGCGCTCGACTTCGCTCGCGCGATGCTTGACGACGCACCGAGCGATATCGGCGAGCAAGGCCACCTGAAAGGCTGAACCGCCACAGCGGCGGCATCGTGCATGCCGCCGCCGTGCGCTGCTTGCCGACTACGCGCGGCTTTGCGGATGCCGCACCTGGCCTTCGCCGCGCACCACGAAACGTTCGATGGTGAGCGATTCGGCGCCCATCGGGCCGTAGGCGTGCAGGCGCGTGGTGGAAATGCCGATTTCCGCACCCAGGCCCAGCTCACCGCCGTCGGAGAAACGCGAGGACGCGTTGACCATCACCACCGCGCTGCGCAGCGCGTGCACGAACGCCTCGGCCGTGGCCTGGTCGGCGGTGGCGATGACTTCGGTGTGATCGGAGCCGTAGCGGCGGATATGGGCGATGGCATCGGCCACGTCATCCACCACACGCACGGCGAGAATCAGGTCGAGGAACTCGGCCGCATAGTCGTCCTCGCTGACCACGGCCATGTCGGGCACCACGGCGCGACTGCGCTCGTCGCCGCGCAACTCGACGCCGCGCTGGCGCAGCGCCGCCACCGCCGTCGGCAGGAAACTGGCGGCGACGTCACGGTGCACCAGCAGCGTTTCCAGCGCGTTGCACACGCCGGGCCGCGAGGTCTTGCCGTCGATCAGCAGATCCAGCGCCAGGGCGAGGTCGGCCGCCTTGTCCACGTAGAGGTGGCAGACGCCCTTGTAGTGCTTGATCACCGGCACCCGCGCATGTTCGGTGACGAAGCGGATCAGGCCTTCGCCGCCGCGCGGAATGGCCAGGTCGATGATGTCGGGCAATT
>JBIQMK010000120.1:0-9782 GCA_044463365.1 Rhodanobacter sp. | reverse complement strand
ACGCCATCGGCGTAGCTGGCCCGCACGAAGCGGAAAACCTGGGTCAGGCGCGGTTGGATCGGGTTGCTCACTACGTTCTCCATCGCCCGCTTGATCGGGCGCGAACAGCTGATTCTAGCGTCGGGCGGTACGGCTGCCGAGAGCATCGCCGTCTGGGACGAGCAAATGCGCCCCCGCCCAACCCTTTCAGGGTGGAGGAAAACCGTCATCCCGGCGAAAGCCGGGATCCACCGCCTCGGTTGCGCCTCGAAAGACGCTGGATGACCAGCCTTCGGCTGTTGTAAGACTCCTCCAGCGTTCGCTGGAATGACGCTCGGTGCGTCGGAGCCGAAAGCGCTATTCGATCACCACCTCTTCCGCCTCGTCGCGCAGGTTGTACGGCGAGGACATCACCTTGCCATACGCGCCCACCTGGGCGATCAGCATCACGTCGCCCTCGTTGGCCTCGGGCAGGCGGCGGTCGGTACCCAGCACGTCGCCGCTTTCGCAGATCGGGCCCACCACCTGGTACAGCGCGGTGGCGGGCTGGTCGAGCTGGGTGAGGTTGACGATCTCGTGCCAGGCGTCGTACAGCGCGGGTCGGATCAGGCTGTTCATGCCGGTGTCGATGCCGAGGTAACGGAACGCGCCCTTGCCCTTCTGCTGGGTGGTGCGCGCCAGCAGCACGCCGGCGTCGGCCACCAGATAGCGGCCTGGCTCCATCCACAGCTGGTAGTGCGGGTAGGCCGTCTTCACCTCGCGCAGCACGCGGTCCAGTCCGGCGATGTCCAGCGCCGCCTCGCCCGGGTGCGACGGCACGCCCAGGCCGCCGCCGATGTCGATGAAGCTGACGCTGCCGATGCGCTCGGCCAGGCTGGCCAACTGACCGTAGACCTCGCCCCAGTGCGTGTCGTCGAGAATGCCCGAGCCCAGGTGCGCATGCAGCCCGCGCACGACCACGCCGTGCGCGTCGGCCAGGCGCAGGAAGCTGTCGAGCTGGTCGACCGGCAAACCGAACTTGCTGCCGCTGCCGCCGGTACGCACTTTCTCGTGATGGCCCAGGCCGCGGCCCAGGTCCACCCGCAGCACGATCTCGTGATCGCGGAACAGCTCGCCCCAGTACTGCAGCGGATGCAGCGCATCCAGCGATACGGTGGCGCGGGTGGTCAGCGCGAAGGCGTAGTCCTCGCGCGGCGCGAAGTTGGGGGTGAACAGCAGCGGTGCGGATGCCGGCACCGCGGCGCTGACTGCGCGCAATTCGCCCGGGGACACGCACTCGAAGCCGAAACCTTCCTCGGCCAATGCACGCAGGATCGCCGGGTGCGTGTTGGCCTTCACCGCGTAATGCAGCCGATCCACCGCGGCCAGCTTTTTCAGTTCGCGCGCCTGCTGGCGCACCGTGGGCAGGTGATAGACATAGCGCGGCGTGGCCTTGGCGGCAATGTCCAGCAACCGCTGCCGCTCGTCGGTGCGCCACCACGACGCCGCGGCGGGAGCCACGTCGCCGCGGCCATAAAGCGCTTCCCAGCTGGAGCCGAACAGCGCGCTGTCATCGGTGCGCAGCGCGCCGGCGCCGATCAGCAGATCGTGCAGATGTGGCACCAGCGCGTCGACCACTTCCTCGTCCACCACGAAGGTGAGATTGAGGTTGTTCGACGACTGCGAGATCAGGTGCACGCGCAACTGGCCGAACTCTGCCAGCACGCCGGACAGCGTGTGCAGGATCGAACGCATGCCGCGGCCCACCAGCGAAATCGCGGCGCAGGGCGCGATCACCTTGACCCGGCACACCTTGGCCAGGTCGGTGGCCAATGCGGCGATGGCGTCGGAATCGAGCAGGTTCTCGGCCGGGTCCAGCGACACGGTGACGTTGGTCTCGGCCGAGCCGATCAGGTCCACCGACAACCCGTGCTGCTTGAAATAGGCAAACACGTCGGCCAGGAAGCCGACTTCCTGCCACATGCCCACCGACTCCATCGAGATCAGCGTGATGCCCTTGCGCGCGCTGATCGCCTTGATGCTGGGCGCATGCTCGCGCACCTCCGGGCCGATCACCGTGCCTTCCAGCTCGGGCCGGTTGGTGTCCTTGATCAGCAGCGGCACGCGCGGCTCGCGCAGCGGCGACAGGCAGCGCGGGTGCAGCACCTTGGCGCCGGTGGAGGCGATTTCCTGCGCCTCCTCGTAATCCAGCCGCTGCAGCAGCCGCGCGCCGGTGACCTGGCGCGGGTTGGCGGTGAACATGCCGGCCACGTCGGTCCAGATCTCCACCCGCTGCGCCTTCAACAGCGCGCCCAGATAGGCAGCCGAGGTGTCCGAACCACCGCGGCCCAGCAGCACGGTGCGGCCGGCAATGCCGTCGTCACGACCTTCGCGGGCAATGAAGCCCTGGGTGATGAAGACCTCGCCCAGGCCGGCCAGCCGCGCCGTCAACACCGGATCGGGCTTGGCCTCCACCATCGCCGAGAGCAGGCGGGTGCGCTCGTTCTGGTTCGGCAGGGCGATCGCGGTGAGGCATTCGCGTGCATCCAGCCACTGCGTGGTCACGCCGGTGGCGCTGAGGAAAGCCGCACCCAGCGTGCTGGACAGCAGCTCGCCGTGCGCCTGCACCTGCGCCTGCCAGGCCAGTTCACCCAGCACACGCGGGCCGTCCTCGGCCAGCTGCGCCAGATCGTCCAGCCGCGTCAGCAAGCCTTCCGGCGGCGCCAGCTGCATCTGCTCCAGCAGGTCGTGGTGACGCTGTTTTATCGCCGCGGCCGCCTCGATCCGTTTGCTTTTGTCGCCCTGCGCGCACAGTTGTTTCAACGCGTCGGTAATGCCGGACAGCGCGGAAACGACGATCAGCACGCGCGCGCCTTCGGCACGGCGGCTGGCCACCAGCTCGCGGATGTTCTGCCAGCGCGGCAGCGTCGCCACGCTGGTACCGCCGAACTTCATCACGATCCAGGGGGCTTGGAGGGGCAAGGGTTGCGAAACGGAAGCGGTCACGGTCAGTCGCCGTTGTGGGAGGAATAAAGGGATCTCATGCGTTGGCGCGCGATTGGCGCGCCGGGGCCGAATCGGTGCTGCAACGCGTCATGATGAATGAACGGGCGGGGAACGGCAACCCGTTTGGACGTCCAAAGCGGTGGCGTGGCTTTCGGCTTTGATCTTTCTGCCAGCCGGAGCAACCCCCTCCCAGCCTCCCCCTGCAAGCAGGGGGAGGGGCTCAAGCGCTCTGCTCCCTCCCCTGCTTGCAGGGGAGGGCTGGGGAGGGGTGCTTTTGCTTTGATGGGTGCTGTGGCTATCTGGCGCTCCCCTCCTCAATCCTCCCCGCAGGGGGAGGAGGCAAAACGGGTGCGCTGCGCGCACGGCTTTTACTGGATAAAGACGGGGATCTTTCCGATGCGGGCCTGCCATTCGCGCGGCCCGGTCTGGTGCACCGAGCTGCCGCCGGAATCGACGGCCACGGTGACCGGCATGTCTTCCACGGTGAACTCGTAGATCGCTTCCATGCCCAGATCGGCGAAGCCGACCACGCGCGAGGCCTTGATCGCTTTGGACACCAGGTACGCCGCGCCGCCGACGGCCATCAGGTACACCGACTGGTGCTTCTTGATCGCGTCGATCGCCGCCGGACCACGCTCAGCCTTGCCGACCATGCCCAGCAGGCCGGTCTGCGCCAGCACCTGTTCGGTGAACTTGTCCATGCGCGTGGCCGTGGTGGGGCCGGCCGGGCCGACCACTTCCTCGCGCACCGGATCGACCGGGCCCACGTAGTAGATGAAGCGACCCTTGAAATCCACCGGCAGCGGCTCGCCTCTGTTCAACATTTCCACCATGCGCTTGTGCGCGGCATCGCGGCCGGTGAGCAGCTTGCCGCTGAGCAGCAGGGTTTCGCCGGGTTTCCAGCGGGCCACGTCTTCCTTCGTTACCGTATCCAGGTTCACCCGACGGCCTTTCGATGCGTCGTAGGTGAGCTTGGGCCAGTCCTCCAGCGACGGCGGATCGAGCATCACCGGGCCGGAGCCGTCCAGCACGAAGTGCGCGTGGCGGGTGGCGGCGCAGTTGGGAATCATCGCCACCGGCAGGTTTGCCGCGTGGGTGGGGAAATCCTTCACCTTGACGTCGAGCACCGTGGTGAGGCCGCCCAGGCCCTGCGCGCCTATCCCTAACGCGTTGACCTTCTCGTACAGCTCGATGCGCAGTTCCTCGGCGCGATTGGCCGGGCCGCGTGCGATCAGTTCCTGGATGTCGATCGATTCCATCAGCGACTCCTTCGCCATCAGCATCGCCTTCTCGGCGGTGCCGCCGATGCCGATGCCGAGCATGCCCGGCGGGCACCAGCCGGCGCCCATCGTGGGCACGGTCTTCAGCACCCAGTCGACGATGGAGTCGGACGGGTTGAGCATCGCGAATTTCGATTTCGCCTCGGAGCCGCCGCCCTTGGCCGCCACGATCACCTCGACCGTGTCGCCCGGCACGATGCTCATGTTGACCACCGAGGGCGTGTTGTCCTTCGTGTTGACGCGCTTGCCGGCCGGGTCGGCCAGCACGCTGGCGCGCAGCTTGTTGTCCGGGTTGAGGTACGCGCGGCGCACGCCTTCGTTGGCCATGTCTTCCAGCGACATGGTGGCGTCGTCCCAGCGCACGTTCATGCCGACTTTCAAAAACACCGTGACGATGCCGGTGTCCTGGCACAGCGGGCGGTGGCCTTCAGCGGCCATGCGCGAGTTGATCAGGATCTGCGCCATCGCATCCTTCGCGGCAGGGCTTTCCTCGCGCTCGTACGCGGCGGCCAGCGCCTTGATGTAATCGACCGGGTGGTAATAGCTGATGTACTGCAGCGCGTCGGCGACGGACTGGATCAGGTCTTCTTGCTTGATGATGGTCATGGGCGGCTTTTGATCGACGAAAAAAGGCGTGCCGCACCTCGGTTCGGCACGCGCCAGCCGCCTATTGTGCCGCAAGCGCGGACTGGCCTCGCGCCGACGGTTCACCGGCCGAGGCAAGGTTGCGTCGCCCGGGTGCGGTATCGCGCGGCAAAACGCCGCAGCCAGCAAGCACAGCTCAAGAGAACGGCATATCCGCCGTTATTTGTCCCCGAGCGGAACTTCCCCACTCCGCATTCCCCCGAGAAAAACATGTCCCCCAAAAAAACCCTCGCCGCGACGCTGGCGTTGTCGCTCGCGGCTGTCTCGGCCGCGCACGCTGAAGATGGCTTCAACTACCGTTTCTCCGGTTTCGGCACGGTCGGCTACGCCGCCACCGATACGGACGATGTGCTGCTCACCAATCCGGGTCAGCTCAAGGGCGCCCGCCGCCATGGCTCTGCCCTGGTCGATTCCCGCCTTGGCGGCCAGCTCGACCTTTCCTTCAACCCGGCCCTGAGCGCCACCGTGCAGGCGATCGCGATGCAGGACGCCGAGGGCAAGTTCATGCCCCAGCTCAAGCTGGCGTTCCTGCGCTACAAGCTCAGCGACAGCGTGGCCGTGCGGCTCGGTCGGCTTAGCCTTCCCGCCTATCTGGTGTCCGACTACCGCTACGTCGGTTACGCCAACCCGTGGGTGCGCGCGCCGCTGGAGGTCTACACCATGGCCAGCCTCGACAGCTACGAGGGTGCGGACGTGGTCTGGACCCACGGCGTGGGCGATGGCTACCTCAGCGCGCAGCTGGTGGGCGGTCATGTTTCCGCGGCACTGCCGGACAACGACGAGCACACCGCCCGCGTCAAGGCCAACCGGCTTGCCGCGGCCTACCTGACCTATGAAATCGGCGGCCTGCGCGTGCGCGGCGGCTACAGCAGCAGCAAGGTCACCTATCTTTCCGACGGCACCAACGCACTGTTCGGCGGCCTGCGGCTGGCCGGGTTCGAGCGGACGGCCAATGCGTTCGAGTCGGACAATGACCGCCTCAGCTTCACCAGCTTCGGCGCCAACTACGACGCCGACAACCTCCTGCTGACCGGCGAATACGCCAAGTTGCGCTCGGACGCCAGGATGATTGGCAACGCCACCGGCTGGTACGGCACCTTCGGCTATCGCCTCGGCAAGTGGATGCCTTACGTCACCTACGGCGGCTACAGCAAAACCGACGAACGCGTGGACAACGACGTGCCCGCCTACGGCCAGCTGATTCCGCTGTCGATGGGCCTGGACCAGATGGCCGCAAGCAAGAGCCAGCACACCGCTTCGCTGGGACTGAAGGTGGACGTTCGCAGCAACGTCGCGTTCAAGGCCCAGGTCGACCATGTGCGTCCGTCCCGCAACGGCGGCACCTTCAGCGCGGTGGCCCCGGGTTTCGACGGTAGCGCCGTGAACGTGTATTCCGCCGTCGTCGACTTCGTATTCTGAGGATTCCCCCCATGCATCGCATTCTCCGCAACGGCATCCTGGCCGGGGCATTGGCGTTCGGCGGCGCGCAGGCATTCGCCGGCACGGTCGTGATCGTGAGCGCCAAGAGCCCGGTAACGAGCCTCAGCAAAACCGACGTCGCCGCGCTCTACCTGGGCAAGACCTCGTCCATCCCCGGTGGCGGCAGCGCCAAGTTGTACGACCTGGCCGAAGCCGACCCTGGCCGCGAGAAGTTCTACATGGGCGCCACCGGCAAATCGGCCAGCCAGGTCAAGTCGGTGTGGTCGCGGCTGGTGTTCAGCGGCCGCGTCTTGCCGCCGCATGAAGTGGCCAACGACGCGGCCGTGGTCAAGGCCGTGGCCGCCGACCCGGCGGCCGTGGGTTACATCGACAGCAGCGCGCTCGACGGATCGGTCAAGCCGGTCTTCAAGCTGCCGTGACCCATTCGCCCGCCGCCCGGGGAATCGACCGGGCCGGCGGGCGGATTTTATGGAATTCGAGAAAAACCATGAAATTCAAGACGCGCATTCTGCTGTTGCCGGCCATCACGTTCGTGCTGTTCGGCACCGGCTGGCTGGTGAGCGCCACCGTCGCCACGCGCACCGCCGCCACCGTCGCCACGCTGGGCGCGGTCGACTACCCCTATCTGGAAGGCATCAACCGGCTGGATGAACTGGTCAAGCGCACCACCCAGACCACCCAGAGTGCGGTGGCCGAGGGCGACAAGGGCAAGCTGGACGACGTGCGCGGGATCGCCACTGAAGCCGCTGGCGCCGTACGAGCGCTGGCCGCGCTGGAAGGCCACAAGGCCAACGCCCAGGCCGTGGGCAAGGCGTATGACCGCTACGTGGCGGCCGCGCTGGATGCGGCCGGCAGCATGCTCGATGCGCAGGGCGACACCGCCGCCAAGGTGGCGGCGATGCAGGAATCGCAACAGGCGCTGACCACGCTGCTGGAGCGCGAGACGAAGGCCGCGCGCCAGGGCGTGCAGGACCGTCTCGGTGCATCGCGCCAGGGCGTGCAGCGGGTGATGACCGCCAATGCCGTCTCCGGCGTGGCGGTGCTGCTGGTGCTGGTGCTGGGCGCGTGGCTGCTGCTGCGCGCGGTCGCCCGCGACCTGGGCGCCGAACCCGAACAGCTGCGCAACATCGTCGAACGCATCGCGGCCGGCGACCTGCAGCCGCGCGATGACGAACGCGCGGCGGAGGAGCGCTCGGTATTGGGCAAGCTGCAGGCCATGGCCGGCCAGCTGTCCGGCATCGTGGACTCGATCCGGCGCGTCGCGCAGGACGTGGGCGAGGCCTCGGCGCAGATCGCCCAGGGCAACGACGACCTGTCGCGCCGCACGCAGAACCAGGCCGCGGCGCTGCAGCAGACGGCCGCCTCGATGGAGCAGATGACGTCCTCGGTCAAGCAGAACGCCGACAACGCCAACCGCGCCGACCAGCTGGCCCGCAGCGCGGGCGTCGATGCCGAAAACGGCGGCCAGGTGATGGCCGACGCCAACGACGCGATGCAGGCGATCAGCGCCTCCAGCCGACGCATCGCCGACATTCTTGGCCTGATCAACGAGATCGCCTTCCAGACCAACCTGCTGGCGCTCAATGCGGCGGTCGAGGCGGCCCGCGCGGGCGAACAGGGCCGCGGTTTCGCCGTGGTGGCCGGCGAGGTGCGCAGCCTGGCGCAGCGCTCGGCCGACGCGGCGCGGGAGATCAAGGGCCTGATCGGCGACAGCCTGACCAAGGTGGCGGTGGGCAGCGAGCTGGTGGAGCGCTCCGGCCACACGCTGACAAGCATCATCGGCAGCGTGAAAAAAGTTTCCGACACCGTGGCCGAGATCGCCGCCGCCAGCCAGCAACAGGCCGCCGGCATCGACCAGGTCAGCCATACGGTGACGGCCATGGACGAAAGCACGCAACAGAACGCGGCCCTGGTCGAGGAAGCCTCGGCCGCCAGCCGCGGCATGCAGGAACAGGCAGCGCTGCTGATACGCCAGGTGGCGTTCTTCAAGCTGGCCGACGCGCTTGCCGAGCAGGCCGAGGAAGCCAACGAGGCCGAACCGGCCGTGGAAGCACCGCGCACTGCAGCGCAGGCCCCGCGTCCCGCCCTCGCTCTGGCCGCTGCCGGGGAAGGCGGCTGGCGGGAGTTCTAGGCAGCGACGATCCCGCCCTTGCCAGCGCCAGCATGCCGGCGCATGGTGGCGATCCCTTTTTTCCATTGATCGCCCGCGCATGCCGAGCCCGCTACCTTTCGTGCAACTGGACGTTTTTTCCAGCCACCTGTTTGCGGGCAATCCGCTGGCCGTCGTGCTTGGTGGTGCCGCGCTCGACGCCGGCACCATGCAGCAGATCGCGCGCTGGACCAATTTGTCCGAAACCGCCTTCCTGCTGCCGCCGACGCAGCCGCAGGCGGACTATCGCGTGCGCATTTTCACCCCGCGCCAGGAGCTGCCGTTCGCCGGCCATCCCAGCGTGGGCAGCGCCTATGTGGCGATCGAGTCGGGCGTGGTCGACACGGGCAAGCGCGCGCTGGTCCAGGAATGCGCGGCCGGCCTGCTGCCGGTGCAGGTGCAGGTGCAGGGGCACGGCGCGGCGCGGGTCGTCCACGTGCAGGCACCGCCGGCGCGGCTGGATGCGGCGGACGAGGCGCTGTGCGCCGGCCTCGCTGCCGCGCTGCACGCCGATCTCGCGCCTGCCCAGGTCACCCACGCCCACAACGGCCCGCACTGGATCCTGTGCAACCTCGGGGACGCCTCCCGCGTCCGCACCGCGCAGCCGGACATGCAGGCATTGGCCGCCGTCTGCATCGCGCAGCAGGCCGTGGGCGTCGGCGTGTTCGGTCGCGAATCCACCGGCGATGCGGCGATGGCGGTGCGCGCATTCTGCCCGGCCGACGGCATCCCGGAGGATCCGGTCACCGGCAGCGCCAACGCGGCGATCATGGCGTGGCTTGGCGCGCGCGGCGATCGCGATGGCTACGGCCTGCGCTATCGCGCCAGCCAGGGCCGCGAGGTCGGTCGCGATGGTTACGTGGACGTGGCACGCGATGAGGCCAGCGGCGCGATCACGATCGGTGGCCGCTGCGTGATCGGCGTGCGCGGCGAGTTGCAGTTGCCGCCATGCGTTGGGAAACCGGACGCGACGTGATGGCACCCCTCCCCCTGTGCAACAGGGGGAGGTTGGGAGGGGGTGCTCTTGATGTTGCCTGGCCAAGAGCGAACGCCTCCCCAGCCCTCCCCTGCGCGCAGGGGAGGGAGCACGGCGCAGCTTGCCGCGCGCGTCGACGGCGGCCATGCTGCCCCACCCCTTTTCGTATCGATCGCATGTCCGCATCCTCCCCGTCCCCAACCTATGCCCGCAGCCTGCGCCCCTGGGATGCCGCCCTGATCGTGGTCGGCGGCATCAACGGCGGCGGCATCTTCCTCAGCCCCGGTGTGGCCGCGCAACGCACCGAGTCGGGGCTGGCGCTGCTGCT
>JBIQMK010000119.1:0-9866 GCA_044463365.1 Rhodanobacter sp. | reverse complement strand
GGTGTTGTGCGGTAATTCGTACAGCGAGGCCCAGGCCGAGGCGCTGCGCCTGCAGTACGCCCACAGCTATACCGTGGTGCATCCGTTCGACGACCCGGACGTGATCGCCGGCCAGGCGACCATCGGCCTGGAGATCCTGCGCCAGCATCCGGGCCCGCTGCACGCGGTGTTCGTGCCGGTGGGCGGCGGCGGCCTGCTGGCCGGCGTGGCTGCCTGCATCAAGTCGCTGCGGCCGGAGGTCAAGGTCATCGGCGTGCAGGCCGCCGATTCCGATGCGATGGCCCGCTCGCTGGAAACCGGCCAACGGGTGACGCTGGATGAAGTGGGGCTGTTCTCCGACGGCACGGCGGTCAAGCAGGTCGGCGTGCGCACGTATGCCCTGTGCCGGCGCCACGTCGATGCCATGCTGCGGGTCGACACCGACGCCATTTGCGCCGCCATCCGCGACGTGTTCCAGGAAACCCGCAGCGTCCCCGAACCGGCCGGCGCGCTGGCGCTGGCCGGGCTCAAGCAGTACATCGCCGAGCATGCCGGGGAGGAACCCGACCAGGGCGCGCTGGTGGCGATCGTCTCTGGCGCCAACATGAATTTCGACCAGCTGCGTTTCGTGGCCGAGCGCGCCGAGGTCGGCGAGCAGCATGAGGCCGTGTTCGCGGTGACCGTGCCCGAGCAGCGCGGCAGCTTCCGCCGTTTCTGCGCCACGCTGGACGACCGCAGCATCACCGAATTCAACTACCGCGTCGGCGACGCCCGGCAAGCGCATATTTTCGTGGGCGTGCAGACCTCGAACCGCAGCGAGCGCGAGGCGCTGATCGCCGCGTTCCACGCGCAGGATTTCGGCGTGCTCGACCTCACCGACGACGAGTTGGCCAAATTGCACCTGCGCCACATGGTGGGCGGGCGCTCGCCGCTGGCGCAGGACGAACAGCTCTACCGTTTCGAATTCCCCGAGCGTCCCGGCGCGTTGACCCGCTTCCTGGGCCACATGCATCCGGACTGGAACATCAGCCTGTTCCACTACCGCAACCAGGGCGCCGATTACGGCCGCATCCTGGTCGGCATCCAGGTACCACCGCACGAACGCGAGCTATTCCAGCGCTTCCTCGAAACGCTGGGCTATCCGTACCGCAACGAGAGCGAGCACAGCGCCTACCGGCTGCTGCTGCAGGGCTGATCGGATCAGTCGGCGCGCATCGATCAGAACAGGTCGATGCTTCCCGCCAGCGTGCCGTCTTTCAGCAGGCCCTGCGCCGTCAGTGCCTCGAAGCCGTGCACGCAATTGCGACCGTGCTCCTTGGCGAAATACAGCGCCTTGTCCGCGCGCTCCAGGATGGTGGCGGGGTAGTCGTGTTCGCCGATGCGCGCGTAGCCCACGCTGACGGTGACGTGCTCCACCCGCGGAAAGACGTGTTCGGCCATGCGCAGCCGGAACCGCTCCAGCACGCTGCGCACGGTGGCCTCGTCGTGGGCCGTCAGCAGGATCACGAACTCCTCGCCGCCGAAGCGGAACAACACGTCGGACTGGCGGAAACAGGCGCGCATCTGCTGCGCCAGCAGCAGGATCACCTCGTCGCCGTAGACGTGGCCGTAGCTGTCGTTGATGCGCTTGAAGTGATCGATGTCGAGGATGGCCAGCCACACCTCGTCGTGCCCGGAGGGATCGGCAGTGCGGCGCTCGTCCAGCGCTTCGACAGGTATCGCGCCCGGATCGGCCTGCAACAGGCGCTGCAGGTGCCGCTCGAACGTGCGGCGGTTGTACAAGCCGGTCAGCTTGTCGCGCTCGCTCTCGTTGAGGAGCGCGGTGTAATTGGCATAGATGCGCGCGAAGCCGGCCACCAACGGCCGACTGTCGCCGCAGGGCAGGTCGCTTTCCAGCTGCAGGGCGCCCACGGCGCGGCCTTCGGAGAGAATCGGCACGATCAGCCGGTGCAGCCCTTCCGTGCCCAGATCCTCGTGCGCGTCCACCCGCTCCAGTCCCTGGCGCAGCAGGTACAGCGACGGATCATTCGGCGCCGGCTCGAACGCTCTCAGCTCGTAATGGCCGTGGGCGCCCACCGTGCATCGCACCACGGTACGCAGCCGGCCATGGTTGTCGGTGGTGTATTTGCCCAGCGATACGCTGCGCGCCGAGGTCAGTTCGGCCAGCGACAGCACCAGGCTGTGATCCAGCGCATCGACGTCGCGGTGATGGGTGAAGGCCGCGACGGAATCGAGCAGACGGGAATGGGCCAGCAGCCGGGACGCATCGGCAGGTTCGGCGTCGCTGCTGCGCGGCACCGCCACGTTGTCCCGCCCGGAGCTTTCACACTCGACCATCACCCCTCCCGAACTCCACAGCGTCATCCGCACAAAGCCAAGTGTGGCGGAGGCCGAAACGGTGCGCCTGAGTATGTATCGGCCGCGCGCCATCACGCTTTAGGTGGCCCGCGCCCCGACGCCGGCGTGGATGATTCCTGCCGGCCAAACGGACGCCACCGTCGTGGCAACGCCGCCCCCAGCCGCGCCGCCAACGGCAAGTATCGCCGGTTTTCGCCGCCGTTCCACGCCCGGCAATCGGGGCCCGACGTGCGCGGCGGCACAGCCATCCCGAGGGCCACGGGCTAAACTCCGTCGATGGCCCCCACGTCCCGCAAGCGCCGCCCGCAAAAAACCGCTCCCTCGCCTGCCCCCCGACCGCGCCCCGGCGCGGCGGCCCGGCCACGCGTCAAGGCGCCACGTCCGGCCGACAGTTCCACCACGGCCACGCGGGTATTGAATTGGCTGCTGCGCCGCTGGCCGGCGCGCCACCGCGAGAAGGCGCTGGATTACCTGGTGCTGACCCGCATGGACCGCCCGATCGGCGCGCTGCTGCTGCTGTGGCCGACCTGGTGGGCGTTGTGGCTGGCCGCGGGCGATTTCCCGCCGTGGAAGCCGCTGGTGATTTTCACCCTGGGCGTGTTCGCGATGCGCGCCGCAGGCTGCGCCATCAACGACTACGCCGACCGCGAGCTCGACCCGAAGGTGGCGCGCACCGCGGGCCGGCCGATCGCCGCCGGTCGGGTCACGCCACGCGAGGCGCTGCTGGTTGCCGGCGCGCTGCTGGCGGTGGCCTTCGTGCTGGTGCTGTTCACCAACCTGCTGACCATCGAGCTGTCGTTCGTGGGCGCGGCGCTGGCGGCGCTGTACCCGTTCACCAAGCGCTACACCTACATGCCGCAGGTGGTGCTGGGCGCGGCGTTCGGCTGGTCGATTCCGATGGCGTTCGCGGCGGTGGCCGGCGCGGTGCCGCCGGTGGGCTGGCTGCTGTTCATCGGCAACATCCTGTGGTCGGTGATCTACGACACCGAATACGCGATGGTCGACCGTGACGACGACCGCAAGGCCGGCGCCAAGTCCACCGCGATCCTGTTCGGCGACGCCGATGTGCCGATCCTGGGCGTGCTGATGGGCACGTTCCTGCTGGCGATGCTGTTCGTGGGGCAGCGCGCCACCCTGGGTTGGCCGTTCTGGCTGAGCCTGCTGGCGGCGGCGGGCCTGTTCGCCTGGCAGCTGTGGCTGATTCGCGACCGCAATGGCGCCGCCTGCCTAGCGGCCTTCCGCCACAACAACTGGGTCGGACTGACATTGTGGATCGGCATCGTGCTGGCGCTTGCCATGTAGGAGCGCACCCTGTGCGCGATGCTCTTGCTCTTGGCCCTTGCGAATCGAATCCCGCAAAAAGCATCCTGCACCGGGTGCGCTCCTACCGGTTGCCGGCCCGTGCCAGCGCCCAAACGTCGACCCTTCGCACACCCGCGCGCTTCAGCACGCGAGCGCATTCGGCCAGGGTGGCGCCGGTGGTCATCACGTCATCGATCACGGCCACATGCGGCGCCAGCGCCACACCCTCGCGCAACGCGAACGCGCCCCGCACGTTGCGCCGGCGACCCACCGCATCGAGCTCGGTCTGCGCCTCGGTGCGGCGCACGCGCTGGATCGCATCGACGCATAGCGGCAGGCGCAGTTCGCGTGCCAGCGGTCGTGCCAGTTCCAGCACCTGGTTGTAGCCGCGCTGGCGCAGGCGGCTGCGATGCAGCGGCACGGTCAGGATCTGCTGCGGCAAGGCCACGGGGCAGGTTTCGCGCCGCCACAGGCTGGACAGCACGCGGCCGGCGGCCAGGTCGGCGCCGAATTTGAAGCGTGATTCCAGCCGGTTCAGCGGCCAGCCGTAGCGAAACGGTGCCCACGCGGCATCCCATGGTGGCGACCGCCGCTGGCATTCGCCGCACAGCGCGGCGGGCGTGGCCAGCGGCAGGGCGCAGCGGGCGCAACAGCTCCGGTTGCGCGGCAGTTCGTCGCTGCAGTCGGCACACAAATCCATGCCGTGCGCGCCTGCGCCGCCGCACAGCAAGCAGCGCAGTGGCAACAGCCAGTGCAGCAGCACCGGCCAGGATCGCTGGCGATGGGTCGTGTCCATGTACCTACCGTTCCGGCATCGCTCGATGGTAACGGCAAAAGCTGGCTCTCACCGATTGCACCTTAACGGTCTACACTCGAGAGCGGCAGGTACGCCGTGTTGCGTACCCATCGTCTCTGTCCCACCTGGAGGCCCGCATGATCTCGTCGCACGACAACCAAGCCGCTCCATCGACCTGGCCAACACTTGCCGGCACCGCGCTGCGCGTGGCCTTCGGCGTCATCTGGGCCGTCAGCGCCGCGCTGACCTGGACCGATGGCTTCGCCGACCACTACGTGGGCTACCTGCACAACGCCGCCACCGGCCAGCCGGCGTGGTCGGCGTGGTGGTTCCAGATGTGGATCGCGCTGGTGACGCCGAACGTGGGGCTGTTCGTATGGGCCACGCGCATCGCCGAGACGCTGCTGGCGCTGGCCTTGCTGCTGGGCTTTGCGCGCAAGATCACCTACGTCGTGGGCATCCTGTTCAGCCTGCTGATCTGGAGCACGGCCGAAGGTTTCGGCGGACCGTATTCGGTGGGCGCCAACAATATCGGCGCGGCCATCAGCTTCGTGCTGATCTTCGCGGCCCTGATCGTGATCAACCTGCGCGCCGGCCCCAGCCCGTACAGCCTGGACTACCTGATCGAAAGCCGCTGGCCGCGCTGGCGCCGGTTTTCCGAATGGAATACCCGCGTTCCGCTGGAACAGGTGCCGCACCTGTCCTGGCGCGTGCAGGCGCCCGCGCTGGCCGGTGTGCTGGTGCTGGTGGCGCTGCTGCTGGCCGGCCTGCACAGCGCACTGAATGTGCGCAGTGCCAGCCCGACCGCCGCCGCTGCCGCGGTGACGCCGCTGTCGCTGGCCTCCACCCAACCGATCAAGCAGGCCCGCGACGCACGCCTGCCGCCGCTGCAGCCCGGCGACAGCGTGGACGTGCAGATCACCTCCAGCGACGACACCGTGGAAATCGCCAGCGGCGTGCAGTACCAGGCCTGGACCTTCGGCAAGACCGTGCCCGGCCCGGTGATCCACGTGCGCCAGGGGCAGACGGTGAACGTCACCCTCACCAACCGCGGCACCATGCAGCACTCGATCGACTTCCACTCGGCGATCACGCCGCCGAGCCTGCACTACGTGGACATCATGCCGGGCGAGTCGATCACGTTCTCGTTCGTGGCCAAGGTGCCAGGGGCGTTCCTCTACCACTGCGGCACACCGCCGGTATTGCTGCACATCGGCAATGGCATGTACGGCGCGATCATCGTCGACCCGGCCGAGCCGCTGCCGCCGGCCGCCGAGAGCTACGTGCTGGTGCAGGGCGAGTGGTACACCCAACAGGTCTCCGGCACGCTGATGGCGGGCAGCTACGAGAAGATGCAGCAGATCCGCCCGGACGAGGTGGTGTTCAACGGCGCCGCCTTCCAGTACGCACAGCATCCGCTGACCGCCAAACCCGGCGACCTCGTGCGCCTCTACGTGGTCAACGCCGGGCCGAACCTGTGGAGCGCGTTCCACGTGATCGGCGCGATCTTCGACAAGGTCTATCCCGGCGGCAACCCGGCGCAGGCCATCGACGGCGTTTCCACCTACACGGTGGGGCCGGGCGAGGGCGCGGTGTTCGACCTCACCGTGGACGAAGCCGGCGAGTATCCGTTCGTGGACCATTCGATGGCCCACGCCGTGCTGGGCGCCCAGGGCATTTTGATGGTGTCCAACCCGGGCGAGGCCTTGGCCAAGCCGCAGATCAGCAAGGCGCCGGCTGACGCCAATGCCGCGCCGCCGCCGGCTGCTGCCACCGGGCCGTACAAGTTCGACCCGGCCCACGGCGCGCAGCTCTACGGTACTTATTGCGCCGCCTGCCACCAACCCACGGGCCTGGGCCTGCCAGGTGCCTTCCCACCGCTCAAGGGCAATGCCTCCGTGCTGAACGCGGACCCGACCAAGCAACTGGACGTGATCCTGCACGGTCTGCACGGCGAGGCCATCGACGGCGTCAGCTACCCCAGCGCGATGCCGCCGTTCGCCGCCAGCCTCAACGACGCGGACATCGCCGATATCGCCAACCACGAACGCACTTCGTGGGGCAACCAGGCCAAACAGGTGACTGCCGAGCAGGTGAAAGCGGTACGCGACGCCAGTAAATAAGTGCGGCGGGCGGCCGCCTCGTCAACCCTTGACATTCATTTCAGGTTGACGAGGCGGCAAGCCCCGCCCACACTTCGCGGCCTCTGCCCTGGAGTCCGCCATGCCTGCTGCCGTTCGCCACGACTGGACCCGCGACGAGGTCGTCGCGCTGTTCGCCCTGCCGTTCAACGACCTGTTGTTCCGCGCGCACGCCGTGCACCGCGAACACCACGACCCCAACGCGGTGCAGGTGTCGACACTGTTGTCGATCAAGACCGGCGGCTGCCCCGAGGATTGCGCCTACTGCCCGCAGGCGCAGCGCTACGACACCGGCGTGCAGGCGCAGAAACTGCTGGAGATCGACGAGGTGCTGCAGCGCGCCCGCGCCGCGAAGGATGCGGGCGCCAGCCGCTTCTGCATGGGCGCGGCATGGCGCGGGCCGAAGGATCGCGACATCCCCAAAGTTGCCGCGATCGTGCGCGCGGTGAAGGATCTGGGCCTGGAAACCTGCGCCACGCTGGGCCTGCTGGGCGACGGCCACGCGCAGGCGCTGAAGGATGCGGGGCTGGATTACTACAACCACAACATCGACACCGCGCCGGAGTTCTACGGCGAAATCATCCACACCCGCGACTACCAGGATCGCCTGGTCACGCTGGAACAGGTGCGCGACGCCGGCCTGAAAACCTGCTGCGGCGGCATCGTCGGCATGGGCGAGACGCGCGAGCAGCGCGCCGGCCTGCTGCAGGCGCTGGCCAACCTGCCCGCCCATCCGCAGTCGGTGCCGATCAACCAGCTGGTACCGGTGCCCGGCACACCGCTGGCCGATGCCGAGCCGCTGGACCCGTTCGAGTTCGTGCGCGCCATCGCGGTGGGACGCATCCTGATGCCGCGCTCGATCGTGCGCCTGTCCGCCGGTCGCCAGCAGATGGACGACGCGGTGCAGGCGCTGTGCTTCTTCGCCGGCGCCGGCTCGATCTTCCTGGGCGACAAGCTGCTCACCACCGGCAATCCCGACGTGGCCGCCGATCACGCCCTGTTCCGCCGACTCGACCTGCATCCGATGGAAGTCGTCGAACAGGCGAACACGGTGCATACCGATATCGCCGAGGGCGCGGCGGCGGGTTGCGGGCACGGTTGCGGCTGCAGTGCGGCAGCGTAAGAGCAAAAGCACCCCTCCCCAGCCCTCCCCTGCTTGCAGGGGAGGGAGCAAGGCGGCTTGTCCCCTCCCCCTGCTCGCAGGGGGAGGCTGGGAGGGGGTGCTCTTCCCCCCTGAAGCATGACCCGCCCCGACCTGCTCCAACGCCTGGCCGCCCAGCGCGCCGAACGCGAAGCCGCCCAATTGCTGCGCCGCCTGCGCACGGTCGACCACGCCGACGGTCCTTGGCTGGAAAGCGGCGGCCGGCGCCTGTTGTCGTTCTGCAGCAACGACTACCTGGGCCTGGCGCAACACCCGCAACTGGTCGAAGCGTTCAAGCGCACGGTTGACGCTGAAGGCGTGGGCAGCACCTCGGCCCATCTGATCTGCGGCCACCGGCGCGACCATGCCGCGCTGGAAGAAGCCCTGGCCGCATGGACTGGGCGCGAGCGTGCCCTGCTCTTTTCCACCGGCTACATGGCCAACCTGGGCGTGCTGCAGACGCTGCTCGCGCGCGGTGACCTGTGCCTTGAGGACAAGCTCAACCACGCCTGCCTGCTGGATGGCGCGCAGCTTTCCGGCGCCGAGTTGAAGCGCTATCCGCACGCCGACGTGGCGGCCGCGGCGCGGCAATTCGCCAGCCGCGGCGAGGCCGCCGCGCTGCTGGCCACCGACGGCGTGTTCAGCATGGACGGCGACGTGGCGCCGCTGCGCGAGCTGGCCGAGTTGTGCACGCGCGAACAGGCCACCTTGATGGTCGACGACGCCCACGGCCTGGGCGTGCTCGGCGCCGACGGCGCCGGCAGCCTCAGCGCGGCGGGCCTGGGCCAGGATGACGTGCCTGTGCTGATGGCCACGCTGGGCAAGGCGCTTGGTTGCGCCGGCGCCTTCGTGGCCGGTTCGGCGGCGCTGATCGATGGCCTCACCCAGCTGGCCCGTCCCTACATCTACACCACCGCGATGCCGCCGGCCGTGGCCGCCGCCGCGCTGGCCGCCGTGCAACTGGCGCAGTCCGAAACCTGGCGCCGCGAAAAACTCGCCGCCACCATCGCCCGCTTCCGCCGCGGCGCCGCCGAGCTGGGCCTGCCGCTGCTGCCGTCATCCAGCGCCATCCAGCCGCTGATGCTGGGCGATGCCGACACCGCCATGGCGGCTTCGCACCACTTGGAACAGCAGGGCCTGCTGGTCGGCGCGATCCGCCCGCCCACCGTGCCCGCCGGCAAGGCGCGCCTGCGCATCACGCTGTCCGCCGCGCATGACGACGCCCATGTCGACCAGTTGCTGGCCGCGCTGGAAACCCTGCCCGCGCCGGCCGCTTCGCCCCGCCGCGTATAATTGCCGGCTTGCTTGCGAAGTTTTCCATGTCGATCGTCAACATTGCCGCCTACAAATTCATCCGCCTGGACGACCTGCCCGGGCTGCGCGAACGCCTGCGCGAATGCTGCGAATCGGCCGCGCTGAAGGGCACCATCCTGCTGGCGCCCGAAGGCATCAACCTGTTCCTGGCCGGCGGTCGCGAGGGTATCGACCGGTTCCTGGCGCACCTGCGTGCCGATCCGCGCTTTGCCGACATGGCCGTGAAGGAATCGCTCTCCGACAGCGTGCCGTTCGGTCGGCTGCGGGTGCGTCTGAAGCGCGAAATCATCAGCATGCGCCAGCCGACCATCCAGCCCGAGGGCGGCCGCGCGCCCGCCGTCGATGCCCCTACGCTGCAACGCTGGCTGTCGAGCGGCCACGACGACGCCGGCCGCGACGTGGTGCTGCTGGATACCCGCAACGATTACGAAATCGCGCTGGGCCGCTTCAACGGCGCGGTCGATTACGCCCTGGCCAACTTCACCGCCTTCCCCGCCGCCATCGCCGCCGATCGCCAGCGCTACGCCGGCAAGACCGTGGTGTCGTACTGCACCGGCGGCATCCGTTGCGAGAAAGCTGCGCTGCACATGCAGGCGCTGGGCATGGACCACGTCTACCAGCTCGAAGGCGGCATCCTGAAATATCTGGAACAGACCGACGGCGCGCACTGGCAGGGCGACTGTTTCGTGTTCGACGAACGCGTGGCGGTGGATGCGAAGCTTGCGGTGGCGACGCCGCCGCGCACTTCACCCCCTCTCCCCGGTGGGGAGAGGGTTGGGGAGAGGGGACGCGCTGGCGATAAAGCCCATGCGCAGCCCTCGTCGCTGAAGAACGT
>JBIQMK010000118.1:0-9907 GCA_044463365.1 Rhodanobacter sp. | reverse complement strand
GATCGTGGCCGGCCCGATCGATGGCGGCGCGCGTACCACGCTCGCCACCACCCGCGGCGGCGACCTGTCGATCGAGGGTGCGGTCCAGGGCGGCATGATGACCCTGGTCTCCGCCGGTGCGATCAACCAAGGCGCCAATGGCAGCCTCACCGCCGACACGCTCACCGGCAGTGCCGTGGGCGCGGTCAAGCTGGGTGATGTCGCGCACCCGCTGGCCAACTACATCGGCACGCTCGGTGGCTTCTCCGCGCCCGCCGGCTTCAGCCTCACCAACGCCCAGACCCTCAACCTGGCATCGGTGAACGGCAGCAAGTACACGGTGGATGCCGGCACGTCGTCGACCTACCTTTCGGTGATCGATGGCGACTTGCTGCAGGCGGACCAGGCGCCGCTGTACAACGGCGTGGGTACCTGGGCATCGACCGGGCATATCGGTCTCGGCGGCGCGCCGGTCTACGTGGTCGGCGAGCGCGCGCAGATCATCGTTCCGGGCGGGATTTCGCCGGCGTATTTCTATGCGGTGGACCGGCAGGGCAACATCCTGCCGCTGACCGGCGGCAGCAGCATCAACGTGCCCACCTCGGCATTGACCAGTCGCGCGCAGAACACCAACAAGCACACCGATTCGTACATCGACCCCAGCGTGATCTCGGCGAACTACCGCGCGTTCGGCATCGTGCCGACGGGCTTGCTGCTGCCGCCCGACCAACAGCGTTGCGCGCCCGATGCGATGGACTGCGATGATGAGTAAAGCCCGTCCCACCCGCGTACGTGCGATGCGATGGTGGACTGCCGTGGCCGGCTGCGCGCTGGCGACCTCCACCGGCGCCCAATTGGCGCCACGGGTCACCGGTGAAATGGTGATCGCCCAGCTCGACGCGGCACAGCATGACCTGGCCGCGAAGGCGCATGCGTCGGCCGATCCGCAACTTGTGGCCACCAGCGACCAGCTGGCACACATGGCCAGCGACTTGCGCGCCACGCTGGGCGGTGCCGATGCGACCAGGCCCGTGGACATCATCGACGGGCGCGCACAGGCAAGGGCCCGGCGTGCGCAGGCCGCCGCGCAACGCACGCGTGCCTATCTCGACATTTCCGGTGGTTGCATCGGCGGCGACGCCCGCGCGCTTGCCGATGCCCTGGCCGCCAGCGTCAAGCGGCTGGCCGACGCCGAGGATGCGTCCAAGGACGCGCAGCCGGTGATCGACGCGGTCGAGACGCTGGATCACCAACCGTTGTTCGCCCTGCATCCCGGCGGCAAGCCGTTGGCGTTTGCCCTGATCGGCACGAACCTGTCGGACGCGCAATGTGCCGACCCCAAGGTTACGGCCACCGACGGGCAGGGCGCGCCGCTCGCGGTGCAACCGGTGGTCACCGGTGTCTCGGCTGCCCGCATCGAACTGAAACTGCCGCCCAGCAAGATGCTCGATCCGGGCAGCTACGTGTTGCACGTCGTGCCCAGGCGCAAGACTTTCCTGCTGGGCTGCGTCACCCAGCCCGAAGCGGTTGCCGTGGTGCAGATCGCGAAACCGTTGCGGCTTTCCGTGGATTACACCTTGACCGCCATGTGCGCTGCCGCCGGCGGCGCCGAAAAAACCGTGCCGCTTGGAAGCGGCACCATGCCCGAGATCAGTGCCTACGGCAGCACCGTCTCGCAACAGATCGATACGACCGCCTGCGGCGATCCGCTGAGCTACGCGGTAAGCGCCACCGTCCGGCGCGCGGACGGCAGCAGTGCGTCGGTCGGGCCAATCGTGCAAAGCGCCAATGCCAGCATCACCGCCGGTTTGCCCGGCGGGCTTTCGCTGAGCTGGAACCCCTCGATCCACACGATGCTCGTCCGCTCCGGCGCGAACACCTGCAAGGGCGTGCATTGACGCCCTTGCCGCATGTCATTCGTATTCCGTGCGACCGGACACGACCTGCAATTCGCTGATCCCGCCAGGGGCCAGGTCGTTCAGCAGATCCAGGAAGCTCTTGTCGACCAGGCGCTTGGCGCGTTCCAGCAACAAGGGGATGGGGCTGGAGGGTTCGTTTTTCGCGTAGTACTCGCACAGTTCGTCGAGCCGCCGGATCACATCGCGCGAGTTCTCGATGCGGCCGCTGGCCGCGGGCTTGGCTTGGCCCGGTGCGGCGACTTCGGCCCCTTCCTCCTCGTCGCCTTCGCCCACGGCGGCATCGTCCTGCGGCATGCGCTTGCCCAGTTGCGCTTCCACGAACTTTTTCAGTTCATGGATATCGCCGATCAAGGCCTTCAGATCCGGGCCGGCGGTACCGATCTGCTCGCTGAAAATGCCGTCGATCGCCTTGGCCTGATCCAGCGCTTCGTTAATCGCCGTGGCATTGGTCAGCAGTTGCTCTTCCGGGCAATCCAGGCAGCAGGCCTCGATCTCCGTCAGCGTGGGCATTTCCTCGCCCTCGTCGGTGGGCGTGCTGATTTTGAGCGTGCCCTGGGCGATCTGCAGATCGCGCAATGAAAAGCGCCCCAGTCGCGGCGACTGCACAAAAGGCGTGGTGCGGAAATAGCCGAGCACGCTCTGGGTATCGCTGATCGGCACCACGGCATTGACGCGGGCGGTCGGATCGTTGTCGTCCTCGGCATCCAGTTGCGGATGCACGCCGTCCCAGTAATTCTCCAGCAAGGCGCGAATCAGGCCGAGGCCCGCCGCCCAGCCGGGCATGCCGTCCGTACGCATCCAGGCGGTCGCCAGGTGCGTGGCGATGCGCAGATCCTTGGAACGCCCCAGCAGCGCTTCGGCCATGCTGCCGACCTTCTCCCAATCCGGTTCCTCGGCGGCCTTGACGCTGTCGCCGATGGCACGTTCGGCCTTGGGCGCGGCAGCGCGTTCAAGCGCCAGAAAATCCTGGTCGTATTCCAGGTTTTCACCGGTGGGCAATTCGTCGCCGAGCGGAGCAATCAACGATTCCAGATCATGGTTTGACATGGCACCCATATATCGCGGCAATGGAGGCCCTCATGGTAACGCAGTTGCGCGGTTCCATACGATCGCGAGGCACGACTGGAACGGGGCCCGATAATCCGTTTTTTGGCGTCGGCACCGGTTTAATGGCGGTTTGCCAGATAATCGCCCGGCCGACCCCATGCAGTGCCGCCGGGCGGGTTCAACGCTGTTGTGCGCAGGCGGCGGCCTGCGCGGCGCTCGCCCGACCGCCGCGGATACGCCCGGAGTTGGCGACGACGACGCTGAGCGCCTGTTCGGCCACCCCGCGGCGGCAGAACACGAAGGTGAGATTGCTGCCGTGGGCGCTGCCATCGGCCTGGAAACGCACGTGGCGCCGGCCGACCGAACTCTGGATCGTGAGGCGTTCGGCGTAGTTGCCATTGACGTGCAGCGGCTGGCCGTCGGGCTGGTTGTCATGATCGCGATCGGCGGCAAGCAGCCAGCCGTGGTCCCAGCGCTCTTCATCGGCGCATTGCCGGCCGTCGCGGCTGGGGCAGAACACGGTGGCCTGCCGCGCAACCACGGCCGCTTCGCGGGTGTGATGCAGGGCGCCGATGAAATCGGCCTGGGCCGTCCGCAACCGGTTCCGGTCGAGCAGGTGCCGCATCGACGGCATCGCGGCGCCGACCAGGGTCGCGATGATCGCGATCACCATGACCTGTTCGACCAGCGTGACGCCACGCTCCCTGTGAGACCTCATCCATCCCCGATCCGGCACGTTCACGCTCCCGCGTCGCCTGGAACCGGCATGCTAGGTGTCTGCCGGGCACGTGGCTGTCGCCCGATCGGCGCCTCCGGCGTCGGTCACTGCTGACGCCAGCTGTCAGCAGGCCCGATTTAAAATGCCCTGCCGCACCCACACATGTAGCCGATGACCGACCGCTTCCAGCTCGTTGCTCCGTACCAGCCCTCCGGCGACCAGCCGCAGGCGATCGCACGTCTTGCCGAAGGTTTCGAGGCCGGCCTGGCCGCGCAAACGCTGCTGGGCGTCACCGGCTCGGGCAAGACCTACACCATCGCCAACGTGATCGAGGAGGTGCAGCGGCCCACCATCGTGATGGCGCCGAACAAGACCCTGGCGGCGCAGTTGTACGGAGAATTCAGGGAGTTTTTCCCGCACAACGCGGTGGAATACTTCGTCAGCTACTACGACTACTACCAGCCGGAAGCGTACGTGGTGGCGTCGGACACGTTCATCGAGAAGGACGCCTCGATCAACGAGCACATCGAGCAGATGCGGCTGTCGGCGACCAAGGCGCTGCTGTCGCGGCGGGATTCGATCATCGTCGCCACCGTGTCGGCGATCTACGGCCTGGGCAATCCGGAGGACTACCTCAGCCTGCGGCTGATCCTGGCCAAGGGCGAACGGATCGACCAGCGCAAGCTGATCCACCAGTTGACCGAATTGCAGTACACCCGCAACGAAATGGAACTGCGCCGCGGTACGTACCGCGTGCGCGGCGAGGTCATCGACGTGTTCCCGGCCGAATCGGAAACCGAGGCGCTGCGCATCGAACTGTTCGACGGCGAAGTCGAGAACATGGCGCTGTTCGACCCGCTCACCGGCGAGACGATCCGCAAGATACCGCGCTACACCGTCTATCCCCGCACGCACTACGCCAGCACCCGCGAAAGCGTGCTCAATGCCACCGAGACGATCAAGGCCGAGCTGAAGGAGCGGCTGGAAGTGCTGTACCGCGACAACAAGCTGGTCGAGGCGCAGCGGCTGGATCAGCGCACCCGCTTCGACCTGGAGATGATGGTGGAGGTGGGCTACTGCCAGGGCATCGAGAACTACTCGCGCCACCTCACCCGCCGCTTGCCGGGCGAACCGCCGCCGACGCTGTTCGACTACCTGCCGGCCGACGGCCTGCTGGTGGTGGACGAGTCGCACGTCACCGTGCCGCAGCTGGGCGCCATGTACAAGGGCGACCGCTCGCGCAAGGAAACCCTGGTGGAGTTCGGTTTCCGGCTGCCCTCGGCGATGGACAACCGGCCGCTGAAGTTCGAGGAGTGGGAGCAGCGGGTGCCGCGCGCGATCTACGTCTCCGCCACCCCGCGCGACTACGAATTGCAGAAATCCGGCGACGCGGTCACCGAGCTGGTGGTGCGCCCCACCGGCCTGGTCGATCCGGAAGTGGAAGTGCGCCCGGTGCGCACCCAGGTCGACGACCTGCTCAGCGAGGCGCACAAGCGCATCGCCATGGGCGACCGCGTGCTGGTCACCACGCTGACCAAGCGCATGGCCGAGAACCTCACCGAATACCTGTCCGAACACGACATCAAGGTGCGCTACCTGCACTCGGACATCGAGACGGTCGAACGCAGCGAGATCATCCGCGACCTGCGCCTGGGCGAGTTCGACGTGCTGGTCGGCATCAACCTGCTGCGCGAGGGCCTGGACATGCCCGAGGTGTCGCTGGTGGCGGTGCTGGATGCGGACAAGGAAGGCTTCCTGCGTTCCACCGGTTCGCTGATCCAGACCATCGGCCGCGCCGCCCGCAACGTGCGCGGCAAGGCGATCCTGTACGCCGACAACGTCACCCGCTCGATGCAGGCGGCGATGGACGAAACCGCTCGCAGGCGCGAGAAGCAGCTGGCCTGGAACAAGGAGCAGGGCATCGTGCCCACCACCATCGTGCGGCGCATCGCCGACATCATGGAGGGGGCACGCAGCGATGCCGGCAACCGTCGCGGCAACAAGTCCCGGGTCCGCGCCGTGGCCGAGCAACCGGCCGACTACGCCGGCCTCAGCGCGTCGCAGGCCGCCAGCATGCTGAAAAAGCTGGAGTCGCAGATGTACAAGCACGCGCAGAATCTGGAGTTCGAGGACGCCGCCAAGCTGCGCGACCAGATCCACCAGCTGCGCGAGCAATCGCTGCGCTGAGCGACTATTTTGCTTCCCCCGCAAGCGCCGCACAAAACGGCAGGGCTGCCGTTTTGTGCGGCGCGAGCCGCCCGTAGGGCGAGCGCCATGGATGGCGCGAGTACAGCTGCCCCGAAGGGCTGAAGGGGGCGCTCTTCGCCTTGGAAGCAAGATCAAAAGCGCCCCCCATCCGCCTGCGGCACCTTGAACGGATGCCATCCATGGCATCCGCCCTTCGGGCAGCTTCGCTGCTCAAGATGGCAGTCCTGCCATCTTGTCCCCGCGCAGCGGGGGAAGGAAGTTTCGGATTCCGGGCGAGTTTCGAGATTTTTCGGCGCTTTGGGGCGAGGCTTATTGTTGCGCCCGGGTTGTTGTCGACCGCCCACCGCTACCGTATACTGCGCGGCTCGCACGGCATGCCGTGACGAGACGGGCGGTTAGCTCAGCGGTAGAGCACTACCTTGACATGGTAGGGGTCACAAGTTCGATCCTTGTACCGCCCACCAATACCCCGAACGGCGCGGCCCCAAAGGCCGCGCCGTTTTTGTTTGTCCACGGAGCGTTGTCATGACCTATCTGTTGATCAAGTCGCTGCATCTGCTGTTCGTGATCGCCTGGATGGCCACGGTGTTCTACCTGCCGCGGATCCTGGTGAACCTGGCCGAGACCGCGAACGAACCGACCGTGCAGGCGCGGCTGCAGTTGATGGGGCGACGTCTGTACAAGTTCGGCCACAACATGTTCGGCATGGCTTTCCTGTTCGGTGTGACCTTGTGGCAGGGCTGGCGGGTGTTTCCGACGGCGTTGCCGAACGTCACCGCGGGCATGCACTGGATCGACGCCAAGCTGACCCTGGTGGCCATCCTGCTGGCGTATTTCATCTGGGCCGGGCGCGCCCTGAAGCGCAAGGCTGCCGGCGGCAGCCTCCCATCGGCCCGGGCACTGCGCTGGATCAACGAACTGCCGGTCTTGCTGTTGCTGGGCGTGATCTGGCTGGTGCTCGCCAAGCCGTTTTGATGGACTCCTACACGTAATACCCGCGATACCACTCCACAAAACGCGCCACGCCATCCTCGATCGAGGTGGCCGGCGCGTAGCCCACGTCGCGGCGCAGCGCGGAAACGTCAGCCCAAGTGTCGGCCACGTCGCCAGGCTGCATCGGCAGCAGGCGTTTTTCCGCGGTGCGGCCCAAGTTCTGCTCCAGCAACTCGATGAAGCGCATCAGCTGCACCGGCTGGTCGTTGCCGATGTTGTAGACGCGGTAGGGCGCGCTCGATGTGGCGGGATTGGGGTGCTCGGCGTCGTACGCGGGGTCGGGTTCGGCCGGATGGTCGAGCGTGCGGACCACGCCTTCCACGATGTCGTCGATATAGGTGAAATCGCGGCTGTGGTGGCCGTGGTTGAAGACGTCGATCGACTCGCCGCGGCTGATGCGGTCGGCGAAAAGGATCGGCGACATGTCCGGCCGGCCCCACGGGCCATATACGGTGAAGAAGCGCAGGCCAGTGGTGGGCAGGCCGTATAGATGGCTATACGTATGCGCCATCAGCTCGTTCGCCTTCTTGCTGGCCGCATACAGGCTCACCGGATGATCGACCGCATCCTCCAGCGCGAAAGGCAGCTTGCGATTGGCGCCGTAGACCGAGCTGGACGACGCGTAGACCAGATGCCCGACCTTGCCATGGCGGCACGCTTCCAGGATGTTGACGAAGCCGACCAGGTTGCTCTGCACGTAGGCGCGCGGGTTCTGCAGCGAGTAGCGCACGCCCGCCTGCGCCGCCAGGTTCACCACCCGCTGCGGCTGGAATGCGGCGAATGCCTGATCCACCGCAGCGGCATCGGCCAGGTCGGCGCGCTGGTGCGTGTAGTTCGGGTGATCGATGAAGCGCGCCAGCCGTGCTTCCTTCAGCGCCGGGTCGTAATAGTCGTTGTGGTTGTCGAAGCCATAAACCTCGTCACCGCGATCCAGCAACCGCTGCGCCAGGGCGGCGCCGATGAAGCCGGCGGTGCCGGTAACCAGGATACGCATGGATGAAATCCGGGGAGTGCAGGGCTGCCCATTCTACCGGCCGCCTGCGTGGCGGCGCACCGCCGCGCGACATCGCTCTACAATGCCGCTGGGCATGCGGCCATTCGGGGGAAGGCCATGATCGACAAGCTGCTTCAGTGCCGGCGGGAGCTTGCCTGCATGTTCGCCATTGCCCTGGCGAGCGGCTGCACGCCATCCCCCGGCGGTCCGGTGGCGACGTCCGCCGTGCCCACGTCCGCGGACGGCGTGAAGCTCGCCTATGTGGATTGGTCCAGTTGCATCGCCGCCACCCACGTCGTCAAGGCCGTACTCGAGCAACAGGGCTTCCGCGTGGAGACGGTTTCCCTGACCGGTGCGGCGATGTATCCGGCCCTGGCGCGGGGCACCGCCGATGCCACCGTTTGCGCCTGGTTGCCCAGCACGCACGCGGCTTATTACGCGGGTGTGCGCAACCAGGTGATCAATCTGGGGCCGAACATGGCCGGCACCCGGATCGGCCTGGTGGTGCCCGATTACGTGTCGATCGATTCGATCGATCAGCTTGCCGCCCATGCCGACCGGTTTGGCCACCACATCATCGGCATCGATCCCGACGCCGGCGAAATGGGTATTGCGCGCGAGGCGATCGAAACCTATCGGTTGCCGCTGGAACTGGTCGAGGGCACCGACGCCAGCATGGCCGCGGCGCTGGGGCGCGCGATCGCCGAGCGGCAGTGGGTCGTGGTGACCGGCTGGACACCGCACTAGATGTGGGCGCGCTGGAAGCTGAAATACCTGGCCGATCCCAAGGGCAGCTTCGGTGGTACCGAAGACATCGACACGCTTGTGCGCAAGGGCTTGCGGCGCGACAGGCCCAGGGTTTATGCGGTACTCGATGGCTTCCGCTGGACGCCGGCGCAGATGCAGCAGGTGATGGCGGCCGATCGGCAGCCGGGCGCGAATGCCGACGAAAATGCCCGCGCATGGGTGAAGGCGCACCCGGAGCTGGTGTCCGGCTGGATCAGTGGCGGCGTTGACACTCGAACAGGTGCGAAGTAACTTTTTGGTCCCTTCGCGCCCGCCGTGGTGGCCTGCAGGTAACTGCCGGTCGAGTGTGTGACATGGACACTACGAACGTTTCAGGTTGATCCCATCCCGCAAGGCAGGACCCGAAGGGCGCGCTTTGCGCCCTTTTTCGTGGCTGCTGCCCGGTCCGTTGCGGCCAATGGGCGCGCTTGCGGTCATACTTCGTTTTCGATCCGCCACTGGGGCGGGTCATCAGGTGCCATCCATGATTGAGATCACGCTACCCGACGGCAGCAAGAAGCCGTTCGACCATCCCGTCACCGTGCAGGACGTGGCCGCCTCGATCGGCGCCGGCCTGGCCAAGGCCACGCTGGCCGGCAAGGTCGATGGCACGCTGGTCGATGCCAGCTACACCATCGACCACGATGCCAGCCTGCAGATCGTCACCGACAAGAGCCCCGAGGCGCTGGAGATCCTGCGCCATTCCACCGCGCACCTGATGGGGCAGGCCGTGCAGCGGCTGTTTCCCGGCGCGCAGGTGACGATCGGGCCGGTGATCGACAACGGCTTCTATTACGACTTCGCCTACGAGCGCCCGTTCACGCCCGAGGACCTGCCGAAGATCGAAGCGGAGATGCACAAGATCGTGGCCGAGCGGTTGCCGGTGACGCGTACGGTGAAATCGCGCGACGAGGCGGTGGCGTTCTTCCGTGGACTGGGCGAGGAATACAAGGCCGAGATCATCGAGGGCATTCCCGCCAACGAGGATCTTTCGCTGTATTCGCAGGGTGAGTTCACCGACCTGTGCCGCGGGCCGCACGTGCCCAACACGGGCAAGCTGCGCTCGTTCAAGCTGATGAAGGTGGCCGGCGCCTACTGGCGCGGCGATTCCAACAACGCCATGTTGACCCGCATCTACGGCACCGCGTGGCTCAACGACAAGGACCTGAAGGCCTACCTGTTCCAGCTGGAAGAGGCCGAGAAGCGCGACCACCGCAAGATCGGCAAGCAGCACGACCTGTTCCACCAGCAGGAAGAAAGCCC
>JBIQMK010000117.1:0-9908 GCA_044463365.1 Rhodanobacter sp. | reverse complement strand
TGGTGGTTGCCCCAGCTTGGGTTGCTGATGGCGACCTTGGCGCCGGCGCCGGCCGTCTGCTTCAAGAGATCCGCGGCCACGCGCAGCGCGGCGCTGCCGCCGATGGTCTGCGCCGTGGCCACGCGGCCTTCGGCCAGCAGCGGGGAATCGGCGCCGAACAGCAGTTGCTGGGTCAGCTCGTTGTAGGCCTTCAACCCGTTGATGGGCAGGTAGCCGCGGGGATTTTCCGCCTTGGCCAGGGTCTGCTCCACGTCGCGCACCGCTTTCATCAGCGGGATCTTGCCCTGCTCGTCGCAATAGATCCCCACGCCAAGATTGATCTTGCCCGGGCGCGGATCGGCCACGAAGGCCTCGGTCAGGCCCAGGATCGGATCGCCTGGAGCCATTTCAACGGATGCAAAGAAAGACACGAGCAGCCCTCTGATTGATGGTGGAATGATCAAAAACCCGCGGTTGGCGCCGACACCCGCTCGTCACGGCGCCCGGCGGTGCGCGCCGGAGCTTGGCGAAATGCGAACGTCGACATCGAACAGCCGGTGGCGGGCTTCCGGCAGACGCTGGCGGCCAGCGCGGAACGTCCGGCGGTGTCGCAACGCCGACACCCGCCCGGCCATCGCGCACTTTACTGCTTTGCACCATGACTTGTCCCGTGACCTGCCGCCGGCTGGTCAGATGCTGACCACCCGCTGGCGGCAGCGTTACACTTGCCAACTTCTCCACTTGTCAGCGGCCCCGCCATGCAGGTTCAGGATCACGCCGAAATCGCCCATCTGCTCGCCGAACTGCGGATGGAGCATCGCGATCTCGACGCCGCGATCGACCAGCTGGCCACCACGCTGGGCCGCGACGAACTGCAGCTGACCCGCCTGAAAAAACGCAAGCTGCTGCTGAAGGATCACATCTCCCGCCTGGAGAGCAAGCTGATCCCCGATCTGGACGCCTGACCGCAGCGACTTTCCCTGCGCCGTACACCGCCCGCTGGAACCCACCGATGACCCTTCTCGCCCCGACCCACCTGCAGGACGACCACGTCGTGCTGGAACCCCTGAGCCTGGATCACGTACCCGCCCTGGAGGCCGCCGCCGCCGACGGCGCGCTGTGGAATCTGTGGTTCACCGGCGTGCCGGCGCCGGGCGAGACGCAGGCCTATGTGGAAAAAGGCCTGCGCGGCCAGGCCGACGGCCTGATGCTGCCGTTCGCCATTCGCGAGAAAAGCAGCGGCGAGATCGTGGGCACCACGCGCTATTACGACATCGTGCCCGAGCTGCCGCGGCTGGCCATCGGTTACACCTGGTACGCGAAGCGCTGGCAGAAAAGCCACCTCAACACCGCCTGCAAACGCTTGCTGTTGCAGCACGCGTTCGAGGTTGTCGGCGCCGTGGCGGTAGAGTTCCACACCGACCTGCGCAACCTCGATTCGCAACGCGCCATCGAACGCCTGGGCGCCCGCCGCGAGGGCGTGCTGCGCGCGCACAAGCGCCGTCGCGACGGCAGCCTGCGCGACACGGTCTGCTATAGCGTCCTGGCTACGGAATGGGCCGACGTGAATCGCTGGCTGGATTTGCGGTTGGGGCGGTTGAGTAGCGGGCGGTAGGAGCGCCCCCCTTCCGCCCTTCGGGCACCTTCCCCCGTGGAACGGGGGAAGGGAGCGATCGGACTCCTCGAAACAGCCAGCTTCCTTCCCCCGCTTGCGGGGGAAGGTGCCCGACAGGGCGGAAGGGGGCGCTCCAAAAAACCCCTCAAAGCAACCGGTTCACCAACCGATCCAGCCGCGTGCGATTGAGCCGCCGCAAATGTTTGCGCACCACGGCGGGATACCGGCGCGGGCTTTCCAGTGCGTGGTAATCGCCCAACCGCGTGGCGTGTTTTTTCAATGCGGCCCACTCGGCCTGGTGCCGCGCGTGCAGCAGCCGCTGCGGGTCGCGCAGCAGCAGGCCGTTTTCCAGGTCCAGCGCCCAGGCGCGCGGGTTGAAGTTGTTGCCGGTGAGCACGGCCACGTCGTCGTCCACGAACAGGCCTTTCAGGTGGTAGCTGTTGTCGCCGTGGCGCCACAGGTGGATGTTGAGTTGGCCGCTGTCGATCTGCCGGCGGTGGGCGCGGGCAAACCGGCGCAGGTTGTTTTCGTACAGGTAGGGCAGCAGGCCGATGGTCTTGAACGGCTGCTCGGGCGGGATGTAGAAATCGTTGGCGGTCTTGTCGCCTACCATCAGGTGGATTTCGCAGCCGCGGCGCAGCAGTTGCCCCAGCACCGCACGCACCGGGCGCGGCAGGTTGAAGTACGGCGTCAGCAGGATCACCCGCTGGCGCGCGCCGCGCAGCGCGGCCAGCAAGGCGTCGTTGAGTGCGTTGTCGACGCGGCCGAAACCCAGCAGCGGCGTCACCGCCACCTCGCCATCGCGCAAGCTGTCGGCAGGCACCGCGTAGGCGGCCTGATGCAGCGACTGGCGCAGTTCGCGAATGGCCGGCTGCAGCGCCTTCGTGGTCGGCATGTCGCCGCTGTTCAACCGACATACGGCGGCGCTGGCGGCAAGCTGCCGCTGGACGAACCCGGCCATCGCGTCGGCCAGTTTGGCGTCGCGGATCAGGTGGTAGCGATCCAGCCGGTAGCGCCCGTGGCGGGCGAGGTAGACATCGTTGAGGCTGGCGCCGCTGTACAGCACGCTGTTGTCGATGACGAAGCCCTTGAGGTGCAGCACGCCGAACAGCTCGCGGTTCTGCACCGGCACGCCGTAGATGGCCACGCCAGGCCCCAGGCGCTCCGCATAGCGGCGATACATGCCCGCGTTGCCCTCGCTCTTCTGCTTGCCGATCAGCCCGCGGCGGGCGCGATGCCAGTCGACGAACACGGAGATTTCCAAGGCCGGATGGCGCGCTTTCGCCGCGTACAGCGCATCGAGAATTTCGCGGCCGCCATCGTCGTCCTGCAGGTACAGCGCCACCAGCACGATACGGCGGGTGGCCTGCGCGATGTGCAGCAGCAGGGTGCGGCGAAACGCGGCAGCGTCGTCCAGCACCGCGATGGCGTCAGCTGGCACGGCGAAAAAGGGCAGTTCATCGAGCGGGTCGGCGCGCTTGCGGCGGAACGGCAGCATCCGTCGCGCAATCCGGCCGGGGGCTTTCAACAAGGTGTTTTTCGAAGGCATGCGTTTGATCATGCCGCCCATCATCGCAAACCCGCGTGTACACGCGGGCATGAAAAAAGGCGCCCGAAGGCGCCTCCACGTGACGGGGCCGCCAGCTCAGTTGCCCTTGACCGGGAACGTCTGCGCGCTGCCGGGCGCGGGTGCGGCCGCGGGCGTCGTGGCCGAACGCACCGGGTTGATCGTTCGCGTGCCGCACTGGTACACGCCCCACGGCTGCGAGCCGTCGGCGGGTTCGGACAGCGGCTTGATGGTGTCGGCGTGCATCTTGGCGGCTTCGTTGCGGGCCATCACTTCCAGCTCCTCACGCACGGTCATGCCGTTGCGGTTGACCGGGCCGATGTGGTCCATCACCGAGACGGTGACCTTGCCCAGTTCGTGGCAGGCCGACACGTCGCCATTCCAGGCCGTGCGCACGTTCTTGGCCGCTTCGTCCATCGTGATGCCCCACGTGCACGCGCCGAGCGCCAGCACGGGGACGAGCAACAACAGGTTCTTGCGCATGGAAAACTCCGTGTTCGAGGTGTGCGGAAAGATCGCGCCGCAACGGCGCGGCAGGGCGTCATCGTAGCGCGACGACGGTGCCGCGTGCCGGCAACCGCCGGCTGCGGCGCACGCCCCTCGCGCAAACCCTGCGCGTCCTACTTGGGCGCCACCGGTTTGCCGTCGGTGTCCAGCACCTGAATGTCGCCCAGTTTCAGCGCCCGGATCGGCGCCTCGATCTTTTTCAGGTCGCCCACGATCACCCAGGTCAGCTGCTCGGGGTGGATGATTTCCCGCGCGGCGGCCTGCACCGAAGCATCGGTCTGCGCCTCGATGCGCGATTTCAGCGTGCGCACGTAATCATCCGGGCGGTCATACAACACGATGCCCTGCAGCGCGCCCATCACCGCCGAGGTGGTCTGGTAGCCGCCCGGCATGCTGCGCACGTCGCCGACCTTGATCTTCTCGATCTCCTGGTCGGTGAGCGGTTGCGGGCCGATCACCGCGCGGGCCTCTTTCAACAGCTCGGCGATGGACGGCGCGGTCTTGTCGGTCTGCACCGGTGCGTACAGCAGGAACGGGCGCTGGCCCAGCGCGTTCTGCAGGATGCTGAAGGCGCCGTAGGCCCAGTGCTTGTCCTCGCGCAGATTCATGTTGAGGCGCGAGGTGAAGGTGCCGCCGAAGGCGCCGTTCATGGTCTGGATCTGCAGGTTGTTCGGCGCCTCGGTGGATGGCGCCAGGCTGCCGGCCAGGATCAGGCTTTGCTGCGCGCCGGGGCGGTCGATCAGGTAGACGCGTGCGTGCGGCGGCGGCGCCACCGTGCCGATGTTCTTTGCCGGCACCTTGCCGGCGGGTGCCTGCCACTGGCCGAAGACCGCGTTCAGGGCCGGGATGATCTTCGCCATCGTGGTGTCGCCAGCCACCAGGATGCGCACGTTGTCCGGGCGAATGTAGTCGGCCATGAAGCGGCGCATGTCGGCGCTGTCCAGCGCCTCGATCGAGGCCGCCGTGCCCGAGCCGGTGAACGGGATGGCGTAGGCGTGGCCCTTGCCGTACAGCAGCGGCGGCAGGGTGCGCAGCGCGATGCCGATGGGCTGGCTCTTTTCCTGCGCGATGCCGGCCAGCCATTGGCCGCGCAGGCGGTCGATGTCGGCCTGACGGAAGGCGGGGTGGCGCACGATGTCGGCAAACAGTGCCAGCGACGGCTGCAAGGCATCGTTCAGCGCATTCAGCGAGACGCTGCAGGCGTCCAGCCCGCAATCGGTGCCGATCAGCGCGCCAAGCCGCTGCTTGCGCTTGGCGATCTGCACCGAGTCCAGATCCGTGGTGCCTTCGTCCAGCATCGCCATGGTGAAACTGGACGTGCCGAGCTTGCGGCCCTGATCGGCCGCGTAGCCGGCATCGAACAGCAGGCGCACCTGCACCGCCGGCACGGTATGGCGCTCGGCCAGGATCACCTCGATGCCATTGCCCAGACGGCCACGCTGCACGGCCGGGAAACTCAGGTCGGGGAAGCTGTCGACCCGGGGCACGCCCTTGCGGCGGTCGACGGTGGATTCGACGGTGCGGTAATCGCCGGCTGGCGAAAGCACGGGTGCGGGTTTGCCCGCCGCGGCGGGGCGACCGGCGGGCACCACGCCGTCGCTGGCGTCGACCTTGCCCGGCACCACGGTCAGCGTGTAGTCGCCGCGGGCGATCCAGCGCTTCGCGGCCGCGGTGACGCTGGCCGGCGTGGCGGCCATGAACTCGTCGAACTGCTTCAGATAGGCGCCCGGATCACCGTGATAGAGCTGCCCCTGGGCCAGGATCGCGGCCTGCGTGTTGACCTTCTCCAGGCCGCGCACGAACGAGGCGCGGGTTTCCGTCTTCACCCGCGCCAGCTCGTCGACGCTGGGACCGTGGGCCAGGAAGTTGCGCCATTCATCGGCGATGGCCGCCTCGACGCGGGCCGGGTCGACACCCTGCTTCACGTCGACCTGCAACTCGAACAGGCTGGCCAGCGACCGCTGTTCCACGCCCACCGACACGTCGTCGGCCAGTTTGTCGCGGTACACCAGGCGCTGGTACAGGCGCGAGGTCTTGCTGCCGCCCAGCACGGCGGCGGCCAGTTCCAGCAGGTTCTCGTCGGTGCTGCCGCGCGGCGGCACGTTCCACTCGCGGTAGATGCGCGTCTGCGCCACGTTGTCGGTCATCGTGCCGCGGCTGGACTGCTGGCGCGGCGCCACCCACGGCTGCGGCCGCGGCACGCGCGGGCCGGCAGCGATGTCGCCGAAGTACTTCAGCATTTTCTCTTTCGCCACCGCCGGCGTGATGTCACCGGCCAGCACCACCACCGTGTTGGCCGCGCCGTAGTAGTCGCGAAACCACTGCTTCACGTCGTGCAGCGAGGCGGCGTTCAAGTCGGCCATCGAGCCGATGGTGTCGTGGTGGTAGGGGTGGTTGGCGGGGAACGCCTCGGCCTGGATCAGTTCGTCGGCGCGACCATAGGGCTGGTTTTCGCCCTGGCGCTTTTCGTTCTGCACCACGCCGCGCTGCTCGTCGAGCTGCGCCTGGCCGATGGCGCCCAGCAGGTGGCCCATGCGGTCGGATTCCATCCACAACGCCATGTCCAGCGCGGTGGTGGGCACGGTCTCGAAATAGTTGGTGCGATCGGCCGAGGTGGTGCCGTTCTGGTCGGTGGCCCCGGCCAGCTCGAACGGCTTGAAGAACTCGTCCTTGTGGTTCTCCGAACCCTGGAACATCAGGTGTTCGAACAGGTGCGCGAAACCGGTCTTGCCCTTGGGCTCGTACGACGAACCCACGTGGTACCACACGCTGACCGCCACCACCGGCGCCTTGTGATCCTCGTGCACCACCACGGTCAGGCCGTTGGGCAAGGTAAAGCGGGTATAGGGAAGCGTGGGGATCGTACGGGCGGCGCTGACTGTGGCGGGCGGCTCGGCCCGCACCGGCACCACGCCCACGGCCAGCGTCAACAAGCCGGCGAGCCACAACGCGCACGGTTTCAGGGTCACGGTAAATCCTCGGCCTGGGGGAATGATCAATCAGCCTAGGTGGCGCGTCGCCGGAAACGCAACTGGCGCGAGTCACGCGGCGCGGCGCGTGCGGACGCTGCCGTCCGGCGATGTCCGCATCCGCTCGGACGCTGTCCGCGGACAGCGGAGGACGCCGCGGCCTGCGAATGTTTTTCTTTCAATATCATTTGCTTGGATAAGAAAAAAGCGCTGGCACGGGCATTGCTCTCCAGACCATGCAGGGGTTTTCAATCATGGAAAAGGAAGAGCGATCATGAAATTCGAAACGATGATGTTGCACAGCCTGTTCGTGGCCTGTTTCGCACTGTGCGTGCTGGTGATGGGCGCCATGTTGCACGCGCAGCCGGCCGCACATCCCTCGGCCGGATCCAGCGTGGCGGCGATGCTGCTGGACGCGCCGGACAGCTGCGTGTTGCCGCACGACGGCGTGCTCTGCCCGCAATCGACGCAGGTGCTGTGACGCTGGCGCGGACGCAGGCCGAGACGCCACCGCGGCGAACGTCGATAATGGCCGGATGCTCCACGTCATCCTGTTTCGCCCCGAGATTCCGCCGAACACCGGCAACGTGATTCGCCTGTGCGCGAACACCGGTGCGGCCTTGCACCTGATCCGCCCGCTGGGCTTCACCCTGGACGACGCGCGCTTGCGCCGCGCCGGGCTGGATTACCACGAGTACGCCCGCGTGGCCGTGCACGACGACCTGGGCAGCTGCCTCAATGCCATTGGCGCGCCACGCGTGTTCGCGTTTTCCACCCGCGGCTCGGTCGCCCACGTCGACGCGGGTTTTGCCGATGGCGACGCGCTGCTGTTCGGCTGCGAAACCGCGGGCCTGCCCGCCGAGGTGTTCGAGACGATACCCGTCGCGCAACGCCTGCGCCTGCCGATGTGCCCGCACAGCCGCAGCCTCAACCTGTCGAATTCGGTGGCCGTGGCGGTGTATGAGGCGTGGCGGCAGCTTGGGTTCGTGGGGGCGGGGAATCGGGAATAGAGAATCGGGAATAGGAAAAGCAGAAGCCTCGGCATCCGCGCATCCTTCGCGCTGGCGAAATACCGCTCTCCCGATTCCCCATCCCCTATTCCCCACTCCCGGCGACGCAAGCGCCGCCCCGCTACAATCGCCGGGATGAACGCCACGCCCAATACATGGATGCCGCAACCGCTGCGCAAGCTGGCCGGCCGCGCGCTGCAAACCGCGCTGAACCACACGCTGTCGCTGGACCCGGACACGCAGCAGAAGCTGGCCGCGTTGAACGGACGTCGCGTGCAACTGCACCTGCGCGGGCCGGAGCTGGCGCTGGCGATCACCGTCGACGACGGAAAACTGCTGGTGGGCCCGCCGCAGGACGACAGCCAGCTGCGTGTCGCCGCCACGCCAGGCAGCCTGCTGGCGATGCTGTTTCGCCGCGACGACGACGGCATCGCACCGGGCAAGGTGGAGATCGCCGGTGATGCCGAACTGGCGCGTCGATTGGAAAAACTGGCCAGCAAGTTCGCGCCCGATTTCGAGGAGGCGTTTGCGCGCAGCTTTGGCGACGTGCTCGGCGTGCCGCTGGCCAAGGCCGTTCGGCGCGGCCTGAGCCACGCCCGCGAAAGTGCCGCGCATTTCACCGAGGACGGCGCCGACTGGCTGCGCGAGGAAGCGCGGGTGGCGCTGGCGCCGGGCGAGGTGGAGGGTTTCCTGGACGGCGTGGATCACCTGCGCGAGCGCAGCGAACGGATGGAGTCGCGCGTGCAGCGGCTCATCGCGCGGCTGCAGGGCAACGCCGCATGACGCCGCTGAAGGTCGTGCCACGGCTGTTGCGGGTGGCTTCCGTGCTGCTGGCCTGGCGGCTCGACGAGTTGGTCGACGCCACCCACCTGTACCGTCCGCTGAAGCTGCTGCGCCCGTTGCTGGCGCGACCGCGCGCCAACGTGGCCGAGCTGCCGCGCGGCGAGCGCTTGCGGCTGGCGCTGACCGAGCTGGGCCCGATCTTCGTGAAGGCCGGCCAGGTGCTGTCCACCCGCCGCGACCTGGTACCCGCCGATATCGCCGACGAACTGTCGCTGCTGCAGGACAGCGTGGCGCCGTTCCCCGGCACCGAGGCGCGCACCATCGTGGAACGCGAGTTGAAGGCGCCGATTGGCCGTCTATACGCCCATTTCGACGAGACCCCGCTGGCCTCCGCCTCGATCGCCCAGGTGCACGCGGCCACCTTGCGCGATGGCCGCGAGGTGGTGGTGAAGGTGCTTCGTCCGGGCATCGACGCGCAGATCGCCCGCGACGTGAAACTGCTGCGTTCGCTGGGCGAGCTGGCCCAGCGCTGGCATCCCAGCGCCGACAAGATCCGGCCGCTGGACGTGGTGGCCGAAGTCGAAAAAATGCTGGAAAACGAGCTGGACCTGCAGCGCGAAGGCGCCAGCGCCAGCCTGCTCAAGCGCAACTTCGCCAGCGGCGTGGACCTGTACGTGCCGGCCGTGCACTGGGAGTTCACCGCCGCCCGCGTGCTGACCCTGGAGCGGGTGAGCGGCGTCAGCAGCGACGACATCGCCGCCATCGACGCGGCCGGCATCGACCGCAAGGCACTGGCCGCCAAGGGCGTGCGGGTGTTCTACGAGCAGGTGTTCCGCGACAACTTCTTCCATGCCGATGCGCACCCCGGCAACATCTGGGTAGACACCGCGCACACCGGCGAGCCGCGTTTCATCGCGCTGGATTTCGGCATCATGGGCTCGCTGCCCGAAGCCGACCAGTACTGGCTGGCGCAGAATTTCATCGCCCTGTTCGAACGCGACTACGCCCGCATCGCGCAACTGCACGTGGCTGCCGGCTGGATGCCCGCCAGCGTGCGGCTGGACGAACTGGAAGCGGCCGTGCGCACCGTCTGCGAGCCGTATTTCACCCGCCCGTTGTCACAGATCTCGCTGGCCGAACTGGTGGTGAAACTGTTCCAGACGGCGCGCCGCTTCGAGCTGACCCTGCAGCCGCAACTGATCCTGCTGCAGAAGACTTTGCTCAACATCGAGGGCGTGGGCCGCATGCTCGATCCGGAGATCGACATCTGGGCGGTGGCGCATCCGGTGCTGAAACGCATCCTGCGCGAACGCTACAGCCCGCTGCGCACCCTGCGCGACGTGCGCAAGCGCTTGCCCGAATGGTTGCACCACGCACCGGAGTTTCCCGAGCTGGTGCGCGATGCCTTGCGCCAGGTTGGCCGCGGCGAACAGCGGGTGGTGAGCGATCCATTGGCCCTCGCCGTGTTGCGCGACAAC
>JBIQMK010000116.1:0-10077 GCA_044463365.1 Rhodanobacter sp. | reverse complement strand
GGTAGATGAACACGATGAGGTCGGCGTCCTGCTCGATGGCGCCGGACTCGCGCAGGTCGGACATCATCGGCCGCTTGTCGGCGCGCTGCTCCAGCGAACGGTTGAGCTGCGACAGGGCGATCACCGGCACGTTCAGTTCCTTGGCCAGGCCTTTCAGCGAGCGCGAGATTTCCGAGATCTCGGTGGCGCGGTTTTCCTTGTTGCCCGGCACCTGCATCAGTTGCAGGTAGTCGATCACGATCAGGCCCAGGCCGCCGTGCTCGCGGTGCAGGCGGCGGGCGCGCGAACGCAGCTCCACCGGCGACAGGCCGGGCGTGTCGTCGATGAAGATCTTGGCTTCGGACAGCAGCGCGATCGCGTTGGAGACGCGCGGCCAGTCCTCCTCTTCCAGGGTGCCGTTGCGCAGGTGCTGCTGGTGGACGCGGCCCACCGAGGAAATCAGGCGGAAGGCCAGCTGCGAGGAGGACATTTCCATCGAGAAGATCACCACCGCCTTCTTGCCGCGCATGGCGGCGGACTCGGCGATGTTCACGGAAAACGCGGTCTTGCCCATCGACGGGCGCGCGGCCACGATGATCAGGTCCGACGGTTGCAGGCCAGAGGTGAGGTTGTCCAGGTCGGTGAAGCCGGTGGTGATGCCGGTCAGCTGGCCGCGGTTCTCGTAGCGCTCGGTGAGCAGGCGAAAGGCATCCTTCACCGCCTCGCGCATGGAGACGGAATCCTTCTTGCCGCGCGCACCGGATTCGGCGATGTGGAACACGCGCTGCTCGGCGCTTTCCAGCACCTCCTGCACGCTCTTGCCTTCGGGGCGGTAGCCGTCCTCGGTGATCGAGGTGCCTGCGTCGATCAGCTGCCGCATCACCGATTTCTCGCGCACGATCTCGGCGTAGGCGGCGATGTTGGCGGCGCTGGGCGTGCTGTTGGCCAGCTCGATCAGGTAGCTGGCGCCGCCCACCATCTCGGCCAGCCCGTTGCTCTCGAACCAGTCGCCTAGGGTCACCGCATCGCAGGGCATGCCCTTGTTCGCCAGCTCGTTGATGGCGCGCCAGATCAGGCGGTGATCCTTGCGGTAGAAATCCATTTCCGCCAGCCGGTCGGCCACCTTGTCCAGCGCATCGGGCGCCAGCATCAAGCCGCCCAGCACCGCCTGTTCGGCGTCGATGGAATGCGGTGGCACGCGCAAGGCTTCGATGGCGGCGGAAGGCGTTTTGCGCTCGGGAACGAAGGACATCGATTTACCTCGGAAAGTACCCCACGACGGGCGCGCCTTGCGCCGACACGTCGCGGATGGACATGCCGACCATCATGCGCGGAGCCGTCTCAGCCGTCGAGACAACAACTCTGTGGAAAAGCTGTGGGTTGTTGTGGATAAGCGCGGGAGGGGACGGACATGCCCATCGGCCGGATCGCGCCCCGCATGGTTCGCGAGAGCGAGCTTCCGGCCTTGCCTTGCGCGCCGGGCGTGGCCAGAAAGCCGGGGCCGCCTGGCAACATGCCCTTCGACTTCGCCGCTGCGCGGCTACGCTCAGGGAGAACGGCCCTGGGGTTCGTGGCGCTCTGCGATTCCCGGTTCCCGATTTCCCAAAAAAACAGGCGCCTCGCGGCGCCCGTCTCTTTATCGCTGTGGCAACGCTTACTTGTCGCCGACCACGATCACCTTGACGGTGGTCTGCACGTCGGCGTGCAGGTTGACCACCACGTCGTACTCGCCGGTGTTGCGAAGCGGGCCCTCGCCCAGAATCACCTCACCCTTGTGGACGTCGTTGCCGGCCGCGGTCAGCGCCTCGGCGATATCGCGCGGGCCGACCGAACCGAACAGCTTGCCTTCGGCGCTGGCGTGGGCGGAGATCGTGACCGAGACGTCGGCCAGCTTCGCCTTGCGCGCTTCGGCCTCGCTCAGCATGGTGTTGGCCTTGGCCTCGTACTCGGCGCGACGCTGCTCGAACGCTTCCAGGTTGGCGGCGTTGACGCGTACGGCCTTGCCCTGCGGCAGCAGGAAGTTGCGGCCATAACCCGGCTTCACGGTGACCTTGTCGCCAAGGTTGCCGAGATTGCGGACTTTCTGCAGAAGAATGAGTTCCATGATGCTTTCCTGTTCGTTAGCGCCGGTAGGGCCCGGCGCAGCCAGAGGACGGGTGTCCGAATGTCGGGAATGGGGAATGGAGAATCGGGAATGGTGAAAGCGGCGCTACGGAGCAACCGATCCCCTATTCCCTACTCCCCATTCCCCGACGTCGTCAGACGTCGTGGTTGTCGGTGTACGGCAGCAGCGACAGGAAGCGGGCGCGCTTGATTGCGGTGGCCAGCTGGCGCTGGTAGCGCGCCTTGGTGCCGGTGATGCGGCTCGGGACGATCTTGCCGTTCTCGGTGACGTACTGACGCAGGGTGTTGAGATCCTTGTAGTCGATCTCCTTCACGTCTTCGGCAGTGAAGCGGCAGAACTTGCGGCGGCGGAAAAACTTGGACATGGTCTTGGGTTCCTATCAGTCGTCGCTGTCGCGATGGTTGTCGTCGCGGTCACGGCCGCGGCCCTCGCCGTCACCCTCGTCGTCACGGCGACGGGTGGTCTTGGCGTCGTCCTTTTCCTTCGACTTCAGGATGAAGGACGGCTCGGTCTCGGCTTCGTCGCGACGCACCACCAGGTGGCGCAGCACGGCATCGTTGAAGCGGAAACCCGACTCCAGTTCGTTCAGCGCGTTCTGGCCAACTTCGATGTTGAGCAGCACGTAGTGCGCCTTGGCCAGGTTCACGATGGGATAGGCCAGCTGACGACGGCCCCAGTCCTCGAGACGATGGATCTTGCCGCCGTCCGCCTCGATCAGCGACTTGTAGCGCTCGATCATCGCCGGAACCTGTTCGCTCTGGTCAGGGTGGACCAGAAACACGATCTCGTAATGACGCAGGGTCATTGTGGGTTGACTCCTTGTGGATGCGGCCAGATGGCCTCGCAGCCTCCCGCCGTGGCGGTGAGGCAAGTGTGCTGCCCGCCAGGATCGGCGCGGACAGAAGCGGAATTGTAAGCCGGCCAAGCGGCAACCCGCAAGTCATTGAAGAACCAGTCGTTGAAGAAGGCGCGGGAACGGAGGCGGCGCGCCGGGCGGGCTCAACTGACCGTGAAGCTCTCGCCGCAACCGCAGGCGCCGGTGGCGTTGGGGTTGTGGAACACGAAGCTGGCGTTGAGCCCCTGGCGCTGGAAATCGATCACCACGCCCTCGACCAGGGCCGCGCTGCTGTCGTTGATGATCAAGGGCAGGCCATCCACCTCGACCACCTGGTCGCCGTCACCGACGGTTTCGGCCAGATCCACCACATAGGCGAAACCGGAACAGCCGGTGCGCTTGACCCCGAACCGCACGCCCGCCGCGGCAGGCGAGCCGGCCAGGAAGTGGCGCATGCGTTCGTTGGCGACGGGTGTGATGGTGATGCTCATGATGCGACGCGACCTCGACTGGCGCCCGAACATTCGCGGCTCGGGCAATGGCTACATTATCATGATGGTTTGGCGCGCGCCGTCCGGCGCCGCCGACTACCACCCTTGCACCCAGATGCGGTGCCCGCCCAGGAGTTTCAATCGATGGCCGCAGTCAGTCCCAGCATTTGCAGCGTGAAACAGGCGCTGTCCGGCACGATCGACGCGGGCAGCGCGGTCACCGTGCGCGGCTGGGTGCGCACGCGCCGCGATTCCAAGGCCGGGCTGTCCTTCGTCAATGTCACCGACGGCTCCTGCTTCGACCCGATCCAGGCGGTGGTGCCGGCCACGCTGGGCAATTACGACAGCGAGGTGAAGCATCTCACCGCGGGCGCGGGCGTGATCGTCAGCGGTACGCTGGTGCCCTCGCAGGGCAAGGGGCAGAAGTTCGAGATCCAGGCCAGCGAGGTGATCGTCACCGGCCTGGTCGATGACCCTGAAACCTACCCGATCCAGCCCAAGCAGCATTCGATGGAGTTCCTGCGCGAGGTCGCCCACCTGCGCCCGCGCACCAATCTGTTCGGCGCGGTGACCCGTGTGCGCCACACGATGATGACGGCGATCCACCGCCACCTCACCAACCAAGGCTTCTTCTGGATCAACACGCCGATCATCACCACCTCGGACGCCGAGGGCGCGGGCGACATGTTCCGGCTGTCCACGCTGGACCTGGCCAACCTGCCGCGCGACGACAGCGGCAAGATCGATTTCCGCAAGGACTTCTTCGGACGCGAGGCGTTCCTCACCGTGTCCGGCCAGCTCAACGTGGAGGCGTATTGCCTGGCGATGAGCAAGGTCTACACCTTCGGCCCCACCTTCCGCGCCGAGAACTCCAATACCCCGCGCCACCTGGCCGAGTTCTGGATGGTGGAGCCGGAAATCGCCTTTGCCGACCTCGCCGCCGACGCCGACTGCGCCGAGGGATTCCTGAAGGCGATCTTCAAGGCGGTACTGGACGAGCGCGCCGACGACATGGCGTTCTTCGCCGAGCGCGTATTGCCCGAGGCCGTGAGCCGCATCGAAGCCTTCATCGCCCAGCCGTTCGAGCGCATCGACTACACCGACGCCATCGCCATCCTGAAGAAATCCGGGCAGAAGTTCGAATACCCGGTGGAATGGGGCGTGGACCTGCAGACCGAGCACGAACGTTACCTGGCCGAGAAACATATCGGCCGTCCCGTGGTCGTAATGAATTACCCCGAGGCGATCAAGGCGTTCTACATGCGCTTGAACGATGACGAGAAAACCGTGGCGGCGATGGACGTGCTGGCGCCGGGCATCGGCGAGATCATCGGCGGCGCCCAGCGCGAGGAACGGCTGGATTACCTCGACCGGCGCATGCAGCAGTTCAAGCTCGACGGCACCACCTATGGCTGGTACCGCGACCTGCGCCGCTACGGTACCGTGCCGCACGCAGGCTTCGGCCTCGGTTTCGAGCGCCTGCTGGTGTACGTGTGCGGCCTGGCCAACATCCGCGATGCCATCCCCTTCCCGCGTGCGGCGGGGCTGGCGGAATTCTGAGTAACCACCGGACATGACCCATCGACTTCCCCTGCTGCTTGCCCTGCTCCTCGGCGCCCTGCTGGCCGGCTGCCACAACGTGAAAACGCTGCTGCCGCCCAACTTCCGGCCGCCGGCGGACACCGGCAACGCCCGCGACGAAGCGATGCAACGGCTGCTGCAGGCCACGCCGTGCTGCAGCAGTTTTGCCGACTTCTCCTACCAGCGCATGCTGCCGTGGCAACCGCAGAAGTTCACCCTGGGCAGCGGCAGCATGGTGGCCAATCTCAATGGCACGCACAGCTATTTCCTGGCGTTCCGCCTGCCGGTCGATGCCAAGCTGCCGTACCGGGTGGCGCTGAAATCCGAATTGAACGGCCGCTGGTTGCACAGCAGCTACCTGTTTGCGCCCACCATCGTGCTGCTCGATGCCGGCTTCCAGCCGATCCGCTCCAAGGACATCGACCTGTGCGAGCACATGGGCTGGGGCGAGGAAACCACCGGCGCGTTCGGCAGCCTGAGCATCGACAGCGAGAAGGCGCGCTACCTGCTGGTCTACAGCTCGGCCGCGCAGCAATCGGGGCAGACCTACTGGGAACAGTCCCCCGCCGCCTTCAGCACCAAGGCCACCCTGAACATGAACTCCACCGGCAGCTTCAGCGTGCCGCACGGGCCGGATGGCTCCCTGTGGATCGGCATGATGAATTCCACCTACGCCAAGGCCGTGGACAACGCCATCTGCAAGAAGGCACCGGAGGGCGACGGCGTGCTGAGCACCTTGCGCACCGTGCTGCCGACGCCCTGGAGCACGGACCACGGCACCAGCAGCGGCGGTGGCAGCGGCAGGGCGGGCAATCAGGTCAGCAGCCCGTGATCGTGCTTTACCTCGGATTGCTGGCCGCCGGCATCGCGCTTTTCGTGCTGTCGTACGCCGCGCATTTCCGGGTGGCGAGCCTGTTGCGGCAGCGCTATCCGCAGCAATGGAAAATCATCGCCGAGCCGGAAAACGGCAAATCCGGTGCGATGCGTACCTGGATGCGCATGCAATATGCCTTGCGCTCGCCCGCACTGCCTGCGCTGGAGGATGCGTCGGTCGACCGCTGGCGCGCCATCTGGCGCTACAGCCCATGGCTGGGCTGGCTGTGCTGGCTCGGCGCGCTGGCGATGCGCCTGTTGCTGCACTGAGGCAACGGGCGTCCCACCTGCCCCGAGGGAGAATGCCGATGCAACTCGATCTGAGTGGACGCCATGCACTGGTCTGCGGCGCATCGCAAGGCATCGGCCGGGCCTGCGCCATCGAGCTGGCGCTGCTGGGCGCCGACGTGACGGTGCTGGCGCGGCGCGCCGATGTGCTGGCCGCGCTGGCCAACGAACTGCCGCGCAGCCACCCGGCGCAACGGCACGGTTTCCTGGTGGCCGATGTGGCCGACACCGAGGCGCTGCGGCGGCAAGTGGACGATCTGGCGGCCGCGCATCCGGTGCATATCCTGGTCAACAACAGCGGCGGCCCGCCGCCGGGCGACATCGCCGATGCCGAACCGGCCGCCTTTCTGGACGCCTATCGCCAGCACCTGCTGGCCAACCACACGCTGGCGCAGGCGGTGCTGCCCGGCATGCGCGCGGCGGGCTGGGGCCGCATCGTCAACATCATCTCCACCTCGGTGAAGGAACCGATCGCGGGCATCGGCGTGTCCAACGCCACGCGCGGCGCGGTGGCCAACTGGGCCAAGACGCTGGCGGGTGAGGTGGCCGCCGACGGCATCACCGTCAACAACGTGTTGCCCGGCTCCACCGACACGCCGCGCATCGCGCAGATCGTGGCGGCCAAGGCGCAGGGCAGCGGCCGCAGCACGCACGATGTGCAGCAGGCGATGGCGGCGGCGATTCCGATGGGCCGCTTCGCCGACCCCGCCGAAACCGCCGCGGCGGTGGCCTTTCTGGCCTCACCCGCCGCCAGCTACATCACCGGCATCAACCTGCCGGTGGACGGCGGCCGCACCCGCTCGCTGTAGCGAAAAACACCGCGTCGCCGCGGCTCCAGGGCTGTTGCATACGCCCGCGTTCGGTGCAATTGCAGGCCGCTGGACGTAAGCTTGGCGGATGCCACCGCTGGAATTAGCCAATCTGATCGATGGTCGCCTGCAGGCACCGACCACCGATCGATGGCTGGATGTGCACGAGCCGGCCACCGGCCAGATGTTCGCCCGAAGTCCCGATTCCGATGGCCGCGACGTCGACGCCGCCGTGGCAGCGGCCAGCGCGGCCGCCCCGGCCTGGGCCGCCACGCCGATCGAGCAGCGCGCCGCCTTGCTGTTGCGGTTGGCCGCACTGGTCGAGGCGCGGCTGGAGGAATTCGCCGCGCTGGAATCGCGCGACAGCGGCAAGCCCGTGGCGCTGGCCCGACGCCTGGACATCCCCCGCGCGGTGAGCAACCTGCGCCACTTCGCCGCCGCCATCATGGTGTGGGGCAGCGAATCGCATGCGATGGAAAGCGGTGCTCCGGGCAGCGGCGCCATCAACTACACCTTGCGCCAGCCGCTGGGCGTGGTCGGCTGTATCAGCCCGTGGAACCTGCCGCTGTACCTGTTCAGCTGGAAGATCGCGCCCGCGCTGGCGGCCGGCAACACGGTGGTGGCCAAGCCCTCGGAAATCACGCCCTGCACCGCTGCATTGCTGGGCGAGCTGAGCATCGAGGCGGGCTTCCCCGCCGGCGTGCTGAACATCGTGCAGGGCCGCGGCCCCACCGTGGGCCAGGCGCTGGTCGATCATCCACGGGTGCGCGCGATCTCCTTCACCGGCAGCACCGCCACGGGCGCCACGATCGCTGCCGCCGCGGCGCCGCAGTTCAAGAAGGTGTCGCTGGAGATGGGCGGCAAGAATCCGGCCATCGTGTTCGCGGACGCCGATCTGTCCGACGCCAACATGGACACCATCGTGCGTTCGGGCTTTGCCAACCAGGGCGAGATCTGCCTGTGCGGCTCGCGCCTGCTGGTGCAGCGATCGATCTATGACGCGTTCCGCACCCGCTATCTGGCGCGCGTGCAGGCGCTGCGCGTGGGCGACCCGGACGACGCGAACAGCGACCTGGGCGCGATGGTCTCCAAAGTGCATTACGACAAGGTGCTGGGCTGCATCGCGCAGGCCCGCGCCGAAGGCGGCCGCGTGCTTTGCGGCGGTGAAGCCATCCGCCTGCCCGGCCGCTGCGCCGAGGGCTGGTTCATCGCGCCCACGGTGATCGAAGGGCTGCCAAACACCGCGGCCACCAACCGGCAGGAGATCTTCGGCCCGGTGGTGAGCCTGCTCCCGTTCGAGGACGAGGCCGAAGCGCTGGCGATCGCCAACGACAGCCGCTACGGCCTGGCCGCCTCGCTGTGGACACGGGACCTGTCGCGGGCGCACCGGCTCGCCGCCGCGCTGGCCTGCGGCATCGTCTGGATCAATTGCTGGCTGCTGCGCGACCTGCGCACGCCATTCGGCGGCATGGGCCAATCGGGCCTGGGCCGCGAAGGGGGCAGCGACGCGCTGCACTTCTTCACCGAACCGAAAAACATCTGCATACGTTTTTGAACACCGCACTGGAGCCTCGATGAACTCGCTGAAAGATCTGCTTGCCAACAACCGCCGCTGGGCCGCCAACGTCACCGCCGAGGAGCCGGACTTCTTCGAGAAGCTGGCGCAACAGCAGGCGCCGAAATACCTGTGGATCGGCTGCTCCGACTCGCGCGTGCCGGCAACCCAGATCGTGGACCTGCCGCCGGGCGAGATCTTCGTCCATCGCAATGTGGCCAACGTGGTGGTGCACACCGACCTCAACGCGCTGAGCACCATCCAGTTCGCGGTGGACGTGCTCAAGGTCAAGCACATCCTGGTGGTGGGCCACTATGGCTGCGGCGGCGTGGGCGCCGTGCTCAAGCAATCGCACCTGGGCCTGATCGACAACTGGCTGCGGCACATCGACGACATCGCGATGAAGCACACCGCCAAGCTCGACCCGGCCGAGGCGTTCGCGGTGCGCCATGCGCGCCTGTGCGAACTGAACGCGATCGAGCAGGCGCTCAACGTGTGCCGCACCACGGTGGTACGCGAGGCCTGGGATCGCGGCCAGGAGCTGGCGGTGCATGCCTGGATCTATGGCCTCGACGACGGCTGCATCCAGGATCTGGGCCTCGATGTGCGCGGCCACGAGCAATCGCGCGAGTCCTACGAGCGGTCGCTGGTGAACCTGGCCGAGCGCTGGAAAGCCCGCGCGTGAGCGGGATCGTACGCACCGACGCCGCACCCGCGCCGGTCGGTGCGTATCCGCACGCGCGGCGCGTCGGCAACCTGCTGTTCCTGTCCGGCGTGGGCCCGCGCCAGCCGGGCAGCGATGCGATCCCCGGCAATGTCCACGATGCGGACGGCCGGTTGATCGGCTACGACATCGAGGCGCAATGCCGACAGGTGTTCGCCAATGTGCGCGCCGTGCTGGAAGCCAGCGGCGCGGCCTGGACCGACCTGGTCGACGTCACCGTGTTCCTGACCGACATGGAACGTGACTTCGCCGCGTACAACCGTCTCTACGCGGAATACTTCGCCGGCGTGGACGCCTGCCGCACCACGCTGGGTGTCACCGGCCTGCCCACGCCCATCGCCATTGAACTGAAATGCGTGGCCGCGATCGGCGCATCCACACCCTGAACCATCCGTCGCTGACGACTTACGCCAGGCAGATCCGCAGCAATTTCTCGATCTGCTGCTGCACCGCCGGTGCCTTCGCCTCGTCATAGGCAAAGGTCTGCTCGTCCATGTAATGACGCTGCGCCAACTCCAGTTGCACCGCCTGCACGCCGCGCGTGGGGGCACCGTAATGGCGGGTGATGTAGCCACCCTTGAAGCGCCCGTTGACCGCCACGCTGAAGCGCGTTTGCGCGGCCAGGCACGCTTCCAGCTGCGCCTGCAACGCAGCGCTGCAACTGGCGCCGGCAGCCGTGCCGAGGTTGAAATCCGGCAGGCAACCCTCGAACAGCATCGGCACCTCGCTGCGGATCGAATGGCCTTCCCACAGCACCACGCGGCCGTGCGCCGCGTGCAGCCGCGCCAGCTCATCGGCCAGTGCCTGATGATAGGGG
>JBIQMK010000115.1:0-10078 GCA_044463365.1 Rhodanobacter sp. | reverse complement strand
ACGCCGTGCTGCTGACCGGCGGCGCCGAGCAGTCGCGCGACCTGCCGGTGCCCGGCCGCGACCTCGATGGCGTGCACTTCGCGATGGAGTTCCTGCCGCAGCAGAACAAGGTCAATGCCGGCGACAAGCTCAAGGGCCAATTGCGCGCCGACGGCAAGCACGTCATCGTGATCGGCGGCGGTGACACCGGCAGCGACTGCGTGGGCACCAGCAACCGCCACGGTGCGAAGAGCGTGACGCAGTTCGAACTCATGCCCATGCCGCCCGAGCAGGAGAACAAACCGCTGGTGTGGCCCTACTGGCCGATCAAGCTGCGCACCTCGTCGAGCCACGAAGAAGGTTGCGAGCGCGAGTTCGCCATCGCCACCAAGGAATTCATCGGTGGCGAGGGCAAGGAGAAAGGCAAGGTCAAGGCGCTGAAGTGCGTGCGCGTTGAATGGCAGGGCGGCAAGATGACCGAGGTGCCCGGCACCGAGCAAGTGCTGCCGGCCGACCTGATACTGCTGGCCATGGGGTTCGTGAGCCCCGTCACGACCGTGCTCGATGCTTTCGGCGTCGAGAAGGACGCCCGCAACAACGCCCGCGCCAGCACCGATTTCATCGGCGGCTACGCCACCAACGTCGACAAGGTCTTCGCCGCTGGCGACATGCGCCGCGGCCAGTCGCTGGTGGTGTGGGCCATCCGCGAAGGGCGGCAGGCGGCGCGGGCGGTGGATGAGTTTCTGATGGGGGCGAGCGACTTGCCGCGATGATGTCGGACGCTGTGCTTCACGCGATCAGCGCGATGAAGCACGGTGTCGGTCAGAAGCCGGTGGACGAGCAAGTTGTGTCACTGGTCTTGCACACCCGCATCCGGCCGACGGTGTTCATGACGATCCGCCGGCTCTCGATGCCGTTGGTCAATTCGAGCGCGCCGCCGCCGAAGCCGCCCGATTTCAGTGTCGGATAGCCCGAGCCGCTGAATCGCACGTAGTTTTCGGCGCCGTCGGCGAAACCAGTGGAGGCTGCAGTGATGACAAGCGCGATCGAATCGGGCATCGCCGGCTGCTCCCCGAACTTGGTGTCGCCCGATGAGAGCGTGCCGGACGAGTCCAGGTCGACGTAGCCGAACCAGCCGGTGGTCCAGTCCTGCCCGCTTGCCGGCACCACATAGGCGTTGCGTCCTGCCTTCATGCTCTCGGCACGTGCAGCCGTCATCGTCGCGAGCAGGCTGTTCGCCGTGCTGGTGAGTTCCGAGTTGCGTTGAAAAGAGATGAAGCTCGGCGCGGCGAGCATCAGTAGAACGGCGACCATGGCGATGGTCACCATCAGTTCGATCAGCGTGAATCCGCGCGGCGAGCGGGCGTTCGGGACGACAGGCATGGGCGGGTCCGTGGTATCGGTAGACGTGAACGACGCTAGCGCCAGCACAACTGGGTCTTGTTGCCCGTGCACCCCTTGACCCCCGTGCTTGTGATATTCAACTCGTTGACTTCCGGATCGCTCTTGCGCGGCGTCGCGAAGACGACGATGCAGTCCTTGACGCTCGTCGACGCGCTGCAGGCACGCGCACCCAGATCGTAGGCCGCCGAAGATACTGAATCGCCGGAATGGGTCGTGAAGGGTTGGCCCGTCGCGCCTGCCGAGAAGGCCACGTATGTGCCCGTCTGCGTGGCATGGCGCTCCTGTTGCTGCATGAGGGTCAGCAGCGCCGTGCGGCCCTCGGCGCGCTGGCCCTTGCGAACCGAATCCATATACGACGGGTAGGCGACGGCGGCAAGGATCGCGACGATCGCGACAGTGACCATCAGTTCGATGAGCGTGAAGCCGGCAGCGCCCATTGCTTGGCCGCCCCGTGATCGATTCGTACAGCACGTCATGGCGTGTTTGCCTTGATTTCCTGGAAGTTGTTGATGTGCCGCCATGAGAGCCTCCCGACCTCGTCCGTGTAGGTCATCACGCCGCCGGTGGCCGAGTCCGTGACCGTGGTGAGGCCCGATGCGCCTTGCAGAACGATCTGACCCTTGGTGGTGCGCTTGCGAAGGCCGGTGCTGTCGCTGACGGTGAGCGTGGCGTCGCCTGTCTGCAACACGAAGGGTGCACCCAGGATTCCCACAGTCGATGTTGCGCTGGTGCCGATGCCGCTGGCCTGCGCAACAGCGTACAGCTTGCCGCTGCCTTCATCGCAGCCGTTCTGCGCGGGCATCACTGAGCCGAATATCAGGTTGCTGCCGAACAACGCCATGGCGCTGATCTGTCGCTCACCCGATGTCGCGGACCCAGCGAAATCGAAGTACCAGCCGGCGCGCACGCTGGTGTCGTTGTCCGCGCTCGGAATGCCCCACGCAAAGGCCGTAGCGGAAAGGGCGCCTGTGGTGGCGTTCTGAGTGACAGCACTCAGGCGACCGCGGCCGGGAATCGCAGCGGCGTTGTTGTCCAGGATCGCGTAGACGGACTGCGTGGCATACGGACTGGCCGTGTCAGCGGTCTCGAGAAACTTCCCGGTGCCGAAGACGACGATGGTCGAGCGGTTTGGCCCCGAGAGCAGCGATGGTTCCATGCTGATCGGCTGCAAAGCCGTACCCACGCGTGCGATGAACAGCGGATTGGCTGCGCTGAGCGCCGTCGCCGAAGTGCCCAGCCGCGCCGACACGTCCACGGCGGTGGCATTGGCTGCCGGCGTTGGCATGAAGTCGAGTTTCCACAGATTGCCCTGCAGGTCGCCAGCATAGATTTGTGCCACTTCGCCGGCAGGGCCGCCCGTGGCCGAGAAACCTGCCATGCCGGTGGCGATTGCCGTACTGCTCTGCGGGAACGTGATCTTGAAATAGTTGCTTCCCTCGGTCCATGCCGTGCCGTGCGGCTTGGCCAGGTCGAGGAAGAACAGGGCCGGATACCCCGTGTTGGTGAAACGGCCGACGCCGTCGTCCACATGATTGTTCACGCCGCTCGCGAAAACGGCGAACCACTTGTAGGTGGGGCTGGTGGCGGCCGCGGCACTGGTGCGCAGCTTGAGAATCTGTGGCTTGCCGATGACGTTGCCGAGTGCCGGATCGTCCGCATCGGTGAACTCCCACAACACCGAAGCAGCGGTGAAAGCGCTCGGGTTCGTCACATCCAGCGCAAACACACCTTGCGCGCCGCCGCCGACACCCGAAACCAGCACTGTTTTCCAGTTCGGTGAGCTGGCACTGCCGAGGTTGGCCTCGCCAACCGAGGGCGTGGCATCGACATAGCTGCGGTGGACATACGCGGTAGAAGTGAGCTCGCTAAGGTGCGGAACGAGAAAGCTCGGGATATAGGCGAACAGCTCCTGGCCGTTGGCAGCGTTGAAGGCATGCAGCATGCCGTCGTTGGCGCCGACGTAGAGCGCCTGTGTGCGACTGACATTGGCGGCGTGGAAGGCCGCATAACCGGCATCGTTGATGCTCGACGTCGGCGCGCCCTTGAACGTGACGCCGGAGTTGACGATGTCACCGAGGCGGCTGCCGCGCTTGCGGTAGGGGCCGGCCGATGCCTCGAGCGACCTGTCGCCCCGGATGTAGGCGAGCCGGTTCTGGCCGGCGGATGCGGCCGTGTCGGGCGCGCTGGCTGCTGCAGATGGCTTCTGCAATGCCAGTTGCTGACCGGACGACAGGTTGTTCCACTCGAAGTCGACTGCTGCCCCGGCCGCTGTGGGGGCGTCTTTCCCGACCACGATGTTGCGCGCCGTGGTGCGGGCGTCGAGCACTGTGCCGGCTCGCCATGCGGCGGTCTCCGCAGTGCCCAGCGCGATGCTTCCATCAGACTTCAATCCCAAGGTGTAGCTGATGATGTCGCCGCTCCAGTCGTTGGGGTCGAAGGCCGCCTGATAGATGTGTCCGCCGCTGGTCGTCAGGGTCTGCGTCGTGATGGCGCCGCCGGCGATGCTGTTTGCCTCGGAGGCGATCTGCTCGAAGATCTTGTCCAGCGCGGCGATCAGCGCATCGGGATCGCCCGCCAGGAAATAGGTCTTCGCATCGCCGTTTCCTTGCTGCCAGATCGAGTTGTCTACGGTTCCGTCGGCCTTGTAGAACGGATTTCCCTTGTCGGATTCGTCACGGAAGCCGCCGTACTTCGCCGCCAGATAGAACTGGTTGTTGCGGCGGTTGGATTCGTTCGAGCTCGCGTTGTTTTCGTTCACGTCGATGAAGTACGAACGTACGCGCATGCCAGGACGCTGCTTGCCTGGATCGCTCGTCCAGGCCGTACCGCGAATGTCGTGCGTGTTAGCCCAGTAGGCGATGCCTGCCATGTAGTAGCTGTTGTCCCGGCCGGTGCTCTGGCTCTCGAGTCCCCAGCGTGCGGTGTTGGCGGGGTTCGGGTTGGCCACCGCGACCGTCACCGAACTGCCGTCCGCTTTCACGAAGGGATAGGTAATCTCGGTGTGGTTGGACTCGAATGCGCCAACGACCTTGGTCCACCACACGAAATCGGGCTCGTTGGCCGCAGCGCTTGCAACGCGCACGGTGTCGTTGTTGCTCGTCGATGTGTTGCCAGGGATGGTCTTGTCCGCATGGGTGAAGACGTCGCCAATGGTCAGGACGTTGTTCCGCACGCAGGAGTAGTCGCCTGTCGAGCCGAGGCCGGTGATCTGCGGGTGTGGATCGGTCCAGCTCGCATACACGGGAAAGCCATCCCGGTTAGTGTCGTTGAGGTTGGACACCGCGCTGGCCGTTGGCGACAAGCCTTGGAGGTATCGAATGGCCTCGTAGTACAACTCGTTGACAGGGTCGTTCGACTTGTACTTTCCGAGTGCACCGGTGCGACCGAACCTGTTGAGGTAGTTCGTGACGCCGCTGATGGCGTTCCCCGACGGGTAGTTGTTCGAGGAAATGGGGTTCTGGACAAAGACGCCGGTTGTCTCGTCCCATTCCTGCGAAGGGTTGTTGCCGCTGATCAGGTTGTAGTTGGCATCGAAGTGCTTGGGTCCGACATACTTCATCGGAGCCCGCAATACGCCGCCGTAGCGCGCCGTACCACTTTCGTTCAGGTAGCCGAACGCCGCCACGCGCATGCGGTCGCTGTACCGCTGCAGGTTGCCCACCGGTTTGTAGTGGCCGCTCGGATAGCGAACGCAGTATCCGGGTCGGGGGTCGGCCAGCGTTCCGCCGCTGGAGTCACAGACCGCCACGCGGGTGCCGAAGTAGCCGGCCGAGGTCGTATTCGTGCCGCCACCAGGCAAGTCGCGGACATAGCAAGCTTTGCCGGTGCCGGACAATGGATCGCCGAATGTGGCGTTGTTGCAGTTGACGGAACTGGTCGCGATGGTGGTGGCGTAGGCGCCCGCACCTCCGCCCTGTTTGGTGTCGGCGCCATAGATCACCTGCTTGGTCCCGGAGAAGGTACAGGTGCCGTTCTCGTCCGCGCAATGTGTGAAGTCGGTCGGCCGCGGGGCGCTGACCGCGGCGGGTACCGATACGCCCAGATTCCCGTTGTTTCCGGGGTTGTCGCAGTTGCCCTCGGCGGCCGTGCCGAAGAACACCCGGTCCAGACAGTTGGCGACGTAAACCTTGCCCGTGTGCGAGCCTAGAACCTGCGTCGGCAACGCGCCTTGAGCGAGTGTGTTGCTGAGTTCCTTGCGGGGAAAGTACGAAGCGCTCGCATAGAAGTCCTTCTGGATGACCGCGCGCTGAAGCACGGTCAGGGACTGCGTGTCGGTCACACGATCCCCTCCGGTCAGCGCGTAGCGCAGGATGTCGATGGCCGAGGTCGTCGCCCAGTTCATGAAGTTGCCACTGAAACCAGTTCCGCCGCAGGCGCGCGAGGTCGCGGCGCCGATGCGTTCGAAGCGGCTATGGGTGTCGTCGTAGGCGTAGCAGCTCTCCGAGTCGAAGTAGCCAAGGTACTTGGTGCCGATGGAATAGTCCGCCGTTCCGCGATAGGCGGCACCCACGGTTGGGAACTCGACCGAGAGCGCCAGCGTGAGCGTCGGTTTGGCGCGTATGCCGCGCGCATAGAGCGGCGTGCTGGCCAGGCTCACCGCCGGTGAGGTGTTCGGTGGCGTGGTCGCCTGGCTCAGTGCCGTGCTGACGACTCCCGCGGCCACGACCGGCAGGCAGACCCAGCGCGCAAGGGGATGAGCGAACAGCGCTCGCAGACAGGTGCCAAAGCGTTGCATGACGTTCATTCCTTCCTGAACACGGATTGAAGGACCACCTGGGTCTCTTCACGAGGACCGAAGCCAATGGCGGTGATGCGGTAGATCACCTTCTTCGCTTCGCCCAGTTTCTTGCTGCCTGGACCGGTGGGGTCTTCGAGCATTTCGATGATGTAGCGCGGCGCGCGTGCTGGCTGCACACCCAGGCTTCCGGCATCGAAGGTACGGCCGGTGAACTCGCCGAACGCGGCACTCTTCTGACCGCTCGCTGCGAGGAAGTCGACCGTCAGCCACACGGGCGTACCGGAGGTGTTCGGCAGGCACATGCCACGCAGCGAACTGCTGTCGCTGCAGCCGACCGCGAAGTCCATCAGGTTGTCGGCGGCGAAGCGCGACATGCGCGCCGCCGCACTCGTGTTCGGACCGCGGATGTCGAACTCGGCATCCATCAGGGCGGCTTCGGCGGCCTGGCGCGCCACGTTGTAGTCACGCTCGAAGCGCGCCGTGCGTTCGCTCAGGAGCGAGATCTGTACGCCGCCGATGCCCACCACGGTGACCACGAGCAGGATCATCAGCACCACGATCAGCGCGACGCCCCGTTGGCCGTGGCCGAAGCGATACCCGGACATGACTTGCGTTCTCCTGTGCATCAGTTCGTCCCGAGCCGGTTGTGCAGGTACACGGTGAAGCCGAGTTCCTGCCGAAGCCGGCCGTCTGCCGCAATGGCAAGCGCGGTTCCGACGTCGGATGAGGACGACTGGTCGACGCCGAGCGGGTAGTACGTCCGCCCGCTCGCGGCACGGTCCACCGCGGAGTTCTCCGGCCCGCGCACCAGCAGGCCGACGCGCAGGCTGCGGACGCGGCGCCAGTTGGCTTCGGTGGCCGCGGTATTCCCGGCAACGACGAGCTGCGACGCTCGCAGGTAGCGATCGGGGACCGAGTCCTGTCCCGATGCGGCGCCGTTGTTGTAGTCGACGCCATACAGCACCTGGAAGCCTTCGACGCCCTGCACGATCGGCACGGTGGTCCATGCGCTGCCGTTGCGGTAGCTGCACATCAGCGACGGCTCTCCATTGGCGCCGGCTGCAATGTGAAAGACGCTGTAGGCCCGGTCGTCGACTCCGCCGGTCGACGAAGGCTCTCCTCGACCAGCGCAGTTGATGATGCTGCCGTCGGCAGTGCCTGAGGTTGGCGGCGTCGAACTGCCTTGATACCGAATGACAAGAACGTCGCTGCCGTTGACGCAGCTGCTGTCCGTCACCGAGCCGCATCCACTGGAGCGGCTACCGTTGGTCACCGTCGGAGGGAAGGTGGTCTGGGTACCGAAGAGAGCGTTGTCGTAGCCGACGACGTCGGGCGAGGGCGCAGCACCTCCGAACAAGGCGCCACTCTTGGTGCCGACGCCGTAGGCGATGTCTTCGTAGCCTGCCTGGACCGCGATGCGGTAGATCAGATCTGCGGCGAAACGAGCGTTCTCACGCACCTGGGCGTTGGCATCTGCCGCGCTGAATCCGCTGCGAGACGCGAGGAGCGCCGCCGCGGCCGCAAGAGTGACCACGAGGCCGACAACAAGGGCCACCATCAGCTCGACGAGCGTCACGCCCCGGGAACGCGATGGTGCGGTGATTCCGGGTTCCCGGCGGCCCGCGCCAATGTTGTGTTGCTTGATCATTCGACGCTTCCCGCGATCACCGGCATCACCACCGCCGGGCGGTCGAGGCTGAGAGCGGCTGGCGCCGATGCGCTCGCACTCATGCGCATCCAGCCGATCTTCACCACTGCGGTGCCGCCGCTGTCGCTGCATGCCCATTGGGGTCGCCCTTCCGCGTCGTATGGCGTTGCATCGAAGCAGACCTTGACCCGGGAGGTCGGCAACTCGCCGGGCACGCTCGACGTTCCCTGGATCCGCTTGAGCCATCCGAGCACTTCCGACTGCGCGACGGCGAGCTTGGAGGTGCATCCCGATGAGGTGGCGAGGCAATCGGTCGTTGTGGGCAAGGTGCCGCTGTAGTCCACCAGATACGGGTTAGTGGAGGCGTTGGCAACGATGGCAATGTCCTTGTTGCCTCTCATCATGTCGCCGAACTCGGTAGCCAGGCGGACGGCTGCCGAGTGGTATTTCGCATCCCGGTTCGCCTGCATCGACGCCGCCTGAAGGCCGACCATGCCCATGACGCCGATGGAGAGCACCAGGATCGAGACGAGAACCTCGAGCAATGTGAAGCCGCGCTCGGCCACGTTCGGGCCGAACTGTCCGTGAGGGGTCGGTGATGGTGCCGCGTTGTCCGTCGTGGCCATGACTGGGTCTCCGAGTTCCGATGAGTATCCGGCCGCGCGTCGCGAAGCGCAGTCCGGGGCGCCGCCGTTCGTCCTGCGGTCGCGACCTCTTGGGCGGCAGAGCCGGATGGCCTGTGGCGGCTTTCACAGATTTGTCGGGTCCTGTGGACGGCGGTGGTTGCGCACCGCCATGCCAGAATCGCGCTCTTGTCTTGCGTCCTCATGCGCACATGCGCAGGCCCTTTCGCTTGAGCTCTTCTGCACTCATCGAGATCGACCGCGTCACCTTCGGCTACGACGCCAGCCGCACGATCCTGAACGACGTGTCGCTGAACTTCGCCCGCGGCAAGGTCACGACCATCCTCGGGGGGTCGGGCTGCGGCAAGACGACGCTGCTGCGGCTGATCGGCGGCAGTGCGCGTCCCAGCTCCGGCCAGGTGCGGTTCGATGGCGAGGTGGTCGATGCGCTGGACCGTCAGAAGATCTACGCGCTGCGGCGGCGCCTGGGCATGCTGTTCCAGTTCGGCGCGCTGTTCACCGACCTGTCGGTGTTCGAAAACGTGGCGTTCCCGCTGCGCGAGCAGACCGACCTGCCCGAAGCGCTGGTGCGCGACATCGTGCTGATGAAGCTCAACGCCGTCGGCCTGCGCGGCGCGGCGCCGCTGCGCATCTCCGAGATCTCGGGCGGCATGGCGCGGCGCGTGGCGCTGGCGCGCGCCATCGCGCTCGACCCGGAACTCATCATGTACGACGAGCCCTTCGCCGGGCTCGACCTCATTTCCATGGGCGTGGCCGCCAACCTCATCCGCACGCTGAACGACGTGACGGGCGCGACCTCGCTGGTCGTCTCGCACGACGTGCCCGAGTGCATGAAGATCAGCGACTGGGTGGTGCTGATGGCCACCGGCGGGCGGGTCGTGGCCCAGGGCACGCCGGACGAGTTGATGAACTCCACCGATCCCGAGGTGCGCCAGTTCGTGCTCGGCGAGCCCGACGGGCCGGTGAAGTTCCACTACCCCGCGAAGCCGCTGGCCGACGACTTCGGCATGTTTGGCGGGGTGCGGACATGACCAATCCCGTGACCTGGCTGGGCGCCCGGACCCTGCGCATCCTGTATTCGTTCGGTCACGCGGCCTTCTTCTTCGTCGACCTGCTGCGCGCCCTGCCCGTGGCGGCGCGCCGGTTCGGGCTGGTGGTGACGCAGATCCACGCCATCGGCAACCGGTCGCTGGCCATCATCCTCGCCTCGGGCATGGCGGTGGGCTTCGTGCTCGCGCTGCAGATGTACTACGCGCTCGTGACCTATGGTGCGACCGAGACGCTCGGGCTGATCGTCAACCTTGCGCTGGTGCGCGAACTCGGCCCGGTGGTGGCGGCGCTGCTGTTCGCCGGGCGCGCGGGCACCTCGCTCACGGCCGAGATCGGGCTGATGAAGGCGGGCGAGCAGCTCGCCGCGATGGAAATGATGGCGATCGACCCGAAAAGCCGCGTGCTCGCGCCGCGCTTCATCGCCGGCGTGGTGTCGATGCCACTGCTGGCCATCCTGTTCTCGGCCATCGGCATCATTGGCGCCTGGGTGGTCGCCGTGCTGCTGATCGGCGTGGATGCGGGCAACTTCTGGTCGATCATGCAAACGGGCGTGGACGTGTTCCGCGATGTCGGCAACGGCATCGTCAAGAGCTTCGTGTTCGGCGTGATCTGCAC
>JBIQMK010000114.1:0-10190 GCA_044463365.1 Rhodanobacter sp. | reverse complement strand
GGCGGTACGCTCCAGCGTGGAGCGGTAGGCCGCGGGGCCGGTGATCAGGGCCACGTCGCGGTGGCCCAGCGACAGCAGGTAGTCGGCGGCTTCCGCCGCGCCATCGCGGTCATGGGTGATCACCATCTGCGAACTTTCGTCCATCGGCACCGCGGCGATGCGCACGTAGCGGCAGTCGATGTCCCTGAGCATCTCGACCAGGGCCTGATCCTCGGAGGCGCGCGGCACCAGGATCACGCCATGCAGCTTGTGCTGTTGCGCAAACCGGCGCACGCCCTCGATGTAGGCGGCACTGCGGGAATCGCAGGGGTGCACGACCAGTTCGAAGCTGGACCCGCGCAGCGCATCGAGCGCGCCGTACTGCATGTCCACCACGTACTGGGCGGTGGGGTTGTCGTAGACCATGCCGATCAGGAACGAGCGCCGGAACGCCAGCCCGCGCGCCAGCGGATCGGGCGCGTAACCGACCTCGCGCATCAACGCCTCGACCTTGTCGCGGGTGTCTTTGCGCACCAGCGGCGAGTTGTTGATGATGCGCGACACGGTTTTCTTGGAAACGCCCGACAGCCGTGCGATGTCGTTGATCGTCACGGTTTTGGAATCGGCCTTCTTGCTCAAGGGAATCCTTTGGAGTCCTTCTGCGCGGGCCTTTCAACCATCGGGTTTCAGTCCAGCGCGCGGTAACGGAAATGGTGGAATGTCACAGCCCCGGTGCCGGCCGCGTAGATCGCCGGTTTCAGGGCCAGGAAGCCACCGGCCACATTGTGATGGTAACCCGAGACGTCCATTTGCACGGGATACTTCTGCCAATGCTGGCCATCCCGCGAAGTGTGTACGGTCAGGATGTTGCGGTTGTTGGTGACCCGCAACCACAGTTTTCCACCCTTGCGGCTGGGCGGGAGCGACTCGGGGCGGTCCAGGCCATAGCGGTGCAGGATGAACTGCTCGCCGTTGCTGCCCACGCCGGCATACAGGCGGTCGCTGTAGAACAGCAATGCGCCGCCGATGGCGCCCGGCGCGATTTCCATCTCCACCTCGAACTCGTAGGCGCGGTCGCCGGCGATGACCGTCAGCGGCGAGCTGTCGCGCGGGGAATGGCCCTTGCCCTGCACGGTGAGGTCGCCGTCCTTGAACGACAGGCGCCGGTACTCGTCGGGGCCGGGTTTGAAGAACGCCCATTGCGGGCCGAGCTTGTCGCCGCTGAAACCGTCCGACAACGCCATGCCGTGGGGCAAGGCCTCGCCGGCCGGTTTGGCCAGCGGCTGGCCCAGGTCACCGCCCTTGGCCACGAACCAGCCGTCGGCCGTCCATGCGATCGGATCCAGCAGCATCTGCCGGCCCAGCGTGTAATAGCCGTTTTCGTAGCCGTGATAGACCATCCAGTCGCGCCCGTCGATGCCTTCCACGATGGTGGCGTGACCGCGCGACCACCACGGCTCGTCGCGGCTGGCGGTGCGCACGATGGGGTTGTACGGCGAGTTCTGCCACGGCCCGTGGATGGAACGCGAGCGGGCGCTGATCACCATGTGCCCGGTGGGCGGACCGGCGGTGCCGCCCACCGCGGTGGTCATGTAGAACCAGCCGTCGTGCTTGCTGATCTTCGGGCCTTCCTGCGAATAGCTCTCCACGTCCCAGCTTTCCGGGTAGTGCCAGCCGTCGTAGACGTGCCTGGGCGTGCCGACCACGCTGAGGCCGTCGTCGGCCAGTTGCACGTAGTCGCCGCCGGACAGGAACAGGTAGCGCTTGCCGTCCTCGCCCACGGCGTGGCCGGGGTCGATGTGGCGGGGCAGGCCCAGGCTCACCGGCTCGCTCCACGGGCCACCGATGGCGTCGGCCCAGACCACGTAATTGCCGCGCTTTTCCGCGGTGCGCGCCGCGAAGTAGATGTAGTAGCGGCCCTTGTACTTGACCAGGTCCGGCGCCCAGATCGCGCCCACGTCGGTACGGATCGCATGCGCCAGCGGCTGCCAGTTCACCAGGTCGCGCGAATGCCAGATCGGCAGGCCGGGGTAGGCGTCGAACGAGGACAGCGTGAGGTAGTAATCCTTGCCGTCCTTGAGCACGGACGGATCGGGGTGGTCGCCGGACAGGACCGGGTTGAGGAAGCGCCCATCGCCAAGGTCGGCCATGCGCTGGTGCTCGATGCCGCGCTTCCAGGGCTGCGCGGCGTCGGCGGCCAGCGCCGGGCCGGCCATCACCATGCAGGCGGCCAGCATCAGCAGCCGCCTGCATGCCGTATCAAAAAGCCGTCCGTGGCTGGGGAGTAACCGGGTGATCGATCGTGGATTCATGGGGGGTACTCGCTTGTCAGTGCCGCATCAGCGCCGGCAGCCACAGCGACAGCTGCGGAAAGAAGGTCACCACCAGCAAACCGGCCACGGCCGCCAGCCAGAACGGCCAGATCGTCTTCATCGATTCGGCGATGCTGATCTTGCCGATGGCGGTCCCGATGAACAGCACCGAGCCCACCGGCGGCGTCACCAGGCCGATGCCGCCGCTGATCACCAGCACCATCGCGAAGTGCACCGGGTCGATGCCGTAGGCCTTCACCACGGGCAGGAAGATCGGCGTGCAGATCAGGATCATCGGCGCCAGATCCATGAACGTGCCCAGGATCAGCAGCAACACCACGATCATCAGCAGCACCGTGGTCTGGTCGTGGGCGATCATGCCCAGGAAGTCCACCATCGCCGCGGGTACTTGAAGGTAGGCGAGCAGCCAGCCAAACACCGCCGCCGTGGCGATCACGAACAGGATCACGCCGGTGCCCTGCGCCGCGTGTATCACGGTGTCGAGGAAGCCGCGCAAGCTGAAATTGCGATACAGCACGCCGGTGACGAACAACGCATAGACCACCGCGATCGCCGCCGATTCCACCGCGGTGAAAATGCCGGCGCGGATGCCGATGAAGATCAGGGCCACCAGCCCCAGCCCGGGCAGCGCCGCAATCAGTAGCTTCGCCACCTTGCGAAAGCCGGGGAACGCTTCCACGCCGTAGCCGCGCCGACGCGCCACGCAATAGCCGGTCACCATCAGCACCACGGTCATCAGCAGTGCGGGCAGGATGCCGGCGGCGAACAGGTCGGTGATGGAGATGCTGCCGCCGGCGGCGGCCGAGAACAGGATCAGGTTGTGCGAGGGCGGCACCACCAGCGCCACCAGCGCCGCCGTGATGCTGACGTTGACCGCGAAATCCCGGTCGTAACCGCGCTTGACCATCTGCGGAATCATGGTGCCGCCCACCGCCGACACATCGGCGATGGCCGAGCCGGAGACGCCGCCGAAAAACAGCGAGGACAGGATCGACACCTGGCCCAGGCCGCCGCGCAGGCGCCCCACCAGCGAGGCGGCGAACGCGATCAGGCGCTCCGAGATGCCGCCGCGCATCATGATTTCGCCCGCGAAAATGAACAGCGGAATGGCGACCAGCGATGCGGTACCGATACCGGCGCCGATCTGCTGCACCAGCACCACCGCCGGCAGATCCAGGTACCACAGCGTGGCCAGCGCCGCCGCGGCCAGCGAGAACGCCACCGGCACGCCAAGCACCAGCAGCACACCGAAGACGATGAAAAGAATCGCGATGCCCATGGCTCAGTGGCCCCCTTCAATGGTCGTGGGGCGCAAGGCCAGCACCAGGCGATTGATCGCGAACACCAGCATCAGCGCGCCACCGATGCTCAGCGGCAGGTAGTTGATGCTCTGCGGGAAATCCGCGCCAGCCGTCTTGATGTGCACGCCATCCATCCACAGCATCCAGCCCCACCAGGCCAGCACGGCGCCGATGATGGCGACCACGATCTCCACCACCACTTCCAGCGCGCACTTCAGTCGCGGGCCGAGCACGCCGGCCAGCAAAAAGAAGCCGAAATGCCGGTTGCTGTGCACCGCTGCGGCGGCGCCCAGGCTCATCGCCGTGCTCAGCAGCAGGATCGTCAATGGCTCGGTCCAGCCCGGCGAATCGTTGATGACGTAGCGGGCAAACACCTGCCAGCCCTGCACGGCCACCAGGCCCAGCATGGCGAACGCGGCGATGTGGATGGCGATGCGCGCAAGCACTTCCAGCCATCGCTGGGGGCCAGTCACGATCGTGCGGTCGTCGGTTTCAGACATCGGCCAACCTCAAAGTTTGTGAAGAAAACCACTTCCTGCGGTTTTCTTCTATCGCGCGCCCGGCACAGGCCCGGACGCGCTCACGCGGATCAGTCACTGCGTGCCCGATCCGCGCCCGGCCATCCTTGGCCGGGCTGAGAGGTTGAAAAAGCACAACCTCAGACGAATTCACGGATACGGCGATAGATTTCGGCAACGTCAGGCTGCTTCAGGTACTCCCGCAGCAACGGCGCGGCCGCCGTGCGGAACGCGGCCATGTCCACCGCGTTCGCCTTCACCCCGTGCGCCAGCACCGTCTGCCGCGCCTTGCCCTCGGTGGCATCCCACTGCTGGCGCATCACGGTGACCGAGCGGCGGCCCAGATCCACCAGCAGCTCGCGATCGGACGGCGTCAGCTTCTCGAAATTGCGGCGCGACATCAGCAGGATGTCCGGCGCGTAGGAGTGCTCGGTTTCGGACCAGTAGCGCGCCGACTCGTAGTGGCGGCTGGACTGGAAACTGAGCATGTTGTTCTCGGCGCCGTCGATCATGTGCGTCTCCAGCCCGGAGAACGTGTCGCCCAGCGACATCGGCGTGGGGTTGGCGCCGAACATGCGGATCAGCTCCAGGAAAATGTCCGAGCGCGCCACGCGCAGCTTCAGGCCGTGCAGGTTGTGCGGTTCCACGATCGGGTGCTTGGTGTTGTAGAAGTTGCGCGTGCCCGAGTCGTAGATGGCCAGGCCGATCAGGTCGCGGCTTTCGAAACCGCGCAGCACGGCCGCGGCGACGCCGCCGTCCAGCGCGTGGCGCATGTGCGCCACCGAGTCGAAAACGTAGGGCAGGCACAGCGCCTGGGTCAGCGGGAAGGCGTTGTTCAAGGCGCCCGAATACACGCGGGTGATGTCGATGGCGCCGAAGCGCGCCATATCGATCGCCTCCGACTCACGGCCAAGCTGGCCGGAGTGGTACATGCGCAAGCGCAGGCGGCCGTCGGTCTGCCGCTCCAGTTCCTTGCCGATCCAGTCGACCGCGGTCACGGTGGGGTAGTTGGCGACATGCACATCCGACGCGGTCAGCAGGTGGCCGCCGGCACTGTCCTTGCCGCCCATGCCGGCCGAGGCGCCGTTGGAACAGGCGGCCAGGGCGGAGGCGGCCAGCGTGCCCAGGCCGGCACCGAGAAAACCGCGACGTGTGATCATTTCCCCCTCCCGTGCATAGGTTCAGCCCGGCCCGCCGGGGACGGCCCGGCAGACGATCTTGGCGCTGCCGAAATCGATCAGCGCCAGCTGGCCCACGTCGATGTCATGAATGCCGGTGGCGTTGCCGGTGGCGATCAGGTCGCCCTTTTTCAGCGGCCGGCCGCGCAGGGCCGAGCGACGCAGGGCGAAGGCGAATGCACCGCGCAATCCGCCTGGCAGGTTGGCCGCGCCGCCGGTGCCCACCACCACACCGTCGATTTCGGTGCGCGCGGTGAGCCTGGTTTCGTCGCACGTCGTCCAGTGGTCGATTTCCGGCCCCAGCACCAGGCCGTTGTTGTTGCCGAAATCGGACACCACCACGCGCGGACCCAGCTTGTTGATCGTAGCCAGCGGGCTGCTAGCCACTTCCACGCCGACATGCAGCCGGGTGGGCAACAGCCCTGCTTCCTCGGGCGTCCAGTCCAGCTTGTCGGCCGGCGCATCCGCTTCCAGTTGCAGCACATACTCCGCTTCCACCGCGGCAAAACCCCCCGCGCCGGAAAACACCGGGATATCCACGATGGCACCGGTAGCATTCCAGAGATTGCGGCGAAATATGGGGCCCAGCAGGCGTTCGTCGCCGGAAACATCGCGTCGATCGGCGGCGATGTAGCCAATCTTCCAGCCCACCACCGCGTCGTCCCACTGGGCGATGGCCAGGTCCTGCACCTGATAGGCGCTGACCAGATCCGGCGGAATCTCGCCGGGGAAATCCGGCAGTGATCGACCGGCGCGCCGCGCTTCCACGAATCGGTGGGCAATGTCTTCCCATGCGGAAACGGTCGCGTTCCGGTGACCTTGCTCGTTGCTCAAGTGACTCTCCTGATAGTTGCTGCACTGCCCATCGACAATACGGTGATTGCTATATATGGTCAACCGGTGTCATCTGGCAATAGGCAGTGCAGAAATTTCGTCCATCCCGCTCACCACGGAGCCGCACATGTTCCCATCGCATCGGCGCAAGCGACTGTTTGTCATGGCATTGATGCTGTTTCTCTGTTTTTGCGCCCCGCTGGCGGCGGCCGCCGCCGACGGTGAGCCGGCGCCCGGCTCGGCCGACCGGATCGGCCTGTGGCCGGCCGGATTGGCACCGGGAGACAAAGCGCTCGACCAACCACTGCAGCTCGTCGAGCGCAGCGCCGATCCGGCCGTGCCGGATCGCTACGTCACCCACGTCAGCGAGCCGTACCTGGTCGTCTACCGCCCGGTCCGGCCCAACGGCGTCGGCCTGCTGGTCACGCCGGGCGGTGGCTACAAGCGGGTGGTGCTGGACAAGGAGGGTTCGGCGATGGCGCCGGCCTTCGTCGAGCAGGGCGGCGTGACCCTGTTCGTGCTGCGCTACCGGCTGCCCGGCGAAGGCCGCGCCGACCGCGAGGCGGCGCTGGCCGACGCGCAGCGTGCGCTGCGCCTGATTCGCACCCGCGCCGCGCAATGGCAGCTCGACCCGCATCGCATCGGGGTGATGGGCTTTTCCGCCGGCGGCCATCTGGCCGCGCGGCTGGGCACCGGTTTCGACAAGGCGGTCTACCCGGCCACCGATGCCATCGACAAGGTCAGTGCGCGGCCGGATTTCGAGCTGCTGATCTACCCGGTGATCGACATGGCCGGGCCGGACACGCATGGCGGTTCGCGGGATCGGCTGCTGGGTCCCCACCCTGATGCGCAGCTGTTGCGCCAGTATTCGATGCAATACCAGGTGCGACCCGACACGCCGCCCACCTTCCTGGTTCACGCGCAGGACGACCCGGCCGTGCCGGTAGGCAACGCGCTGCAGTTCTACCGCGCCCTTTTGACTGCGGGAGTGCCCGCCGAGATGCATTTGTTTCCGCACGGCGGCCACGGTTTCGGTGTGCGCGGCACGCACGGCCTGACCACCGCCGCCTGGCCGCGGCTGGCACTGGACTGGATCGCCACGCAACCCGGGAAGGTTTCGCCATGAGCGCTGAAGAGGTGGACCCGCAACGCCGCCACTTCCTGCGCGCCGGCGCCTTCGGCTCACTGGCCGTCGCCTTGCCCGCCGTCGCCATGGCCGGTTCGGTCAGCAACAAATCCAGCCCGATCGCCCGCCTGCGCAGTGGCCGCGTCGCGGGGCAACTGGAGCAGGGCATCCATGTTTTTCGCGGCATCCCGTATGGCGCCGACACGGCGCCGCGCCGGTTCCAGCGCGCCGTGCAGGAGTTGCCGTGGCGCGGCGTGCGCGACGCGTTCGACTACGGCCCCGCCGCGCCGCAAACCAGCGGCGAAGGTCCGGGCAGCGAGGATTGCCTCTACCTCAACGTGTGGACGCCCGCGCTGCGCGACGGCGGCAAGCGGCCGGTGCTGGTCTATATCCACGGCGGTGCCTTCAGCAACGGCTCCGGCAGCAGCCCGCTCTACGACGGCACCCATCTGAGCCAGCGCGGCGACGTGGTGGTGATCACCCTCAACCACCGGCTCAACCTGTTCGGCTATCTGTACCTGGCCCAGCTCGGTGGTGAGGCGTTCGCCGACTCCGGCAACGTGGGCCAGCTCGACCTGATCCAGGCCTTGCAGTGGGTGCAGCAGCACGCCGCCGAATTCGGTGGCGACGCGGCCAATGTCACCGTGTTCGGCCAGTCCGGCGGCGGCGCCAAGATCGCCACCCTGATGGCGATGCCGGAAGCGAAGGGCCTGTTCCATCGCGCCTGGACCATGAGCGGCCAGCAGGTCACCGCCGCCGGCCCGCGGGCCGCCAGCCAGCGCGCGCAACTGGTGCTGGATCACTTCCACGCCGACGCCGATGCCTTGCGCCGCATGCCGCTGGAAAAGCTGCTGCAGGCGACGAAGATCCACGATCCCTCGCGCATGGAAAGCACCAACCTGTACCTCGGCCCGGTACTGGATTCGCGTGCGCTGCCGTCGCACCCGTTCTGGCCGCAGGCACCGGCGCAATCGGCCGGCATCCCCATGGTCATCGGCAACACCCACGATGAAACCCGTGCCTTCCTGGGCCACGACCCGGCCAACTTCAACCTGACCTGGGACGACCTGCCGGCCAAGCTGGAAAAACAGCAATATGTGGACCTGCTTCCCTCCGTGGTGATCGCCGAATACCGCCGCCTGTACCCCGACTACACACCGTCGGACGTGTTCTTCGCCGCCACCACCGCCGGCCGCTCCTGGCGCGGCGCCGTCGAGGAACTGGAAGCCCGCGCGCGGCAGGACGCACCCACTTGGGCGTACGAGCTGGACTGGTACGACCGCCACGGCGATGCCGCCCGGTTGCGCGCCTTCCACACCCTCGACATCCCGCTGGTTTTCCACAACCCGCGGCAACCGGGCTCACGTACCGGCAGCAGCGAGGACGCCACGCGCATGGCCGATGCAATGAGCGATGCATTGCTGGCCCTGGCCCGCCATGGCAACCCCAACCACAAGGGCTTGCCGCGCTGGGACAACTATTCGCTGGCGCGCCGGCAAACCATGCTGTTCGACACCGATATCCGCCAGGCCGACGACCCCCGCGGCGCCGAACGCCGCCTCTACGCCCAGGTCCCCTTCATCCAGCGCGGCACGTTCTGAAGCCGTCCCTTCCCCCGCTCGCGGGGGAAGGGGCCCGGCCCGGCAGATGGGGTGCGCTTTCCCTTCTCCCGCTTGCGGGAGAAGGTGCCCGAAGGGCGGAAGAGGGTGCTCTTGATCCTGCTTTCCGCGCGGTGAAAAGCCCCCCATCAGCCCTCCGGGCAGCTTCCCCCGCAGGCGTGGGAAGCAAGAGCGGCGCGGCTCTGGCTGTTCCTTCTCCCGCTTGCGGGAGAAGGTGCCGACTGCGAAGGCAGGATGCCGAAGCGAACGGCGAAGCCGGCCCGAAGGGCGTGCCGCAGGAGCGGCACGTAAGGCGGAAGAGGGCGCTCTTGATCTTGCTTTCCGCGCGTCGAAAAGCCCCCATCAGCCCTGTCGGGCAGCTTCCCCCGCAAGCGGGGGAAGCAAGGGTTACAACGGGCTGGCGATACGCGCCGCCGTCGCCTCATCCGGCCGCGCCACCAGCGCGCCGGTGCGCATCAAACTGACGCTGTAATGCCCCTCATCCACCAGCGGCAGATACGCGCCGCTGCCGAACACGGTATCCACCTCGGGCAACCACCGCGGATAGTTGCGCTTGAGGTTCAGCAGATCGAAACCGTCGGTCGGGCGAAAGCTGATCACCGTGCGCGGCGCGGTGGCCTCCTGCTCCGGGTCGTCGTAGCGGCCGGACAGGCGGTCGAGCCGGTACAGCGGCGGCACACCACTCAGCAGCGCCGGCAGTTTCCACTTCAGTACCACCGCCTCCACCCGCCAGTCGTCCCCGGCCAACTGCACCTGCCGCGTGCTGCCGTCGGGCCAGCTCAGGGTGAGTGCCCAGCGCTGCGGCGACAGGATGCGTGCGTCGATATCCACCACCGGGCTTTCCTGCGCCAGCAGCCGGTAGCCGCGCAGCGCGTAACCCATGCCGCCGAGCACCACGGTCAGCGCGAAGAACAGCAGGCACAGCAGCGCGCGCCCGCTGGCCGCGAACGGCTGGCCACCGTGCAATCGCTGGCGCACCATCACCAGTTGCACCAGCGTGGCCAGTGCAAAGAGCGCCGCCAGCACCAGCAGCACGGTCATCGGCATGCGCAGCCATGTGCTCCATTCCATCGTGGTTTCCTCGTCGCGCGCGATGCGCGAATGCAGTCGCGCATGATAACGGCAGCGGAGATGAAGGCAGCGGGCAGGTGCTGCGGGTGGCTCGCTATACTGCGGCGAGTCTGGCGCCGTGGCGCCTCCACCGCCCTCCGGATACCGACATGCGCCGATCCCTCCTGCTGCTACCCGTCTGCCTCGCCGTCGCCGCGCGGGTGCCGTGCAGCATTCCGCATCGCCTCTGCA
>JBIQMK010000113.1:0-10314 GCA_044463365.1 Rhodanobacter sp. | reverse complement strand
ATCTCCGCTGGATCCATAGGGAACCGAAAAACTCCGTCGTTCCTGCGCAAGCAGGAACCCAGTGCCTTCAGGCCGTGAAGCCAGAGGCACTGGGTCCCGGCTTTCGCCGGGATGACGAGCATGCGTTCTCTCTATAGCCGATGCGGCGAAACGCGGCGTGATGGCGCGCCACGAGGCGGCAGAACGCTCGGCACGTGCCTTCGGGAGCTGCCGGGCTGCCCGCTCATGGCCGAATGTCGGGCGCCGCATGGCGACCCGCACCGTGGCCCGATCATCGAAATGCTTCGATGCAGCATATTCGGTCGAGTCAGCGCGTCATTCGACATCAATATAAGCATCTAAATCAATAATATATAGACACCAAGCCGCAGGGTTAGCGCATGCCGCCCTGCAAGTTGACATCGATGACAATGAATTTCAATCTAACCGCCGGTTCCGGTGTGGGGAGCACGGTGAACGCAACGATCGGCCAGCGGGGGCAAGCAGCAGGCGCATCGGACTTGCCGTTTCTGGCGGCTGACGTGGGCGGCACCTTTGCGCGCGTGGCCCTGGTGAGGGCAGCCGATGACGACGCGCGCGAGGTCGAGGTGCTGGCCTATCGCAAGCTGGCCTGCGCCGCGTTCCCGGGGCTGGCCGAACTGCTCAAGTCATTCATCGATGACGCGGTCCGCACCACGGTGCGGCAATGCGTGCTGGCCTGCGCCGGCTACCTGAAGGGCGACGAGGTGTTGAGCGACAACTCCGCCTGGCCCATTCATTTGGGGCGGCTGCGGCAGGCGCTGGGCATCGACGACGTGGCCGTGCTCAATGACCTCGAAGCGCTGGGCTACGGCATCGACGACCGCTCCGACAGCGATGCCCGCCTGCTGTGCGGGCCGAACGTCCGCGCCGATGGATCGATCCTGGTGATCGGGCCCGGTACCGGCCTGGGCGCGGCGGTGCGCCTGTCCGCCTCTGCCGGCGGCGGTGTGCTGGCGACCGAAGCCGGGCAGATGGACTACGCGCCGCATTCGGTGCGCGAACGCGAAGTGCTTGCCCGGCTCGCCCCGCGGGGCGGCTACCTGGCGTACGAGTGCATCGTGTCCGGCCCCGGCCTGCTGACCGTGTACGGGGCCCTGTGCGCCCTGGATGGAATGGCGCCGCGACTGCCCACGCCCGAGGCCGTCACCGCCGCGGCCGCGGCGGGTAGCGACGCGCAGGCGGTCGAGGCGGTGGACATCTTCTGCGCGTCGCTGGGCAGTTTCGCCGGCAGCCTCGCCATGACCTTCATGACCACGGGCGGCGTGTATCTGGCCGGTGGCTTCCTGCATTCGATGTTCGCCCTGCTCGAGCGCAGCGCCTTCGAACAGCGGTTCCTGCACGGGCGCAGCGTACGTGCGCTGCTGTCGCGGGTGCCGGTGTGGGTGACGGAACACGGGCGCAAGGGCGTCCTTGGTGCCGCCAAATGGCACCTGGGGCGTGGCGTGGCGCTGGCGAACGGCGCCGGCCGCGTGCTGGCGGGAGAGGCGGCTGGATGAACGCGTCGCGGGTCTTGCGAAAGCCCGCGAACGACTGCTGACGAATGCCCGGTGCGATGGCGCGCCGGGGCAACAGGCAAGACACGGGGCGGACGGCCCCGCGGGGAATCAGGTGGAAACGCCATGGCCGGGTGCATCCGGGGTTGGCGTCGCAACGACACGCCGCAACGGGCGTCAACTTCGATCCACTTGCCGCAGCGTGGCAAGCACCAACGCCCGGCAGGCATCAACCGAGAGGTAAGGCTCATGTCCACCACACATCGCAGACACCCCTTGTCATTGGCCGTATCGCTCTCACTGCTGACGGCGATGGCGGCACCGGCCGTGGCATCGCCGTTCACCGGCGCGCAGGCGGAAGCGTCGCAGGCGGCCGCGGCGCAAGACAGCTCGGCGCCCGGGGCGCAGAACGCCGATGCCAGGGATCGGGCCGCGAAGGACAAGGAGGCCAGGAAGGCCGTCACGCTGGCGGCCGTCGACGTCGCCGGCGTGCGCGCCTCGCAGATGCGCGCGATCGAGCTGAAGCGGCTGGCGCCGAACATCCAGGACAGCATCACCGCGGAAAGCATCGGCCAGTTGCCCGACGTGACCATCACCGACGCGCTGCAGCGCGTCACCGGCGTGCAGATCAACCGCGACGCCGGCGTAGGCACCACGGTGGATGTGCGCGGCCTGCCGGAAGTGGGCACCATGCTCAACGGCGAGGTGTTCATCACCGCCGACCAGATCGACTCGCAGCAACCGGACTTCGGCATGATGCCGGCCACGCTGTTCCATGGCGTCGACGTCATCAAGTCGCCCACCGCCAGCACCACCGACGGCGGCATCAGCGGCGCGCTGGATCTGCACACCTATCGACCCTGGGACCTGCCCAGCGGCTTTACCTACAGCTACTCCGGCGACGCCGAGCGCGGGCGATCCACGCGCAAGTGGGGGCCGGAGGCCAACGGCCTCGTTTCGTACAACGACGACGGCCGCTGGGGCCTGCTGGTGTCGGCCGATTTCTCCGACACCACGCGCACCAACTCCAACGAGGGCCTGGACCAGTACGGCGTGGCGTTGAACGGCGAAAACGCGGCCAGCGCGGGCAGCTACAGCGGCTTCCTGACGCCGTGGAACGGTGCGCCAATCCCCTCGGACATCGTGCAGAACGCCGATGGCAGCGTGGACGTCAACGGCGACGGCGATGCCAATGGCGTGTTCATGGGCAGCCAGAACATCGGCCTGTACGACACCACCACCCGGCGCAAGCGCAAGTCCGGCAATGCCTCGTTCCAGGCGGACCTGGGCGGCGGCTTCACCGTCACCAGCGATTATTTCTACGCGCACCAGGACCAGTTCAACCGCACCGCGGGCATCCAGTTCAACTCCACCAACTGGCAGGGCGCCACCTACGTGCCCGCGCTGTCGCGCGACACCGGCCAGCCGGTGGCCGGCTCCTACGGCACGCCCGAGCCGGGTTGGGATGGCTCGCACCTGTACACCACCCAGGTCTACAAGAAATGGCCCGGTGACGTGGAGTCGTTCTCGCAGGCCATCCGCACGAAATCCACCGCGAAGAACTTCAACCTGCAGTTGAATTTCGATGACGGTGGCCCGTTCACCGCCAGCGTGCGCGGCATCCACGACACCGCGCGCCAGTCCAGCGCCGAAACCGACGTCAACATTTCCAACTCCGATGGCGGGCTGTGGTCGAACGTGCTGAAGGACGGCGTGCCCGAGGACGCGGTGCCGCCCGGCACCTATATCTATCCCGAGGAACTGGGTGGCAACCGCGTGTTCAACGCGCACGGGCTGGTGCAGAACACCGTCCCCATCGTTGCCGACTTCCGCGGTCGCAATTTGAAAGTCGACCTGCCGGCGTCGATGGCCAGCCAGTTCGCCGATCCCAACGGGTGGACGATGAAGACGCTGGAGTCCGCCGGCGATTACGACCGCAAGGTGGCGCTCAACGTGTTCCGTTTCGACACGCACTACGATTTCGGCAACGGCTTCCGGCTCGACTTCGGCGCGCGCAACAGCATCCGCCACGCCGACAACATCGGCTACACCTTCGTCACGCCGGTCTATGCCGGCATGGGCGCCAGCGACCCCAACGGCTGCCTGGTGCGCTACGTGGCCGCCGACGTGGTGATGAACAGCGGCGACTGCACCGCCGGCAACGACCTGGGCTATTTCCGCGCCGGCCCGCTGTCGGCCCTGCCGATGCCGCAGACCGTCGCGCCGCTGTCCGGCAACTGGAAAAAGTACAGCGACCTGCTGGGGTCGGGGATCACCTACTGGGCCGTCGATCCGCATGCCATGGACAACCCCGAGGCGTTCTGGAAGTCGCTCTATCCGCAGACGCAGCGACAGGGCGAGCCAGGCACCACCTGGGCCGTGGGCCTGAAGGAGACCTCGGCCTACCTGCAAGCCAACTTCGACGGCAACATCGGCGACATGCCTTACGCCGCCAACATCGGCCTGCGGGCGATCCGCACTAACCTGGGCGTGACCCAGCGCCTGACCGGCGCGCCCGGCTCCTACGGCACGGAGCCCGAGGATGCCGGCGCCCAGATCACCACGCGCACCTACAAGGACTACCTGCCGTCGGCCAATTTCTCGCTGGATCTCACCGACAGCCTGAAATTCCGCCTGGCGTTCTCCAAGAACATGATGCCGCTGGACCTCAGCACCTGGGGCGGCGGGCTGGAGCTCAACTACTCGCTGGTGGAGACGCCGCAGGGGCCGCTGTTCCGCGTGGCGGCGGGCAATTCCAACGGCAACCCCAACCTCGATCCGTGGCGCTCGAAGAACTACAACGCCTCGCTCGAGTACTACATCAACCCCACCAGCATGGTCAGCCTGGCGCTGTTCCGCATCAACGTGCAGAGCTTCATCAAGAGCGGCAGCGTGATCGATTGCACGCTGCCGGACGAGGACGGCGTGGTGCGCGATCGCTGCGTCACCATCACCGAGCCGGTGCAGGGCACCGGCAACAGCATCCACGGTGCCGAGTTCGATTACCGCCAGGGCTTCACCTTCCTGCCGGGCATCCTTTCCAAGACCGGCATGGAGATCAACGCCACGTATGCGCCCAGCGACTCGGGCGCCACCGACCTGGCCGGCCACAAGATCCCGTTCCAGGACAACTCGACCAAGTCCGGCAACTTCATCCTGTGGTACCAGGATGACCGCCTGCAGGCCCGCGTGGCGTACAACTACCGATCGAAGCGCGCCGTGTCGGAGGACGTGGGCGGCATCGCCGGCATGGAGATGTACGAGGCGCCGCAGAAGTACCTGGACGCGTCCGTCTCCTACAAGATCGCCAAGGGCGCAGAGGTGTTCGTCGACGGCACCAACCTCACCAACGAGTACCAGCGCTACTACCTGGTGTGGCCCGACCAGCCGGCGCATTCGAACTTCTCCGAACGCATGTTCATGGTCGGCATTCGCGGGCAGTGGTGAGGGAGATGGCAGTTCGTATCCGGCGTGCGGCATGCGCGTCGGTTTTGGCGGGGCACCCCGGCCACCGGCATTCTGGCCGCTTGAACCGCTTAGGTGGTTTAGCTATTTAGCCATTCAGCCGCTTAGCCGCCTAACCGTCATTCCCGCGAAAGCGGGAATCCAGTGCCTTCATGCAGCTATCGAAAGGCGCTGGATCCCAGCTTTCGCTGGGATGACGAATGGCGAGATTGATAGTGCTGTAGTTGAGCCGAAAAGACGCACAGGCGTTTTCCGAGCTCTCCGCCGAACCACAGAACCCATCCAGCACGCACCACCATCCACCGACGACAGGCCCGACATGCAGCATTCCCCCACTCCACGTTCCGATCGAGGCGGCCATTTCCATCGCTCCATCGGCCTGTTCACCGGCACTGCGATCAACATGACCCAGATGTGCGGCATCGGGCCGTTCATCACCATCCCGATCATGCTGGCGATCATGGGCGGGCCGCAGGCGCTGATCGGCTGGGTCGCCGGGGCCGTCCTCGCGGTGGCCGACGGCATGGTCTGGGCGGAGCTGGGCGCGGCGATGCCGGGTTCGGGCGGTACCTACGTCTATCTGCGCGAGGCGTTCCAGTACCGCACCGGCAAGCTGATGCCGTTCCTGTTCATCTGGACGGTGCTGCTGACGATTCCGCTGCTGATGTCGACCGGCATCATCGGCATGGTCGAGTACCTGGGCTTCTTCTTTCCGCACATGGGCTGGTGGACCGTGCATCTCATCGGTGTGGCGGCGACCGCGCTGGTCACCTTGCTGCTGTACCGGCGGATCGAATCGATCCGCGTGATCACCATCGCGCTGTGGGTGATCATGCTGCTGTCCGTGGTGGGCGTGTCGGCGGCGGGTTTTTCGGACTTCCATCCGCAGTACGCGTTCACCTATCCCGCCGATGCGTTCGGCCCGCATTTCTTCGTGGGCCTGGGCGCGGGACTCATCCTGGGCATCTACGACTACCTGGGCTACTTCACCACCGCGTACATGGGCGACGAGCTGCGCGATCCGGGCCGCACCATGCCGGGCTCCATCATCACCTCGGTGATCGTGATGATGGTGATCTACCTGATCCTCAACATCAGCGTGCTGGGCGTGGCGCCGTGGCAGGAGATCGCCAAATCCCATTCCGTGGCATCGCTGGTGGTGGAGCACAGCTGGGGCCATGCAGCCGCGGCGGTGGTGACCCTCCTCATCATCGTGACCGCGTTCGCCTCGGTGTTCGCCGGCCTGCTGGGCGGCTCGCGCGTGCCGTTCCAGGCGGCGCACGAAAAGGTGTTCCTGTCGGTGTTTGGCAAGCTGCACGCGAAGCACGGCTTCCCGCACGTGGCCTTGCTCACGATGGGCGCGGTGACCGCGATCGGCACGTTCTTCGATCTCACCGAGGTGATCAGCATGCTGCTGGCCGCCACCATCATCGTGCAGTCCATCGCGCAGATCGCCGCGCTGGTGGTGTTGCGCAAGCGCCAGCCGTACCTGCACCGGCCGTACCGGCAATGGCTGTATCCGGTGCCGTGCGTGATCGCGCTGCTGGGCTGGGTCTACGTCTACCTGTCGGCGTCCGCGTCGGCGCTGCTGCTGTCCGGCGCGTGGATCGTGGCCGGCATCGTGGTGTTTGCGATCTGGGCGAAGGTCAACCGCTCCTGGCCGTTCGCACCATTGGAAATCCGTGAAGCCTATCTGGGGAGCGACTGAGCCATGCGAATTCCGCTCAAGACCTTGCTGACTGTGGTGGCGCTGGCGCTGTCGGCGCCGAACGCACATGCCGGGGCGTCCTTCGCGCCCGTCAACGTGGCGGGAAGCGTCGGCACCACCGCCGTGGCCCGATGGCAGATCCAGGCCAGCGACAAGGCGCAGCAGGGCGGCGCCGAGATCTCCTCCCCCGGTTTCGCCACCAGCGGCTGGTATCCGGTGAGCGGGCGCGCCACGGTGATGGCGGGATTGCTGGAGAACGGCACCTACAAGAACGTGTTCTATAGCGACAACCTGCGCGCGGTGCAGGCGCCCGACGCCAGCGGCAACCTGTTCGTGAACCCTTGGTGGTACCGCACCGAATTCACGCTTGCCCCGGGCGCGAAAGGGCACACGCTGCTGCGCACCAACGGCATCATCGCCAGCGCCGACCTGTGGGTGAACGGCCACCTGGTCGCCGACCGCGCCACCGTCGCCGGCGCGTATCCCGTGCACGAGTTCGACGTGACGCCATGGGTGCATCCCGGCCGCAACGTGCTGGCGCTGCAGGTGCATCCGGACGACCCGAGGCGCAGCCTGTCGATCGGCTGGGTCGACTGGAACCCCACGCCGCCGGACAACAACATGGGCCCGTGGCGCGGCGTGGACATCGTGCGTACGGGGCCGGTGCAGCTGCGCTTCCCGCACGTCACCTCCGCGCTGTCGCTGCCCGATCTGGCGCGTGCCGCGCTGACTGTGAAAGTGGAGGCGCGCAACCTCGACAAGGTGGCCCATGAAGCGACGATCACCGGCGAGGTGGCCGGCGTTTCGCTGCGCCGGACCATCCGCCTGGCGCCTGGCCAGGTGCAGACCGTAACGTTCACCCCGGCGACCGACCCCGGCCTCGATCTCAGCCATCCGAAGGTCTGGTGGCCGGTCGGCATGGGCGCGCATCCGCTGTATGCCTTGCAGATGGTGGCCACCGTCGATGGCGCGGCCTCCGACAAGGTCGACGCCAGCTTCGGCATCCGCAGCGTCACGTCCCGGCTCACCAAGCAGGGCTATCGCCAGTTCATCGTCAACGGCAAGCCGGTGCTGATCCGCGGCGCCGGCTGGGCGCCGGACATGTTCCTGCGCGATGACCCGGCGCGCATGGAGGCCGAATTCAGCTACGTGCGCAACCTCGGCCTCAACACCATCCGCAGCGAAGGCAAGCTGGAAAACCAGCGCTTCTACGAGCTGGCCGATCGCGACGGCATCATGATCCTGGCCGGCTGGGAGTGCTGCGACAAATGGGAGTCGGCGGCGAAGACCGGCGGCGCGCCCTGGGACGACGCGGACCGGAAGGTGGCGCAGCACTCGATGGCCAGCGAAGCGCGCCTGCTGCGCAACCACCCGTCGGTGATCGGCTTCCTGATCGGCAGCGACCATCCGCCGCCGCCGCCCATCGCGAAGATGTACGTCGACACCTTGCACGCCGAAGACTGGACCCTGCCGATCATCGCCGTGGCGACCGACCAAGCCACCGCCGAAACCGGGCCCTCCGGCATGAAGATGACCGGCCCCTACGCGTGGGTGCCGCCGTCTTACTGGTATGCCGACAAGGAGGGCGGCGCGTTCGGCTTCAACTCCGAAACCAGCGCCGGCGCCGACATCCCGCGGCTGGAAGACCTGACCCGCATGCTGTCGCCGCTGGAGCAGGAGGCGCTGTGGAAATACCCGCAGGTGCGGCAGTACCACGCCTCGGCGGACTGGTCGGTGTTCGCCAGCATCGCGCCCTTCACCAACGCGCTGGCCAAGCGCTATGGCGCACCGAAGAGCCTGGCCGATTACGTCGCCAAGGCGCAGCTCGACAACTATGACAACACCCGCGCGCAGTTCGAGGCGTATAACGCGCACCGCGATGCGGCCAACCCCTCGACCGGGGTGATCTACTGGATGCTCAACAACGCGTGGCCGTCGCTGCACTGGCACCTGTACGACTACTTCATGAACCCGGCCGGCGCCTATTTCGGCGCAAAGAAGGCCAACGAGCCGGTGCACATCCAGTACTCGTACGACACGCGCGATGTGGTGCTGGTCAACCAGACACTCACCGACCAGCACGGTTTGCAGGCACATCTCCGCGTGCGCAACCTGGACGGCAGCGTGCGCTACGAGCGGCGGCTGCAGAACATCGACCTGGCCGGCAACGGCACGCGGCAACTGACGACGCTGCCCACGCCGGCCGGTCTGTCGGCGACCTACTTCATCGAGCTCGAGCTTGCCTCCGCCGCTGGTGATCCGGTCAGTCGCAACGTGTACTGGCTCTCCACGCAACCCGACCAGCTCGATTGGGCGAACTCGAACTGGTACCTCACCCCGCTGACGCGCTACGCCGACCTCACCGCGTTGCAAACCCTGCCGGCCACCACCAGCGACGTCCGCACCACACTGCGGCGGGTGGGGGCCGAGAACGAAGTCACCGTGACGCTGGCGCTGCCCGCATCGGCGAAAGCCATGGCGCTGTTCCAGCATGTTTCGGTCAAGCACGCGGCTGACGGCGAGCTGGCCCTGCCCATCGTGTGGAGCGACAACGACGTCACGCTGTGGCCCGGCGAGTCGCTCACCCTCACCGCGCGCTACGCGGCGCAGGGCGAGGCGGCACCGATGGTCGAAATCAGCGGATGGAACACCCCGACCCGCCGCATGCGCGTTATCGTCCAGCAGCACACGGACGACCCGAAGGAACCTCAGCATTGAACCCGGCATCATCGACCCCGGCCAGACGCCCATGACGCGCGCGACCATCAGCGACGTCGCCCGCGCGGTGGGCACGTCGACGAAAACCGTCTCGCGGGTGCTCAACAACGATCCCAACGTGAGCAAGTCCATGCGCGAGCGCGTCACGGCCGCCATGGCCGCGCTCAACTACCGGCCGCTCACCACGGCGCGCAGCCTGAAGGCCAGCCGTTCCTTCGTGATCGGCCTGCTGTACGACAACCGTTCGCCCAGCTACATCATGGAAGTGCAGGCCGGCGTGCTGGAGGCGTGCGAAGCGCAACACTACAGCATGATGGTGCAGCCGCTGGACTCGACGGCGGCGGATTTCGTGGAGCGGGTCGAGGACATCCTGTCGCGGCACCGGCCCGACGGGCTGATTCTCACGCCGCCGCTCACCGATCACCCGCAACTGCTCGACTGCCTGCGCAAGGACGGGGTGCCATTCGCCTCGATCGCGCCGCGCCACGGCGAGGGGCAGATCGGCGTGCGGCTGCGCGAGCGCGAGGCCTCCGCCGCGATGGTGGCGCACCTGGTGTCGCTGGGCCATCGCCGCATCGCGCACATCCTTGGCGATCCCCAGCACGGCGCCGGCATCTGGCGCCTGGCCGGCTACCGCGATGGCATGACGCAGGCCGGGCTGAAGGAGGACCCGGCGTACATGGTGCAGGGCGGCTTCTCCTTCGAGTCCGGCGTGGTGGCGATGCGCCAGCTACTGGCGCTGCCGACGCGGCCCACCGCCGTCTTCGCGGGCGACGACGACATGGCGGTGGGCGCGATCTGGGCCGCCGCGGAAGCGGGGCTGTCGATCCCCCGCGACATGTCGATCTGCGGTTTCGACGACACGGCCATCGCGACCCAGGTCTGGCCGCCGCTCACCACCGTCCACCA